>DATNEH010000054.1:0-9118 GCA_035553015.1 Caulobacteraceae bacterium | reverse complement strand
TGATGAACTGCCGCGAGGAGCCGCCGCCGGGGGTGCGCAGGCAGCCGGCCAGACCGTCGAAGCGGACTTCCGTGCGCTGACGATCTCCGCGCATCCGGCGGAAAGCAGCGCCGACCCGCCGCTCGCCGGCCGCCAGCGCCGCCTCCAGCCGGACGCGGTGCAGGTCGTCCATCAGCGCGACGAGCGCGGCGGTCTCGGCGTCCGAGCGCCAGGCGACCGCATCGTCGGACTCCAGTATCGCTGCGAGATCGAGGTTGCGGCGCGGCGGGGCGGGCAGGCGCCAGTTGATCCAGCGCTCCTTCAGGTGATGCGGCAGGCGGTCATGCGCCTCGCGCACTGCGCGGCTGGCGGCGGAAGGCGGCGCGGTGAGGCCATGGGCGTCCTCGCGCGTGGCGATGATCACGCAGCGGCTGCGCGACTGCGGCAGGTAGGCGGCCGCGTCGATCTCCAGTGCGCCGAACCGGTAGCCTGCAGCGGCCAGCGCCGCGCACACCGCCTCGAAGTCGCGCCCGCCGTGCGAGTTGAAGAGGCCCGAGACGTTTTCGATGACAACGGCGCGCGGACTGCGGTCCTGCTGACCCAGCGCCTCCATCAGCCACCAGAACCCGAAGAAGGCCGACGAGCGCCCTCCGGCGAGCCCGGCCCGCGCGCCGGCGAGGCTGAGGTCCTGACAGGGGCTGGAGGCCCAGGCGAGGTCGGCGCGCCCGGGCAGGTCGTGCGGATGCAGGTCCCAGACATCGCCCTGGCGAAGGTCAGCAGCGCCGAAGTTGGCGCGGTACGCATCGGCCTTCATCGGATGGAAGTCGTTGGCGAACACGCATTCCCAGCGCTCGCCCAGGCCCAGCCGCGCCATGCCGCCGCCGGCGAAGAACTCGTAGAAGGTGAGGGGCGCTCCAGTCATCCGCACGCAGACTGAGCCGATTTGCGTGCGCGTGGAATCCCGCGGCGCGCGGTTGTAAGCGTCGCCGCCGGCCGCGATCATCGCGCGCCAGGAACGGGCTCGAGGGACGACCGATGATCGCGCGACGGATGGGCATCGCCTCGGGGCTCCTGGCGCTCGCGGCCTGCAACCAGGGAACTCCGGTCGACATGGCGAACCCGCCGCACACCAGGGCCGGCGCATGGGTGGAGACCGGCACGCTGCACGGCCAGACGCGCGCGCCGTTCACCTTCTGCGATCCCGGCCGCCCGATCTTTCCGGCGAAGGACGCCTCGTGCAGCCAGTGGCAGGCGGTGCGCCTGGGCGACGGCTCGCTCGACTTCAACGCGGTCTGCACGGACGGCGCGGCGACCATCCATCTGCACCGCCGCATCGTCGGCGACCTCGCCTCGGGCTTCACCGACGACATCACCTCGACGATGGACGCCCCGAACGAGCCGAAGAACGCGCTGACCGCCCACTCGGTGCTGCGCTTCCAGGGCCCTTGCCAGCCGGGGATGAAGCCGATCACCCCCGCCGCGGGCTGACCCGAGCGCGCCTTCGCGCTTGGCGCGACCCGCCTCCGGGGTCAGTATGTGACGAACGATCAGGAGGACGATGCGCATGGCTCAAGCTCGTGACTACGACCTCGTGGTGCGCGGCGGGACCATCTACGACGGGACCGGCGGCGAGGGGTTCGAGGGCGACGTGGCCGTCAAGGACGGCAAGATCGCCGCGGTCGGCAAGGTGGCCGGCGCGGGGACCGAGGAGCTCGACGCCAAGGGCAAGATCGTCGCGCCCGGCTTCGTCGACATCCACACCCACTACGACGGCCAGGCCACCTGGGAGAGCCGCATGCAGCCGTCGTCGTGGCACGGCGTCACGACGGTGGTGATGGGCAACTGCGGGGTCGGCTTCGCGCCCTGCCGCGCGGACGACCACGACCTCCTGGTCAAGCTGATGGAAGGCGTCGAGGACATCCCGTTCCCGGTGCTCAGCGAAGGCCTGCCCTGGAACTGGGAGAGCTATCCCGACTACCTGAACCAGTTGGCCGCGCGCCGGTTCGACGTCGACATCGGCAGCCAGCTGCCGCACGCGGCGCTGCGCGTCTTCGTGATGGGCCAGCGCGGCGTCGACCGCGAGCCGGCCACCGAGGCCGACATCGCGGCCATGGCGGCGCTCGCCAAAGAGGCGATGGAGGCCGGCGCGATCGGCTTCGGCACGTCGCGCACGCTGAACCACCGCTCTTCGGACGGCTCGCCGATCGCGACGCTGACCGCGCACGAGGACGAGCTGACCGGCATCGCGCTCGGCATCGCCTCCGCCGGCAAGGGCGTGCTGCAGGTGGTGTCCGACTTCGCCGACGAGGACGCCGAGTTCGCCATGCTGCGCCGCGTGGTCGAGCGCTCCGGCCGGCCGCTGTCGTTCTCGCTGGTGCAGAGCCCGGTGCGGCCCACCAACTACCTGACCCTGCTCGACAAGGTGGAGGACGCCGTCGCGTCGGGCCTGCGGATCAAGGCGCAGGTGGCGGCGCGGCCGGTGGGCGTGCTCTTCGGCCTGGAGCTGACGCTGAACCCGTTCTCGCCGTACCCGGTCTACAAGGAGATCGCCAAGCGGCCGCTGGCCGAGCGCGTCGCGCTGCTGAGGGACCCGGACTTCCGCGAGCGGCTGCTCTCCAATCCGCCGGAGGGCCGGGTGCGCGGACGGATGCGGGACTGGTCCAACATGCACCTCGTCTCCGGCATGCCGGATTACGAGCCCCAGCCAGAGACCTCGATCGCCGCGATCGCGCAGCGGACCGGCCGGGCGCCGGAGGAGGTCTGCCTCGACCACCTGGTGTCGGACGACGGCCACGCGATGATCTACGTGCCGGTGCTGAACTACTCCGACGGCAACCTCGAGCCGGCGCGGCGCATGATGGGCCACAAGGACTGCGTGCCCGGACTCTCGGACGGCGGCGCGCACGTCGGCACCATCTGCGACGGCTCGTTCCCGACCACGCTGCTCACCTACTGGGCGCGCGACCGCACGCTCGGGCCGAAGCTGCCGCTGGCCGACGTGATCCGCCTGCAGGCCCGCGAGACGGCGCGTGCGGTCGGCCTGGGCGACCGTGGCGTGCTGAAGCCGGGCTACCGGGCCGACCTCAACGTGATCGACTGGACGAACCTCAAGCTGCACGCGCCGCAGGTGGCCTACGACCTGCCGGCTGGCGGGCGTCGCCTGCTGCAGCGCGCCAGCGGCTACGAGGCGACCGTGGTGGCCGGCGAGGTCACCTACCGCGACGGCGAAGCCACCGACGCGCTGCCGGGCCGGCTGCTGCGCGGCGGCCAGGCCGCGCCGATGGCCGCCGCGGCCGAGTAGCTTTGCCCGAATAGCGTGCCGCGCCTCGACCACATCTCGCTGCCGGTGCGCGACTGGCGCGCCAGCCGCGACTGGTGGCGCGACAACCTCGGCTTCGAGGTGGAGTTCGAGATGCCGGGCGCCGGCGTCGCCGCCATGCGCGACGAAGCCGACCTCACGGTGTTCCTCGGCCAGGCGGACGAGGTGACGGTCCCGGCGGGCCTGGCGCTGACCGTCCGGGTGGCCGACGTCGACGCCAAGGCGGCTGAGCTGGCGTCCGCCGGCGTCGCCTTCGAGCACGGGCCGCAGAAGGTGTTCTGGGGCTACGGCGCCGAGCTCCTCGACCCCAACGGCTACCGCCTGCGCCTGTGGGACGAGGCCAGCATGAAAGCGAAGGGCGGCGGCTGAGGCCCGGCCAGCGGGACTGACCTCCGGGATTGAAACGTGATCGACCGCGCCGGAACCTGTGCCGGAGCACACCGTTCGACTTGCAGTCTAAACGACGTATCCGACAGCAAACCCTACGTGTGGCTGCTGTAAGCGGAGCTGTCGCACGACTGGATCAAAGGTCGAGCTACGAGCCATGGACAACAACACACTCATAATTATCGGCGTGATCGTCGCCATTATCGTCATCATAGGCGCGGTGGTGGCCTGGCTACGCTACAGGACCGAGCGCCTGCGCTCACGTTTCGGACCGGAATACGTTCGGGCGGTGGAAGACGCCGGCGGCCAGCGCCAGGCCGAGACCGCGCTGGAAGCGAGGGCCGAGCGCGTCCGCAAATATGATCTGAAGCTGCTCAGCGCCGACGACCAGTCCCGCTTCTCGGCCGACTGGCGCCGCGTGCAGGCGAAGTTCGTCGACGATCCGGCCGGCGCGGCGCGCGACGCCGACGACCTGCTTGGCGAGGTGATGACCGCCCGTGGCTACCCGCAGGCGGACATCGACCAGCGGCTCGAGGATCTCTCGGTCGACCACGGCGACGCCGTGCAGAATTACCGCCTCGCCCGCGAGACCGTCGCCAAGCACGCCCGCGGCGACGCCGGCACCGAGGACCTGCGGCAGGCGATGATCCACTACCACACGCTGTTCGAGGACCTGATGGGCGAGCCGGTCAAGGCCGCGCGCGTCGCCTGAGGCACGGAGACCAGCCATGTCCGACCCGAACGAGCCCACGCCCGAAGCGTCGCGCGGCGGCCGCATGCGCCCCATCGAGGATCGCGATCCGGTGGGTCCCGAGGCCGAGCTGACCGCCGCCTCGCTGGCCAAGGCCGGCGAGGCCGGTCGGACTGCGGCCGAACCGTCGCGCAGCTTTGCCGACGCCGCCACGACCGGCGGCGAGGCGCCGGAGCCGCTGTTCGCCGGCAAGGAGACCGCGCGCCTGCGGGCCGACTGGGATCAGGTGCAGGCGAGCTTCGTCGACGAGCCGCGGCAGGCCGTCGAACAGGCCGACCGGCTTGTCGCCACCGCGATCAAGCGCCTCGCCGAGATCTTCGCGGAGGAAAAGGCTCGGCTCGAGGGCCAGTGGGACCGCGGCGGCGACGTCTCGACCGAAGACCTGCGCCAGGCCCTGCGCCGCTACCGCGCGTTCTTCGGTCGCGTGCTGTCGATCTGAGCAAGAGTCACACTATATCTGGAGCGCCCGCGGTCCGGTTGACTTCCGCGGGCGCTTCTTCTATTGCCGCCCGCTCGCCTGACCCCTGGAGCCAGTTCCCGTGAAGCGCACCTATCAACCCTCCCGCCTCGTGCGCAAGCGCCGGCATGGGTTCCGCTTGCGGATGGCAACCAAGAACGGTCGCGCGGTGATTGCGCGCCGCCGCAGCCGCGGCCGCAAGCGCTTGACCGCCTAGGGCGCGTCCTTGGGGCGCGCCGCATCAGAGAGGTTTCGGCCTGACCGAAGCCACCCCGCCCCTTGAACGACTGAAGAAGCGCGCCGATTTCCTGGCAGCGGCGAAGGGGTTTGCCTGCGCCCGAGGAGCCGTGTTGGCGCAAGTCAGGGATCGGAACGACGGGTCGGCTTCGATCCGGGTCGGCTTCACCGCCACGCGTCGCATCGGCGGCGCGGTGGTGCGCAATCGCGCCAAGCGGCGCTTGCGCGAGGCCGTGCGCCTGACCATGCCGGCGCTGGCCAGGCCCGGGTGCGACTATGTGCTCATCGCCCGCGGCGGCGTTGCGACCCGGCCGTGGCCGCGCCTGCTTGACGATCTGAAAAGCGCGCTGATAAGGCTCGCCACCGATCTCGGGGGCCCCCAGTCCGTCGCCCGACCGAACAGTTCAGGGGGCGCGGCGTCGGCGCCGGTTCCAGACCCACTACCCGTTCCGCCCAGAAACCCGCGACCCAACCCGCGACCCAACCCGCGACCCGATCCGCGATCCTAAGGCCCGCCGCACGCGTCCGATGCAGACCGACAACCGCAACTTCATCATCTTCATCGTCGTGACGATGCTGCTGCTCGTCGGCTACGAGCAGTTCGTCCTGGGTCCGATGGACAAGCGCCGGCAAGCCGAGCAGGCGCAGCAGCAGTCTGCGGCCGCGGCCCAGGCCAAGGCGCCCACCGCCAGCGAAGCGCCGAAGCTGACCCGCGGCCAGGCGCTGCAGGCCGCGCCGCGCGTCAGCATCGACACGCCGCAGCTCTCCGGCTCGGTCGCGCTGACCGGCGCGCGGATCGACGACCTCTTCCTCAAGCAGTACCGCGAGACCACCGCGCCGGACTCGCCGCCGGTCGAGCTGCTGCGGCCGCTGGGCGCCGAGAACGCCTACTTCGCGGTGAACGGCTGGATCGGCGCCCTGCCGGGGATGCCGGGCGAGACCACGGCGTGGACGCCGGCCTCGAGCGGCCCGCTGACCCCGCAACACCCGCTGGAGCTCAGCTATTCGGCGCCGTCCGGCCTCGTCTTCCACCGCGAGATCAAGGTCGACGACCAGTACCTCTTCACCGTCACCGACACGGTGCAGAACAACTCCTCCGCGCCGGTGAACATCGCGCCCTACGGCGCCGTGCAGCGCCGCGGCGTGCCGCCGGCGCTCGGTCGCGCGTCGATGGAGGGCGCGATCGGGATGTTCAATCGCAAGCTCCAGGAAATCAAATACCCCGACTGGAAGAAGAAGTTCGGCGAGGCCAACGCGTGCAAGGACTGCACGTCGGTGGGCGGCTGGACCGGCATCACCGACAAGTACTGGATGACGGTGTTCGCGCCGCCGCAGAACGAGACGCTGCACGCCAGCTTCACGGTCACCCCGGTCGCCGGCGTCGACACCTACCAGGTCAGCTACGTCGGCGCGCCGCGGGTGATCCAGCCCGGCGCCTCGGCCAGCGAGGTCACCCATGTCTTCGCCGGCGCCAAGGTGGTGCGCACGCTCGACGCGTACGGCGCCAAGCTCGGCCTCTTCGGCTTCAACAAGGCGGTCGACTGGGGCTGGTTCGAGGTGCTCTCCAAGCCGGTGTTCCAGCTGCTCGACCTCTACCAGAGCTGGCTCGGCACGTGGGGGCTCGGCTTCGGCTGGGCGATCCTGGCGCTCACCATCACCATCCGCGGCCTGATGTTCCCGGCCTTCAACGCTTCGTACGCGATGTCGACGAAGATGAAGAAGGTGCAGCCCGAGATGAAGGCGCTGCAGGAGCGGATGAAGAACGATCCGGCCGGGCAGCAGAAAGAGATGATGGCGCTCTACGCGCGCGAGAAGATCAATCCGGTCACCGGCTGCATCCCGATGCTGCTGCCGCTGCCGGTGTTCTACGCGCTGAACAACGTCTTCAACGTCACCATCGAGATGCGCCACGCCTCGTTCGGCTGGGTGAAGGACCTTTCCGCGCCCGACCCGACGACGATCTGGAACCTGTTCGGCGCGATCCCCTGGGATCCGCTCACCACCGGCTGGGTGCAGACGCTCATGGGGGCGCCGTTCGTCGGCGGCATCTTCGGGATGGTGTTCCACCTGGGCGCCTGGCCGATCATCTACGCCACCACGATGTTCCTCTCGCTGCTCTCGGGCCCGACGATGACCGGGGTCGATCCCAACCAGCAGCGGCTGATGCGCTGGATGCCGTGGGTGTTCATGTTCGTGCTGGCGCAGAGCGCGGTCGGCCTCGTCATCTACTGGTCGTTCTCGTCGATCTTCACGATGGCGCAGCAGTATGTGCTGATGCGCCGCTTCAAGGTCGAGAACCCGCTCGACGCCTTCGTCGGAAAGCTGCTGGCGGGTCGGACGACGGCCAAGGACGCCAAGGCGGCCGAGTGAGCGAGGACTTCTCGGACGCTGAGATCGAAGCAGCGCGGGTCACCTTCGCGCGCCCCGCCGAGTTCCTGATGGGCTGCGCGAAGATCGAGCAGCTGCCGTCGCCCGACCTGCCGGAGATCGCCTTCGCCGGCCGCTCCAACGTCGGCAAGTCCAGCCTGATCAATGCGCTGGTCGGCCGCTCGGGGCTGGCGCGCTCGTCGTCCGAACCGGGGCGCACCCGCGAGGTGAACTTCTTCCTGCTGGACGGGCGCATCCGCCTCGTCGACCTGCCGGGCTACGGTTTCGCGCGCGCCTCGAAGGGCGAGACCAAGCGCTTCCAGAACCTCGGCCGCGACTACCTGCGCGGTCGGCCCAACCTGCGCCGCGTCTTCCTGCTGATCGACGCGCGGCACGGGCTGAAGAAGGTCGACGACGAGGCGATGGCCGCATTCGACCTCGCCGCGGTCTCCTACCAGATCATCCTCACCAAGGCCGACAAGCTGAAGCCGGCGGAGGCCGAGGCGCAGCGGGCCAAGACCGAGGCCGCCGTCGCGCGCCGACCGGCCGCCTTCCCGCGCACGCTCGCCGCGTCTGCCGTTACCGGCGCCGGGCTCGAGCTGCTCCGCGCCGAGGCCGTGCGCGCCGCGTTCGACTGACCCAACCCCCTGGATCGGGGTGACAGGCGCGGGCGCCTTCGCTATCGAGGCGCCGCCATGGATTCCAACACTCAGCTCGTCGCCGCGAATGGCTAACACCGCAGAGGCGCGCGAGGCCCAGGGCTGGGCCACCGCCAAGACCCTCGCCGAGGCGCTGCCCTACATCCAGCGCTACGATCGCGAGATCGTGGTCATCAAGTACGGCGGCCACGCGATGGGCGAGGAGGCGGTCGCACGGCTGTTCGCGGCCGACTGCGTGCTGCTGAAGCTCTTGGGCCTGCACCCGGTGATCGTGCACGGCGGCGGCCCGCAGATCTCGGCGATGCTGCAGCGCGCCGGGGTGAAATCCACCTTCGTCGACGGCCTGCGGGTCACCGACGCGCCGACCATGGAGGTCGCCGAGATGGTGCTGTCGGGCGCCATCAACAAGGAACTCGCCAACTTCATCACACTGGCCGGCGCCGAGGCGGACGTGCGCGGTGTCGGCCTGTCGGGCAAGGACGGACGGCTGATCACCGTCGAGAAGGCGACCCGCACCCGCAGGGACCCCGGCTCGAAGATCGAGGAGGTGGTCGACCTCGGCTTCGTCGGCGAGCCGACCCACGTCGACCCGAAGCTGATCGGCGCGCTGATCGCCTCCGAGGACGACTACATCCCGGTCGTGGCGCCGATCGGCGTCTCGGCGGAGGGCGACACCTACAACATCAACGCCGACACGGTCGCGGGCGCGCTGGCCGGCGCGCTGAAGGCCAAGCGCCTCCTGCTGCTCACCGACGTGCAGGGCGTGATGGGCCCCGGCGGCGAGCTGATCCGCCAGATGACCTGCCAGGAAGCCGGCAAGTCGGTGGCGAGCGGCGTCGTCACCGGCGGCATGATCCCGAAGATCGAGACGGCCGTCGCGGCGGTGGAGGCCGGCGTCGAGTCGGCGGTCATCCTCGACGGTCGCCGCCCGCACGCCATGCTGGTGGAGCTGTTCACCGAGC
>DATNEH010000053.1:0-5456 GCA_035553015.1 Caulobacteraceae bacterium | reverse complement strand
GTTCGCTGCGATCGGGCTGGGCGAGTTGGTCGGGGGCCGCGGTCCGGTGCTGGCGCTGCCCGCCTATCTTAGCCGCATCGCCACGAATCTGTGGCTCGACGCGTTGCGCCGCAGCGACCGCGCCGCGGCGGCCGCCGATCCGGTGTGGGTGGCGGGCGTCGCCGAGCCGGCCGAGCCGATCACACGCGCCGCGGGCGAGGCGCTCTTCAGCCGTACCGCGCCGCAGGAGCGCGCCGCCGTCGTGCTGAAGGATGTCTTCGCCTTCACGTTGGAGGAGATCGCCGCCATCCTTGGCACGACGCAGGGGGCCGTGAAGTCCGCCTTGCACCGCGGCCGCGGGAAGCTTGCCGCGCCGGGCGCTGCTCCCCTCGGCGTACGCGGCGAACCGGCCTCGGTCGAGCTGATCGATCGCTTCGTGGCTGCCTTCAACGCGCGCGACATCGCTGCGGTCACGGCGACGCTGCTGGAGACCGTCGCCCACGAAGCTCGCGGTGTGGGTGGGGAGCGTGGACGCGATGCGGTCTGGCTGGAGGTCACGCTTTCGCGTCCGCTGAACGCCGCGGTCGCGCGCGCAAAGTTGGAAGGTGAGGCGGTGATGATCTCGACCTTCACGACGCGCAGCGGTCGCACCTTCCTGACCGGCGTCTCGCGCCTAGAGGCCGCCGACGGACTCATCTCGCGCCACGTCGGCTACGGGTTCTGCCCCGAAACCCTGACGCTCGTCGGCGAGGCGCTCGGGCTGGAGGCGGCCAACAACGGCTATCACCAGGACCCGGCGACGCTGGAGCGCATGATCGGCGGAGCTCGCTTGCCTTGGGCGCGTCCCTGACGCTGGTCTCGGGCGGGGAGGGCAATCCGCCGTCCGACTTCGAGCCGGAGGCGGCAGCGCGGGCGGCGGTCCGTCCGGCCGCGCTCAGTAGGCGATCGGGGCGTCCGGGCGCGGTGCGCTCAGCACCTCAACCGCCGCCGCGTCGCCGCTGGCGCCCGAGGGGCGCACCGACAGCTCGCCCTGCATCAGGTGGAGGTCAACGCCGCCATTCGGGCCGGGCGGCACGAGGATCGCGTGTAGCGCCTGCGGTCCCTCGCCCCAATCGAGGCGCACGTCCAAGATCAGCCAGCCGTCCCTGTTCCAGCCGCCGAACGCGTAGCTGAGCGTCATCGGCGGGAAGTCGACCGGCCTGCGCTCCACCGCCGGCGCGCCGGCGACGTGTTCGAGCCCGCCGATCCAGCTGAGATTGAGCGTCATCATCGCCGGCTTGGCCTCAATCCACGCGAAGCGGTCGTCGTTCTTGGGCAGGCAGATGGCGCGCCAGTGGGGCACGCCCTGCCGGGCCTCGCGCACCGGCGCACACCAGACCATGCCGGCCCCGTTCGAACCCGACATTGGAATCCCATAGACCGGCTGGCCCGCCGGCAGCGGCTTGTCGGCGAAGAACCAGACGTGGGCGCGCACCTCGCTCGTCAACACGCCGGTGACGGCGTGGCGAACGCCGACCGTGAAGAACGCGTCGCCCTTGGCGAACAGACCGGGCCGCGCGGACGGCGGATCGCCGCTCGCCACCAGCGGCTTCAGCTTGAGGTCGGCCAGGTCTTCCGCCCTCGGCGGCGCCGGCACGTGCGGCTGGACCCGCGGGACCGTGCCGCTGAAATAGTACGTCGTATAGGAGCCGCCGCCAGCCGCATGCACGGGGCCGCCGCGCGCCGCGACGATCGCGAGGCCCGCGACGGCCAGGATGCGCGGGGTGCGCACCGCCTTCCTATTGGGTCGAAGTCGGCGCTGTCGCCGCTGTGGGCGGCGCAGGTGGCTGCGGCGCGGGCGTTTGCGGCGCAGCTGGCGAAGCGGGCGCGGCCGCGGCGACCGGCGGCGCGCTGGCCGGTGGGGCGTTGGCCGGTGGGGCGTTGGCGGGCGGCGCGGCGGTCGGCGGCGCGGCGGCGGCCACGGCTGGGGCCCCGGTGGCCGGCAGGCCGCGCGAGCCCCAGGCGTAGCCGTCGATAAACGGCCGCCCGGCGAGCTCGAGGGCGTAGGCGTACGCCCCCTGGCAAACGCCGCGCGCGCCGTTGACGTAGTCGGCGGACCGCAATTTGTCGCCCAATCCCGACAGGGCCGGGAAGATCGCCTTGGCCGCGTCCAGCGTCATGTCCGGCTGACCCAGACCGGTCGGATCGAACGTGCCGGCGTAGACTGCGTCGCCGGCCGCGACGTCGAAGGCGGGCGAGCCCAGGCAGAAACTGACCGCCATCTGGCCGTTCTCCTCGTAGGCCAGGCGCCAGCGCCCAGGCGGCACGGCGAACGCCAGCAACTGACCAGAGCCGCCGTTGGCGCTGGCGAACGATTTGACGGCCTGCTTGACCACGAACGATCCCGGACGTCCATCGACCCAGGCTGGCGTGTCCAGATCTGGCCCGACGCGCTCGAAGCCGAGCGAAATCTGGCCGGTTCCGGCGACGCTGACCACGATGAGCGCATCGCCCGGTGGCACACCGCCCAGGTCCTGCGCCTTGAGCGGCTTCGGCGGGCGCGCCGACCTGTCCATGGAGGGCGCGGGTGCGGCCTGAGCCGTCTTGGCCGCCTCGTGCGGCTTGACCGCAAGGTCAGCGCTCAGCGCGGTGCTCCCGAAGTTGGCGCTCGGCGCGAAGACGGCGCCCGGTGGGTCAGTGGCCAGCTCGTTGGCGAAGGCGCGGATGACCTGGCCGTGGGGTGGGTCAGCGCCGATCCAGGCGCCGACCTTGTCGAGGCGAGCCTGCTTGTCGAGCGCTGCCAGCGCCTCACCCTCGGCCTTGTCGACGGCGACCACGCGCCAGCCGCGGACGACCATGCAATTCTCGACGTTGGTCGGATGAGCGCGCGCGTCACTGACCGCCTGCGCGATCGCCATGCCGATCGCCACCCCGATCGCGCCATAGACTCCGCCGGCAGCCACCACGGTGGTCTGCGCCTGCGGCTGGTGCAGTCTGCCGGCGATCTTGCGGCATTCGGCGACGTCGGCGTCATGGGCGGCGAAGTCAGCCCCAGGCCGGTTGAAGTAGGTGTAGCCTGGCGAGCTCTTGGTGATGTCGTTCGCGCCGGCCGACGTGGCGCAGGCAGCCGCCATTGCGGCCAACCACAACGTACGCATGTTGATCTCCCCCGACTCTCGCATGAGCCTAGCGGCGAAGATTCAGGCCGGCAATGGTCAAGCTTCTGGCGCTGGCGTCCTGAGACGTCGGCGTTCGCGCTCTGCGTTGGCTAGTGGTAGCGGCGGATCAGGCCGACCAGCTTGCCCTGCACCTGCACCTGGTCGGGGCCGAAGATGCGGGTCTCGTAGGCGGGGTTGGCGGCTTCCAGGGCGATCGATGCGCCCTTCTTGCGCAGGCGCTTCAGCGTTGCTTCCTCGCCCATCAGCAGGGCCACGACGATCTCGCCGGAGTTGGCCGAGGTGGTCTTGCGGATCACCACGAAGTCGCCGTCGAGGATGCCGGCCTGGATCATCGAGTCGCCCTGCACCTCGAGCACGAAGTGCTCGCCGGCGCCCAGGATGCTCTCGGGCACCTGCAGGCGGTCGCGCTCGTGCTGGATCGCCTCGATCGGCGTGCCGGCGGCGATCCGCCCGAGAACCGGCAGTTCACGGACGTCATTGGCCGGATAGGGCACGGTCGGGGCGCCCGGCGCCGGCTCGACGAGGGTGGGGCGGAAGGCCCCGCGGCCGCGCGGCGGCGCCGCGGCCGTCGCCTGCTCGGGCAGCTTCACCACTTCCAGCGCGCGGGCCCGGTGCGCCAGGCGGCGCAGGAACCCGCGTTCCTCCAGCGCCGTGATCAGCCGGTGGATGCCGGACTTCGACGCCAGGTCGAGCGCCTCCTTCATCTCGTCGAACGACGGCGAGACCCCGGTCTCCTTGATCCGCTCATGGATGAACATGAGCAGCTCGTGTTGCTTGCGCGTGAGCATGTCGGCAGCCTCAAGAATGTCATGCCGGCCAGCGCCGGAACAAATCAAAAACGCTTGTCGATGTTCTCTAGGTGTTCACGGTTAAAGTCAAGTGAACGAAAACGCCAGTCAAATCAGGCGCCTGAACGAACGTTCAGCGACCGCGGAGCGACTGCGATTGCACCTTGTTCGTGAGAATCGATTCTCGATTCGCCGCGCCGCTTGACCCGCGGGACGCAGCGCCGATCTCAGTTGGCGGCAACCACGGAGGCGGCGATGAAGGCGATGGCGCTGACCGGAATCGGACGGCCGCTCGAGCCGGTGGAGCGCGACGATCCGGTCCCGGGACCCGGCGAGGCGCGGCTGAAGGTGCTGGCGTGCGGGGTGTGCCGGACCGACCTGCACGTGGTGGACGGCGAATTGTCGGACGTCCGTACACCGATCATCCCGGGCCACGAGATCGTCGGCGTGGTCGATGCCGTGGGCGAAGGCGCGGCGCTGCAGGTGGGCGCGCGGGTCGGCGTGGGCTGGCTCGGACGGACATGCGGCGTATGCCGATTCTGCCGCTCGGGACGTGAGAACCTCTGCGATGCGCCCCTGTTCACCGGCTACACACGCGACGGTGGGTTTGCGACGCACACACTGGTCGACGCGCGCTTCGCCTATCCGCTGGAGGCTGCCGCCGATCCCGGCAAGCAGGCGCCGCTGCTCTGCGCCGGGCTGATCGGCTGGCGCAGCCTGGTGTTCGCAGGCGAGGGCGAGACGCTCGGCATCTACGGGTTCGGCGCGGCCGGCCACATCATCGCCCAGGTGGCGCGCTGGCAGGGCCGCCGGCTCTTCGCCTTCACCCGCCCGGGCGACGAGCAGGCGCAGGCGTTCGCCAGGTCGCTCGGGGCGGACTGGGCCGGCGGGTCGGACGAGACGCCGCCCGAGCCGCTCGACGCGGCGATCATCTACGCGCCCGCCGGCGAACTGGTCCCGGCGGCGCTGAAGGCGGTGGCCAAGGGTGGCCGCGTGGTCTGCGGCGGCATCCACATGAGCGACATCCCGTCGTTCCCCTATTCGATCCTCTGGGGCGAGCGGGAGGTGGTCTCGGTCGCCAACCTGACGCGCCAGGATGCGCGCGACTTCCTGGAGATCGCGCCGAAGGCCGGCGTGAAGACGGAGGTGACGCTCTATCCGCTCGCGGCCGCCAACGAGGCGCTGGCCGACCTGAGGAGCGGGCGCCTGACCGGGGCGGCGGTGCTGATCCCGTAGCTAGCCGCGCGGGACGCGGTGGATGTGGTGCGTGACGTGGTGGACGACGCGGTGATGGACCACGGGGTGCTCCACGTAGACGTCGTCCTGGACGTAATCCACCGGATAGACCGTGGTCGTGTAGACGGGTGGCGGCGGGTAGATCGGCGGGCCGTAGACGATCGGCGCCGGGTAGACGCGCGGGCCCCAGTAGCCGCCCCAGCCCCACCGCGGCCCCCAACAGCAGCCGCCGCGCCAGCCTCCACCCCAACCGCCGCCGCGCCAGGCTCCGCCCCAGCCGCCGCCGCGCCAGCCG
>DATNEH010000052.1:0-8281 GCA_035553015.1 Caulobacteraceae bacterium | reverse complement strand
CAAGACCCTGGAGAACTACCTGCACGTGGGCGCCATCGCGCTGATGTTCCCGAACGCGGTGGTCCTGCATGCCGTGCGCGATCCGCTCGACACCTGCCTCTCGTGCTGGCGCCAGCTTTTCGCCGAGGGCGCCGAGACGCTCTACGACTTCGCCGAGATCGGGGCCGAGTACGTCGCCTACCGCGAGACGATGGAGCACTGGCGCGCGGTGCTGCCGGACCGGGTTATCGACGTCGACCACGAGGCGCTGGTCGCCGACCCGGCGCGGCAGATCCGCTGGCTGGTCACCGAGGCCGCGCGGCTGGCGTGGAACGACGCCTGCCTCGCGTTCGACACCGCCGGCGCCTCGGCCCCGACGGCGAGCTCGGCGCAGGTGCGCCAGCCGATCTTCCGCACCTCGCTGCAGCGCTGGCGCCGTTACGAGCCACGCCTCGGCTCGCTGATCGAGGCGCTGGGCTCCTACGCGCCGCCACGCGGCTGATCGCCGCCCAGTTTCGGGCCCGCTTGTCGCCGCCGCCGCCGGAGGCTATTAGCCGCCTTCCCCGCCGATGGACGCGTAGCTCAGCGGGAGAGCACCACGTTGACATCGTGGGGGTCGCTGGTTCGATCCCAGCCGCGTCCACCATCGTTTCCGGGAGCGGGCGCGCTCGCCCTGGTAGTGCGCGCCGACGCCCGCTTCGAGCGAAAGCAGAAACAAAGCGGCGCGCCCCGGGTTCGGGACGCGCCGTAGGTCAAGCAGGCTACAGGACTTCAGCGCTCGCGGTCTACGACCCGGTCGCAGTCTGGCCGAACACGATCGAGACCGACGAGACCAGCTTGGGGTGTTCGATCCGGTGCCCGCCGCTGCCGGAGTTGGCGGCCAGCGTCGTCACCTGGAAGGTGAACTCGGCATTCGTGTCCGCGTCGTTCGGCGGTTGGAAGCTGACGGTGACGGTCGAGCTGAAGTCGGCGTCGACGACCCGGTTCTGGCTGTAGGCGGTTCCGATCGTGTAGGGGGTCGTGCCGACCCCGATCGGGCTGCCGCCGCTGTCGGGCTTGTCGAGCGAGTACGCCAGCGTGCCGCCGGCCGGCCCGGCCGTACAGGTGACGCTGAGGCCCAGGCGCACCGAATCGTCGTTCTCGAGGTCGATCGCCATCGCCCACGAGAACAGGGGCTTCGGCGTCGGGACGACCGGGGCGTCCTGCACGGTCAGGTAGGCCATCCGCCCCGACTTGGCGACGAAGTTGTCGAAATCCGCCTGCGTCTTTACCGAGGCGGGGACCCTCTCCGAGGGGAACTCGTCGCCGGTGAGCTCGGCGATCAGGCAATAGGGCGCCCCCGGCGCCGGGGGACCGCCGGGATGCCAGATCAGCGGCGCGCCGGTGGTGAACACCGCGCCGGCGTCGCCGCCAACGGTGGCGCTGTCTTTCCCGTCTGGGGTGGAGAGCAGGAGCCAGTTGGCCTGCTTGGTCAGATCGGGAAGCCTGGCCGCCCAGACCGTCGCCGAGCCGATCGCCAGCGCGTCGGAGTCGTTCTTCACCCGCACGTAGACGTAGCCGTCGCCGCTGTAGGTGGAGGTCTGGTTGTAGGTCTTGTCGTAGTTGTCGGCCCAGGCGGGGTCAGGCTTGGGGCCGCCGAGAATGATATCCGGCGAGGCGCCCGCCTTGTCGTCGGCCGTCGTGCTGCGCAGCTGCAGCCATGCATCGTCGCTCATGATGGTCCTCTTCGGTTTGGGTCTGCAGGGGCGCGGCTCACGACGGCGGACGCGTCGTGTTGGAGCCGATGACGACGATGGCCTTGTTGCCGATGTGGTGGTCGCCGCCGCCGTTGGGCGGCCCGGCGGCGAGCCCCGCCTTCAGCCCGGTGGTCGCCGACATCATGCGCACGAAGCCGTCGTAGCCGACGCCGAACACCTCCCCGTCCTGGCCCTTCCACAGGGCGTTGGGGCTGTGCGAGCGCGCGTAGCTCTTGGCGAAGGTGTCGGTCGCGATGAAGCGGGACATCAGCAGGTTCTTGGCTTGCGGCTTGCTGGTCACGACCGTCGCCTGAACGCTCTGGGCGAAGGTCTTGGGCGGCGTCCTGCCGTTGAAGTCGGTGCGGTAGGTGATGATGGTCTCGTAGTTCGCGTCCACCGTGACGGTCGAACCGACCTCGAAATCAGGGTTGATGGGGTTCGAAGGATCCTTCGCCCCCCCAGGAGGCGCCGGAACCGTCGTCCAGTCCTGGCCGATCACCTCGCCGCTCTTGGTCGAGGTATTGGACGAGAAGCTGATGCGCGCGCCCACCGGGACGTCGTTGGCCACCATGGTGAAGGTGACCTTCTCGTCCTTCTGGTCGCTGTTCGAATAGCTGGTCCAGTCCTCGTAGATCGTCGTGGTGAGCGGCATGATATTGACGTTGTGCCAGCCGAGGTTGCCGTTCGAGTAGATCCACTGCGCCAGCCCGTCCATCGAGCCGCCGCCGGTCGGATAGTTGGCCAGCACCGAGTCCCAGGAGTCGGCGATCACGGCCACCACGCAATGGTGCTCGGTGGTTTGCGGCTTCCAGGTGAAGGCGCCTGTGGCGGTGATGTTGCCGCCGCCAGCGGAGATGACCTGGTTGTTGACCCAGGTGGTCGGGTCGGTCGGGTCGCCGTCCGGCGGCACGAAGTAGACCAGGTTGGTCTTGCTGTACCAAACCTCCGGACGCAGCACGAGGCTGCCCGGCACCTGGAACAGGAACACCTTCTGGGTGAGCGGCGTCGTGTTCATGTTCTTGGCGCGGACGTAGATGTTGTTCGTCTGGCCCTGCAGCAGGTCGTTGTTCCACACCTGCGTGTAGTTCTGGATCAGCGTGTTCTGCGAGATCGCCGAGATGCCGGCGACGGCGATGTCGGGACAGCCGGTCCAGGTGCCCGAGCGCGGCAGCGTGCCGGTGTCGTCCAGGGACGTTCGAAGCAGAAACCCTGTAACGTTGGCCATTTAGTCCTCCTGTCCTGAAGTTGAGACGTCCACGGCGTTCATCCGGGGAAGAACGACCAAACGTTTGCGTTCTGAGCGCCGCCGTCGTAGCCGCCGGCGATCCACAGGGCGTCGCGCCACACCGCAACGCCGGCGTTGCTGATCGCCCAGCTGCGCGAGGGGCCGCTGAGCAGGCCCCACCCGGGATTCTTGTACTCACGGAAATCAGGTGACGGATTGCCCGCCGCGTTGAGCCCGCCGAACAGATAGAGCGCGCCCTTCAGCGAGAAGAGCGCGGCCGCCTGGCGGGCCGGCGGACCGCCGCCGCGCGACCCGCTGCTTTCGCGGCGCCATGCGGCCCCGTCGGTGCTCGACCACAGCTCGTCCGAGACGCTGCCGTCGGCGAGCAGCCCGCCGAACAGGTAGAGCGATCCCTTGTGCTCGGTGACCGCCGCGGCGGACCTGGCGCTCCACGCGGCGGTGTCGGTGACCTTGGTCCAGGCGGCGCCGTCGCTCGAGCTCCAGATGTCGCCGAGCGGGGCCAGGTTGGCGTCGAGCCCGCCGAACACCCAGAGCTTCCCGGCGAAGCCGATGCAGGTGAAGTTCGAGCGCGCCCGCCAGGGCGCAGCCGCGGTGGCCTGGGTCCAGCTGACCCCGTCCGTCGAGCTCCACACGTCGTTCGCGGCCACGCCGTTCTCCTGGCCGCCGGCGATCCAGGACTTGCCGCCGAACGCGCAGCCCGCCGCCGAGCTGCGCGCCGGGAAGTTGGCGACGGCGGTCTGGCTCCAGGTGACGCCGTCGGTGGACTGGAAGATCGCGTTGTCCGAGTTGCCGCCGACCAGGGTGAGCCCCGCGTCGCTGCCGTAGAGCACCGGCCCCTCGCCGGCGCCCGGCTGGAAGCCCATGCCGCGCGGCGCCCAGCCACGCGGCAGCACGAACACCGGGACCGACGCGGCGGGCGGATCGCCCTGGCCGGTCAGCTGCAGCACGTAGGTGGTCGGCTTGCGCGGATAGTAGACCTTGGACCCGCTGTTCAGGGCCAGCGTCGGGATGTTGTAGGTGACCCCGCCGCTGTCGATCGTCCCGGAGAGCGCGTTGCGCGTGGTCCACGAAACCGTCACCGGCGATCCGTCGGCCACGGTCGCGCCGTCAGCCGTGAACGACAGCACCTCCGCGTCGGGGACGTGCGCGGTCCATTGGGCGGTGTGCGCGGGCTGGGTGTCGCCGCTCTTGATGAAGGCCATCAGCGCGAAGTCGGTGGTGCGCTCGATCGGCGTCGAATACTCGCCATGCGCGACATCGAACGGACCGGGGAGCAGCTCCCCATCCTGCTGCAGCGCGACCCGCGCCATCTGCAGCGTCTGCCACGAGAGCTTGACCGTGCCGCCCGGCGCCTCGACGTAGTTGGGCACGCCGTCGAAGTAGACGATCGCCGGTACGGGCTCCGCCTTCTCCAGCGGTATGGCGAAGTAGCAGTCGCTGAAACCGGGGAAGCTGGTGAACTGCAGGTAGGCGAGCGTCGAGCCCTTCGGGGCCGAGGTCGAGAGGCCCGAGATGCGGAACTCGGCGGTGGCGCCGGCTCCGGCGCCCAGCACGTCGCGGTTCTCGGGCACAGGCTGCAGCGTCCAGACCGGCGAGGGCGGCGGCTGGTCTTGCGCCGCCTCCGCGGTCAGCTCTGCGGCCAGCATCGCGGCGAGCGTGCCGGGCTGCGTCGCCTTCCACTCGTAGGTGCGCTGGCCGTCCTTGTAGGTCGCGATCACCTCGACATCGATGTTGTAGGCCGAGTGCGGGTCCGAGATCTGCGGGTCGGCCGGCGTCAGCGAGCCGATGTCGTTGCCGTAGACGAACGACAGCGTCACCGTCGGCGTGGACACCCACGGTTTGGTGACGAGCGGGCTGTCGTGCTGCTTGTTGATCAACCGCAGCGTCAGCACGTTCTCGACCGTGTCGAAGTTCTCCGGCGTGCGGTAGACGGTCGCCGGCTCGAACTTGACGTCGACCATTTTGGTCAGGTCGCCAGCGCCCGACGGATACTGCATCAGGAAGAACTTGACGCTCGGCGCCTCGCTGCCGGCGAACAGCTGCACCACGTCGGTGGTCGAGGCCGGGTTGGTCGAGGATATCCCGCCGAGCTTCACCACCAGCGGCGTCCCCTTCACCAGGGACTGCGCCGTGGTGGGCGTCAGCGTGACGAACGGGCCGCCCACGGTGGGCGGGTTCCAACCCGCCGAGGTCACCGTGATCTTGGCGATCTGGTCGAGCGTGAAAATGGTCAGCGGGAACCCGAGGCGCAGCTGCGGGATGGCGATCGGCGTCGTCGAGTCGGTGGTGACGGTCAGGGTGAACGCGTTCAGGTCCGGCCGGTCGCTGTAGACGGCGGGCTGGTTGTTGTCGTCGTTCAACAGGGTGAAGACGATGGTCATTGCCCGCCTTTCGTCGGCGGCTGCGGGACCAGCGTCAGCCACCCGTCCTGCGCCTCTTGGGGAGTGAAATCGAAGCTGGCGCGATCGCCGTTCGCCGAGGGCGTCAGCGGCTCGGTGCTGGGCACGGTGGTGTCGCCGGACCGCACGCCCATCGTCCACGCCCAGGTGAAGCCGGGCTCGGGCGGCGCCGGCAGGTCGAGCGCGTGCGCGCCGCGCAGGATCGGGTGCGTGAAGAACGAGACCTCGATCGAGCGCAGCGCCCGCCCGTAGATCTCGGCGGCCAGCGCCAGCTCCTTGATCGGCAACACGCCGGTGGTCGCGTTCACGCTGGCGCGCGGATCGATCAGCATGGTCACCGCCTTGCCGGGCGGCCGCACGGACGGATCCCGCAGCGCCGCCGTCTGCGCCGCAGCGTTGGCGTAGGGCGTGGCGGGCGGATCGAGCGCCGGATGCAGCGTCAGCAGCAGCGTCTCGGGGGTGGGCCGCTGCACCGCCGCGCCGCCGCCGGTGGACGGCGCCGCCGGCGCGTAGAGCGTGGCGTAGGGATCGGCGCTGTCGATCAGGTAGCCGACCAGCCCGTCGGCGAGATTGTCGCGATCGCCGAGCCGCACCGGGAAGGTCACCGCGCCCAGGCCGGCGTCGTCGCGCAGCGTCGGGTCGTAGGGACCCGCGCCGTTCGCCGCGGCCGACGCCTGCACCGACGCCAGCGCGGAGTTGAACGCCGGCAGCCCGGGCAGCTCCAGCCGCAGCTCGGCCCGCACCAGCGCCAGCGGCCGGCCCATCAGCACCGCGTAGGGCAGATCGGCTTCGCTGCTGTCGGGCAGGATGTAGGTGTGGGCGTCCTCGATCGAGGTGGTCAGCGCGTCGAACACGGCGCGCGGCTGGCCGAGCAGGAAATTGCCGAACTTCAGCAGGTGCGCCAGGTTCGGGTCGCCGAGGTCGGTGGCCATCGACTGCGCCGGGCGGCCCGGCGCCGACTGCCAGGCGACGTTGGCCTGCGCGCCGAACACGCCCAGCGAGCCGAGCGGCGCGCCGGACGGTGCGAACAGCATCAGGCTGTTGTCGAGATGGTTGAACACCAGCCAGCCGGTCACCGGCGACGTCGAGGGCGCGCTGTTGCTCACCACGCTGCCGTCGTTGCCGCAGACCCAGTCGAAGCGCAGCCGCGCGGTCTCGGCGAGCCGCGGCGGCAGCCCGATCGGGGTGTCCAGTCCGGTCGGCGGCTGCAGCTGCGCCGAGACGACCACCTTGTCGGCGTCGGCCGCGACGCTCGAGTCGACCACCGTGCGCCGGCGCCCGAACACGTCGACCACCGTCGCCTTGACGAAGCTCAGGCCGCCCGAGCGCAGCGGATTGAAGCCGGCCGCGCCCAGCGGCACCTGGTCGGCCAGTGCGCCCGCGGCCGCGCCGACGAAGTGCGTCAGCACGTTGGCGTAGGCGAAGGTGTCGGTCCCGGCGCCCAGCGCCGTCGCCGGCGCCTCGGAGTAGTAGAACGGGTTGAACACCGCCAGCTGCATGCCCGGCGCGCGCGCCTGCAGCGCCGGATTGAGCCCGCTGAGCCCCTGCGACAGCAGCGGCTTGCCCTTCAGGTGATCGATGACCGCCTGCAGCTGCGGATTGGGCGCCGCCGCGGTCTGCAGGTACTGGCGGATCTGGTCGAGCAGCGGCTGCGCCGCGCGCGACGACAGCGGGATGAAGCCCTGCAGCGGCGCGGAGCCACCTTGCGTGGCGGGCGCGGTTCCCCGGACCGCGAGATCGATCGACTCGGCGTCGAGCCCGAAATGGCTGGTGATGAAGCTGGCGTCGTAGCGGGTCGCGCCGGGCGCCTGGCCCTTCTCGTAGGCCTCGAAGCTGACTTCCCAGACCAGGAACAGCGGCAGGAACGGGTCCTGCCAAGCGGCGCCCGGCTGCGCGGTCAGCGCCAGGCCCTGGGGCGCCTGGCCCGGCAGCGTGACCTGCAGCGTGGCGGCGGTGGCGGTGGGGTCGGCGATCGTCGCCGTGATCGACTTCAGGCCCGCCGCGTCTTCCGGGGGACCCGCCGCCCAGGCCGCCGCGATCTGCCCGAGAATGCCGGCAAGCGCCGCGGCGAGGTTGGGGGCCGCGCCGGCGCCCAGCTTGGGGCCGAGCACGCCCGCCAGCGACGGATCGAGCAGGCAGGCCTCGCCGAGCATCGCGGTGACGTCCGGCATCAGCGGCGCGGTGTCCTGCGCCTCAGGCGCGCCGCCGGTGGGCGCCGGGACCGCCAGCGCCAGCGCGGCGGCCGCGTCCGTCGCGTTCAGGCTGGAGGCGTCGGCCCCGACCTTGGCGTCGAGCGAGGCGATCAGCTGCGGGGTCAGGCGGCAGGGCAGGTACCTGGCGACCCCGTTGCGCTGCGCCGGGCGCAGCGAGTCGCCGGTCGCCACCACCACCGGCTCGTTCGGCTGCCAGAAACGCGCCGCCTCGACGCTCGCCAGCTCGAACTTCGCGTAGTCGGCGCCCGCGAGCATCGCCAGCACCGCGTTCGCCGCCGCCGCGATCTGGCCGGCCAGCGTCGCCGCCGGGGCCGGGCTCTGGTAGCTGCCGTCGACCAGCGTGAGGTAGTTGCCGCCATCGGCGTAGAAGGCCGGCAGGTTGCCGGTCGCCGGCGCCGCCGGGGTCTGGATCCCGAACGCCGCGTCGAGCTTGGCCCACAGGTCGAGGATCTGCGCGCTGATGTAGCCCTTCAGCGCCTCGACCGTGGCGGGGTCGCCGCCGTCGGGCGCGCCCCACTGCGAGATGTAGAGGTTCCAGTCGACGAAGATCTGCCGCCGGCACGAGTCGATCATGCCGAGCACGGCATCGAGCCGCGCCTGCGCGGCGTTCAGCGTCGCCAGCGCCGCGCCGAGCTTGCCGTCGGCGTCGGGCGCCTCGGGCTCGGGCGGGTCGAAGCGATGGGGATCGGTCTTGTCCGGATCGGTCCA
>DATNEH010000051.1:0-11132 GCA_035553015.1 Caulobacteraceae bacterium | reverse complement strand
CAGCACCAGGTCGACCTCGTCGATGATCCACTGGATCGCGTCGGGCGGAGTCGCCGGATTGAGCACGACGCCCGGTTTGGCGCCGAGCGCGCGAATCTGCTTGATCGAGCGGTCGAGGTGCGGACCGGCCTCCGGGTGGATGCTGATGCGGTCCGCCCCGGCGCTCGCGAAGGCCTCGAGGTAGGGGTCGGCGGGCGCGATCATCAGGTGGCAGTCGAGCGGGATGCCGACGTGCGGCTTCAGCGCCTTCACCACCATCGGGCCGATGGTGATGTTCGGCACGAAATGGCCGTCCATGACGTCGACGTGCAGCCAGTCGGCGCCGGCGTCCTGCACGGCGCGCGCCTCCTCGCCCAGCTTGGCGAAGTCAGCCGAGAGGATCGAGGGCGCGATGATCGGGGGCATGGATCGGGCTTAGCGCGGCCGTGTCGGCGCGCGCAACCCAAACCCCGCCCATAGGGAGGGGTCGACACGGACCATCAGGTCCGTGGAGGAGGGGAGGGGTTACGGCGCTTCAGGATAGGACTCGTGCGTGGGTCACGCTCCGCTGGGTGATTTGTCTGCGGCGCTGTAACCCCTCACCCTCCCGATAGCTTCGCTCCGGGCCTCTCCCTCGCCCTATGGGAGAGGTGTTCCAGGCCGGCTCGCCTTTTCGTCGAGGCCGGAGCGGCCCTCGCGGGCTTCCAGGCGCATCGCCACCTCGTCGAGGCTGACGCCGGCGGCCGCGAGCAGCACCAGCCAGTGGTAGATGACGTCGGCGCTTTCGGCGGCGAGCGCGGCCTTGTCGCCCTGGGTCGCGGCGATGACGGCCTCGATCGCTTCCTCGCCGAACTTCTTGCCCGCGCGGGACGGGCCGCCGGCGAGGAGCTGGGCGGTATAGGACGAGGCCGGGTCGGCGCCCTGGCGCGCGGCGATGACGGCGGCCAGGCGATCGAGGATGTCGGCGAAGCGGCTCATGCGGGCTCCGTCTGCGTGAGGCGCACCGGCAGGCCCGCCGCGGCCATCGCCGCCTTGGCCTCGCCGACCGAGATCTCGCCGAAGTGGAAGATGGAGGCGGCCAGCACCGCGTCGGCGCCGCCCTCGCGGACCGCCGCGACGAGGTCCGAGGCCTTGCCCGCGCCGCCGGACGCGATCACGGGCACGCCGACCGCCGACGAGACGGCCTTGAGCAGGGCAAGGTCGTAGCCGGTCTTGGCGCCGTCCTGGTCCATCGAGGTGAGCAGGATCTCGCCGGCGCCGCGCGCGACCTGCGCGACGGCGTATTCGACCACGTCCAGCCCGGTCGCCTTGCGGCCGCCGTAAGTGAACACCTCCCAGCCGTCGTTCTTGCCCGGCCGCTGGCTGCGCGCGGGGCCGTGGCGGGCGTCGATGGCGCAGACCACGCACTGGGCGCCGAAGGCGTCGGCGGCGCGGGCGATCAGGTCCGGGTCCTCGACCGCGGCGGTGTTGATCGAGACCTTGTCGGCGCCGGCGCGGAGCAGGGCGCGGGCGTCCTCGACCGAGCGCACGCCGCCGCCCACGCCCACCGGCATGAAGCAGACGTCGGCGGTGCGGGCGACCACGTCGAAGATGGCGTCGCGCCCTTCGTGGCTGGCGGTGATGTCGAGGAACATCAGCTCGTCGGCCCCGGCCGCGTCGTAGGCGGCGGCCTGCTCGACCGGATCGCCGGCGTCGCGCAGCTCGAGGAACTGCACGCCCTTGACGACGCGCCCGTCCTTCACGTCGAGGCACGGAATGACGCGAACTTTCAGCATGTTATGCGGCCGCCGCCAGCGCCTCGGCCGGCTGGATGGCGCCGACGTAGAGCGCCCGGCCCAGCACCGCGCCGGCGATCGGGCGACCCGGCCGCGCGCGCAGGCGCTCGATGTCGATCACGCTGGCGAGGCCGCCCGCCGCGATCACCGGAATGTCGACCGCGTCGGCCATCGCGCCGAACACCTCGACGTTGAAGCCGGCCAGCGCGCCGTCGCGGTCGATGTCGGTGACGATCAGCGCCGAGACGCCGGCGTCCTCGAAACGGCGCGCCACTTCCAGCGCGCCCAGCCCCGAATCCTCCAGCCAGCCCTGCACCGCGACCTGGCCCTTGCGCACGTCGACGCTGACTGCGATCTGCTCGGGCCAATCGCGCGCCGCGGTCTTCACCAGCTCGGGGTCGCGCACCGCCGCCGTGCCGAGGATCACCCGGCTGACCCCGGCCTCGATCCAGGTCTCGATGTTGGCCAGCGTGCGCACGCCGCCGCCGAGCTGCACCGGGATCGAGACGGCGCTGAGGATCGCCTCCACCGCGCCGCCGTTCACCGCCTTGCCCTCGGCCGAGCCGTTGAGGTCGACGACGTGCAGCCACTCGAAGCCGGCCTCGACCCAGGCGCGCGCCTGCGCGGCCGGATCGTCGTTGAAGACGGTCGCCGTGGAGAAATCTCCGTGCTTTACGCGCACGCACTGGCCATCCTTCAGGTCGATGGCGGGGTAGAGGATCAAGGCCGCCACTCCAGGATATTGGCGAGCAGGCGCGCGCCCGCGGCCTGCGATTTTTCGGGGTGGAACTGCACGCCGGCCACATTGTCCTTCAACACCGCCGCGGCGAAGCGCCCGCCGTGGTCGGTGGTCGCGGCGACGTCGCCAGCGTGGGCAGGGAAGATCGCGAACGAGTGGGTGAAATACATGTGCGGTGCGGTGGGCAGGCCGTCGAACATGACCTTCGGCAGCGCCCCGTCCAGTGAATTCCAACCCATGTGCGGCACCTTGAAATGCGCGCCGGCCGGCTCGATCCGCTTCACGTCGCCGTCGATCCAGCCGAGGCCCGCCGTCTCGCCGAACTCCAGCCCGCGCGTGGCCAGGAGCTGCATGCCGACGCAGATGCCGAGGAACGGGCGGCCCTTGTCCTTTACGGCGCTGGTGATCGCCTCGATCACGCCCGGCCGGCTCTCGAGCGCATGCATGCACGCGGCGAACGCGCCGACGCCCGGCAGCACGACGAGGTCGGCGGCCGCGATCAGCTCCGGATCGTCGGTAGTGACGACGCTGGCCGGCCGCGAACGGCTCGCCGCCGCTTTCTGCAAGGCTTTTTCGGCCGAGCGCAGGTTGCCCGACCCGTAGTCGATCAGGGCGACGCTCTGCATGGGAGGAGTTCCTTAGAGCACGCCCTTGGTGGAGGGGGCGTGGCCGTGGGTCTTGGGGTCGGGCTCGACGGCCATGCGCAGCGCGCGGGCCAGCGCCTTGAAGCCGCTCTCGGCGATGTGGTGGCTGTTCTCGCCGTAGAGGGTCTCCAGGTGCACGCAGGCGCCGGCGTTCATCGCGAACGCGTGGTGGAACTCCTTGAAGAGCTCGGTGTCCATCTCGCCCACTTTCGGTCGGCCGTAGGTGACCCGCCAGATCAGATAGGGACGGTTGGAGAGATCCACAGCACAGCGGGTCAGCGTCTCGTCCATCGGGATGTAGGCATGGCCGAAGCGGCGCACGCCGGCGAAGCCGCTGAGCGCCTGCTTGAACGCCTGCCCGAGCACGATGCCGGTGTCCTCGACCGTGTGGTGCATGTCGATGTGGAGGTCGCCCTTGGTCTCGACGGTGAGGTCGAAGCCGCCGTGGCGGGCGAAGCTCTCCAGCATGTGGTCGTAGAAGCCGATGCCGGTGGCGACGCACGCCTCGCCCGTCCCGTCGAGATCGACGGCGACGCGCACCTGCGTCTCCTTGGTGTTGCGGCTGACGTCCGCAGTCCGGCTCATGGCGCGGTGCGTATGGTTGCGAAGGGGCGGGATGTCCAGATTTTTCGCGCCGGCTCAGTTCTCCAAATGAACGCAATTCGACCGTACGACTCGTACCCGGCCCGCCGATGATCGGGGGCCGCTCACCAATCTGCGGCTCAGGTACGGGACCCGGCTGATCGAGCGCGCGGACCTTCAGTAGCCGCCAGCCGGGCGCCCGGGTCCCACCTCGGCATGGGCGACATGCAGAAGGAGATCCTCATGCAAGACCAATCACATCAGACGATGCGGGCGGTCGCGATCGATGAGTTCGGGGGGATCGAGAAGATGAAGCCGCGCGAGCTGCCGGTGCCGGAGGTGGCGACCGACGAGATCCTGATCCGGGTGGCTTCAGCCGGGATCGGCGTATGGGATCCGTTCGAGCGCGAGGGCGGGTTCGCCAAGGAGTTCGGCCTGACGCCGCACTTCCCGCTGGTGCTGGGATGGGATGGCGCTGGAACCGTCGAAGCGGCCGGCAAGGACGTCCGCACTCTCAAGCCCGGCGACAGGGTCTACGGCATCAATCCGGCGGGTCCGAAGGGCGGCTTCTACGCCGAGTACACGGCGATCAAGGCCGACAACGCGGCGATGATTCCGCAGGCGCTGTCCACCCGTGACGCCGGCCCCCTGGCCACCGACGGGGTCACCGCGCTCCAGGGCCTCGACGATGCGCTGCAGCTCAAGGCCGGCGAGACCATCCTGATCCTCGGGGCGAGCGGCGGCCTCGGCCACCTGGCGGTCCAGCTGGCCAAGCGGATGAAAGCCCGGGTCCTGGCGGTGGCGTCCGGCCCGGACGGCGTGGCTTTCGTGGAGCATCTGGGCGCCGATAAGGTGATCGACGGACATCGAGCCGACATCCTCGCAGCGGCGCGCGAGTTCGCGCCGCAGGGCCTGGACGCCGCCCTCCTGATGGTTGGCGGCAAGGCCGCGGAGCAGGCGATCGCGGCCCTGCGCGACGGCGGCCGGGCCGCCTACCCGAACGGGGTGCCGGACGCGCCCCAGATTCGCAGGGAACCGGCGCGCGAGGGCAAGAAGGTCGTCGCGTATAGCGGCAGGCCGACCCCACAGACGTTCGCCAGGCTGAACGCGCTGATCGACGGCGGGCCGTTCGAGGTCCACATCGCGCGGACGTTCAAACTGGAAGACGCGGCTGCCGCCCAGCGGGCGCTCGACGATCACTACCTTGGCAAGCTGGCCCTTGTTCCGAACTGAGCCCGGGCCGGCGCCCGTCGGCGAACTGGGCCTGAGCTAAGTCTTAAGCGCCCAGGAACAGTTCGCGCGACGGGCAGAGGTCGGCGACCAGGCATTCCGCGCACCTCGGCTTGCGCGCCAGGCACGTATAGCGGCCGTGCAGGATCAGCCAGTGGTGGGCGCGGCTCTTGGCCTTGTCGGGGACGATGGCCATCAGGTCGTGCTCGACGTCGTCCGGCGTCTTGCCCTTCGAAAGCTTCAGCCGGTGGGCGACGCGGTAGACGTGGGTGTCGACCGCGATGGCCGGCTCGACGCCGAGCTCGTTCAGGACGACGCTGGCGGTCTTGCGGCCCACCCCCGGCAGCGCCTGCAGCCTGGCGCGCTCGAGCGGGACCTCGCCGCCGTAGTCGTCCACCAGGATGCGCGAGAGCGCGACGACGTTCTTGGCCTTCATCCGGAAGAGGCCGATCGACGAGATGAAGGGGATGAGCCCCGCCTCGCCGAGCCCGATGATCTGCTGCGGCGTGTCGGCGACCGCGTAGAGCTTCTCGGTCGCCTTGTTCACCGACTTGTCGGTCGCCTGCGCCGACAGCACCACCGCCACCAGCAGCGTGAACGGGGTCTTGTACTCGAGCTCGGTGGCTGGATGCGGCGCGGCCGCCTCGAACCGGCGGAAGATCTCGGCGATGCGCGCGGCCTCGGCCGGCGAGAGCCGCCGCCGTCTCGGCGTCTTCGGGCGCTTCACGATGGCTTGGCGCCCTTCCGCGTCAGCTCCAGGCTCTTGACGATGGCGAGCTTGGCCACGGTCGCGCCGGGGATGAAGATGTTGGCGGCCTCGGCGCCGATATCCAGCAGGAAGCGCGGCTCCAGGATCTTGCCGAGGTGCTGCTCGAAGGTGGAGCCGGTGACCGAGACGTCGCCGGTCAGCCCATCCACCTCCACCACCGCCTCCTTGCCCAGCCGCCGGTAGCGGAAGGCGTAGACCGGCCGGTAGCAGAGGTCGACCGCCTCCAGGTCGACGCGCTCCTCGAGGATCTTGTCGGCGTCGATCTTGCCGATCGCCTTGGCGACCGCGTCGCGGACCAGGCCGGACGCCTTCACCACCGGCGGCACCACCACCACCTGCTGCTCGGCCAGCGTCGCCAGCTGGGCGGCGTCGGCCTCCACCGGCTCGTGCTCCAGGTAGGCGGCCAGCGCGGCGTTCTCGACGCCGGTCAGGCCGTCGATGAGCACCTCGCGGCGCCTTTCCTCCTCGCAGGACTCGTAGCCCACGAGCACGATGCGGTGGTCGCCGATCGGCCGCTCCTGGCCGTCGATCGACACCTTCTTCACCTCTGGCGACAACAGGATCGGGTAGCTGCGCGAGCGCTCGTAGACCGAGCGGGCCGCCGAGGCGATGCGCCAGAACGGCTGCAGGCGCTTCTCGCGATAGGCGACCTCGAACTCCTCGTCCTTCGGCCGGGCCAGGAAGCCGGTCATGCGGGCGAGCGCGCCGAACGCCTCCAGGCGCCGGGCCCAGGCCCGCCCCTCGGCCTCATGCGGGCCGATCTGGTCGGTGAGGATGACGATCCGCTCCGCGGCGATCGCGACTTCCATGGCGCGACAATGGCGCATGGCCGCGGGTGCGCCAACCCGCGCTTCATCCCTCCCCCTCGTGGGGAACGGCATCCCTCCCCTTCATGGGGAGGGAGTCCGGCGCGAAGCGGCGGACGGGTGGGGATGTCTCGAGCGGCAGCGTTCGCCAGCCGTCTGGCATTGCGGCGGCGTCTGACTTCCCCACCCGATCGCTTCGCGATCTGCCCTCCCCATGAAGGGGAGGGACTACAGGATGTAGCGCGACAGGTCCGCGTTCTTGGCGAGCTCGCCCACCTTGTCGCGCACGTAGGCGCCGTCGATGGTCAGCGTCTCGCCGGAGCGGTCGGCGGCGGTGAAGCTGATCTCCTCGACCACCTTCTCCAGCACCGTCTGCAGGCGTCGCGCGCCGATGTTCTCGACCGCCCCGTTCACCGCCACGGCGGCGTCGGCCAGCGCGTCGATGGCGTCGTCGGTGAAGGAAAGCGTGATGTTCTCGGTGGCGAGCAGCGCCTGCTGCTGGCGGATCAGGTTGGCTTCCGGCTCGGTGAGGATGCGGCGCATGTCGTCGCGGGTCAGCGCCTTCAGCTCCACCCGGATCGGCAGGCGGCCCTGCAGCTCGGGCAGCAGATCGGACGGCTTGGCGAGGTGGAAGGCGCCCGACGCGATGAACAGGATGTGGTCGGTCTTCACCGGCCCGTGCTTGGTGGCGACGGTCGTGCCCTCGATCAGCGGCAAGAGGTCGCGCTGCACGCCCTCGCGCGAGATGTCGGCGCCGGCCCGCTCGGACTTGGCGGCCACCTTGTCGATCTCGTCGATGAAGACGATGCCGGCGCCCTCGGCCAGGGCGATCGCCTCGCGGGTCGCCGCCTCCTGGTCGACCAGCTTCTCGGCTTCCTCCGCGATCAGCGGCGCCCAGGCCGCTTTCACGGTGGTCTTGTGCGCCTTGGTGCGCTGGCCGAACGCCTTGCCCATCATCTCCGAGAGGTTCAGCACCCCCATCGAGGCGCCGGGCGCGCCGGGGATGTCGAAGCCCTGGAACGGCGAGCTGGTCTCGGCGAGCGCCAGCTCGATCTCCTTGTCGTCGAGCTCGCCGGCGCGCAGCCGCTTGCGGAACGCATCGCGCGTCGCCGGACCCGCGCCCGGACCCACCAGCACGTCGAGGATGCGGTCCTCGGCGGCGGCCTCGGCCTTGGCCTGGACGCCGGCATTGCGCTTCTCGCGCACCATGGCGATGGCGATTTCCACGAGGTCGCGGACGATCTGGTCGACGTCGCGGCCGACGTAGCCGACCTCGGTGAACTTGGTCGCCTCCACCTTCAGGAACGGCGCCTGGGCGAGGCGCGCGAGGCGGCGAGCGATCTCGGTCTTGCCGACGCCGGTGGGGCCGATCATCAGGATGTTCTTCGGCGTTATCTCGTCCTGCAACGCCTCGGGCACCCGCCGCCGGCGCCAGCGGTTGCGCAGCGCCACCGCGACGGCGCGCTTGGCCTCGGCATGCCCGACCACGAACCGGTCGAGCTCGGAAACGATCTCGCGGGGGGAGAACTCGGTCACTTCAGTCCAGTTTCTCGAGCACCAGCTCGCGGTTGGTGTAGACGCAGATGTCGGCGGCGATGGCCATGGCGCGGCGGGCGATCTCCTCGGCGGAGCGATCGGTGTCCATCAGCGCGGTGGCGGCGGCCAGCGCGAAGTTGCCGCCCGAGCCGATCGCCGCGACGCCCTGGTCGGGCTCCAGCACGTCGCCGACCCCGGTTACGGTGAAGATCGAGCCGCGGTCGGCCACCAGCAGCATCGCCTCCAGTCGGCGCAGGTAGCGGTCGGTGCGCCAGTCCTTGGCGAGGTCGACGCAGGCTCTGGCCAGCTGCTCCGGATACTGCTCGAGCTTGGCCTCCAGGCGCTCGATCAGGGTGAAGGCGTCGGCGGTGGCGCCGGCGAAGCCCGCCAGCACGCGCCCGTCGGCGAGGCGGCGCACCTTCTTGGCGGCGCTCTTGACGATGGTCTGGCCCATCGTCACCTGGCCGTCGCCGGCGATGACGGTCGATCCGCCTTTGCGCACGGCCAGAATGGTGGTCCCATGCCAAAGGTCGTCATGGTTGGGGAAGGTCGGCATGGGCGCGCATGTGGCCGCGCGCCCTCCCCGGGTCAAGCTTAGGAGCCGCATGAGTTTTTCCGACGAGGAGGTCGAGCGCTACGCCCGCCATCTCGTGCTGCGCGAGATCGGCGGGCCAGGGCAGCAGCAGCTGAAAGGCGCGCGGGTGCTGATCGTCGGCGCCGGCGGCCTCGGCGCGCCCGCCGCGCTCTACCTCGCCGCGGCCGGCGTCGGCGTGATCGCGCTGGTCGATCCGGACGTGGTGGACGCCTCGAACCTGCAGCGGCAGGTGATCTACGACACGGACGACGCCGGCCGGGTGAAGGTGGAGGCGGCCGGGGCGCGGCTGGTCGCGCTCAACCCCAACGTCGAGGTGGTGCGGATCGCCGAGCGGCTGACCGAGACCAACGCCCGCCAGCTGATCGCCGGCTACGACCTGGTGCTCGACGGCACCGATGACTTCGGCACGCGCTTCGCCGTCAATGCCGCCTGTGTCGCCGAGGGGGTGACCCTGGTCTCCGGCGCCATCGGCCGCTGGACCGGCCAGGTCGGCGTGTTCGCCGGGCGGCCCTGCTACCGCTGCCTGGTCCCGGATATCCCGCCCGACGCCGAGACCTGCGCGGCGGTCGGCGTGGTCGGCGCGCTGGCCGGCGTTGTCGGCTCGATGATGGCGCTGGAGGCGGTGAAGCTGATCGCGCAGGCCGGCGCGCCGCTGACCGGCCGCCTGCTGATCTACGACGCGCTGGCGGCCGAGGCCCGCACGGTGCGGATCGGCGCGGATCCGGAATGTCCGGTCTGCGGAGGGGGAGCGCACACATGAACTTCAGACGGCTGGCGCCGCTCGCGGTCGCCGTGTTGGTCTGCCTGCAGGCGGGCGCGGCGCACGCCAGCGGCGACTTCAGCTGCGACGTGACCTGGAAGCTGGCGAAGAGCGTCTACAGCGACTGCGACGACGTGCCGTTCCTCAGCCCCGGCAACGACAGCCGGGTGAACCTGCAGCTGCTGCTGATCGACGCCGGGCGCGCCAAGCTGGGACCGCCGCCAGTGACCGACCCGCCGACGCCGCCGATCTCGGGCAGCGCCGCGCCGTTCACGCTTCAGGATTTCTCGGCGTTGCTGGGCGCGAAGGCGCCGTCCGACGACGGCGATTCCGACTACGCCAGCGGCGAGGGCAGCCGTTGCCGCAGCAATGCGGCGGGCGGCGCAGCGTTCGAGACGGCGCTGCGGGCCAGCTCAGTCCCGGCGGCGGAGGCCGACATCCTGTCCGCAGCACGCAAAGGGCTGGCGCCGAACTGCGACGCCGCCGCGGCCTCCGGCGCCTTCCAGAAGCCGGACGGCGTCAAGTCGGCGCTTGGGCGCCAGTTCGCCGCCTATCTCGGCGGCGTCGCCGAGTTCTACGGCGGCGACTACGACGACGCGCACACGGACTTCACCGCGGCGGCGGCCAGCGCGCAGCCGTGGCTGAAGGAGACGTCGCGCTACATGCTGGGCCGGGTGGCGCTGAACAAGGCGCAGGCTGCCGCCTTCGACGAGTACGGCGCCCTCGCCACCGACAAGGTCGACGCGGCGGCGCTGAAGGCGTCCGACGCGGCGTTCCGCGCCTACATCGGCGCCTATCCGGCCGGACAGTACACGGCGTCGGCGCAGGGCCTGCTGCGCCGCGTCGCCTGGCTGGGCGGGCAGCCGAAGCAGCTTTCCGGCGACTACGCCTGGGCATTCGCGCACGCCGGCCCGGCCGAGCGTAACGTCCCGGTCACCGACCTGGTGATCGAAGCCGACGCCAAGCTGCTCACCGAGGCGGCGCCGGGCGACATTCCCGATCCGACGCTGCTTGCCGTCCGCGACCTGATGGCGATGCGGCGCGACCCGAACAGCAAGGAAGTCGACACCAAGCTGATCAAGTACGACGACCTTGCCGCGCAGCGCGCCGCGTTCGCGTCCCAGCCGGAGCTGTTCGAGTACCTGCTGGCGGCGCACCGCTTCTACGTCGAGGCTGATCCGGCCGGCGCGCTCGGCCATCTCGGAACCGCGCCGCCGAGCGGACCGATGAGCGACCTGGCGTTCAGCCGCTTCATGCTGCGTGGCATGGCGCTGGAGGCGCAGAACAACCACGCCGCCGCCCGCGCGCTCTGGCTGCAGATGATTCCGCTGGCGCGCCCGGCGTTCCAGCGCCCGCTGCTCGACCTCGCTCTGGCGATGAACGAGGAGCGTGACGGGCGCCTGGCGCAGGTGTTCGCGCCCGGCACGACCATCCGCGACCCGCAGGTGCGCGAGATCCTCTTGAAGTACGACGCGCCGCCGGCGCTGCTGACCCAGCAGATCAAGGCCGGCGCGAGCGACCGCGAGAAGCGCGTCGCGCTCTACACGCTGCTCTCCAAGGACATCCTGCGCGGCCGCTACGCCGCGTTCGCCGCCGACTCGGCGCCGGTGCTGCCGCCGGCGCCGGCGCAGCCGAGCCCGAATGATCCGATGGGGGCCGAGCCCGACCTGAAGGTGGTGCGGTGGACCGGCCATAAGGAGGGCTATCTCTGCGAGGG
>DATNEH010000050.1:0-6897 GCA_035553015.1 Caulobacteraceae bacterium | reverse complement strand
GCGTCCCTCCCCTTCATGGGGAGGGTGACCGCAAAGCGGTCGGGTGGGGAAGTCTGAGGCCGCCGAAGCGCTAACCGGTAAGCACCCGCTGATGCGTCAAACATCCCCACCCGGTCTCGCCGCGCTCGACCACCCTCCCCGAAGGGGAGGGACGTCAGAACAGCGTGCACGCGCCCTCGTCCGCCGGGCTGACCGAGCCTCTCGCCCAGCCGAACAGTTCGCGGCCGTAGCCGGAGCCGGGACGCCCCACCCGCGCGGGTTCGCGACCCGCCAGCTCGCGCTCCTCCACCTTGATCGTCAGCGTCCCGGCGCGCGCGTCGAGGCGGATCACGTCGCCGTCGCGCACTTTCGCCAGTGGGCCGCCGGCGGCGGCTTCGGGGGTGAGGTGGATGGCGGCGGGGACCTTGCCGGAGGCGCCGGACATGCGCCCGTCGGTGACGAGGGCGACCTTGCGGCCGCGGTCCTGCAGCACCGAGAGCGTCGGCGTCAGGCTGTGCAGCTCGGGCATCCCGTTGGCTCTGGGCCCCTGGAAGCGGACCACCGCCACGAAGTCGCGGTCGAGCTCGCCGCGCTGGAAGGCGGCGAGCAGCTCGGCCTGGTCGGCGAAGCACAGCGCCGGCGCCTCGACCACCTGGTGCTCGCTCTTCACCGCCGAGACCTTGATCACCGCGCGGCCGAGCGGGCCCTTCAGGATGCGGATGCCGCCCTCCGCGTCGAACGGATCGTCGGCCGGGCGCAAGATATCGGGCGCAAGGCTCTTGGCGGCGCCGTCGCGCCAGACCAGCTGGCCGTCGTCGAGGAAAGGCTCTTTCTGGTAGAGCCGCAGCCCCTCCCCCGCCACCGTGACCACGTCCTCGTGCGCGAGGCCGGCGTCCAGCAACTGGCGCACCACGAAGGCCATGCCGCCGGCGGCATGGAAGGCGTTCACGTCCTCGTTCCCGTTCGGATAGACGCGGGCAATGAGCGGCGTAACGCGCGAGAGGTCGTCGAAGTCTTCCCAGGTGATCGTCAGCCCCGCCGCCCGCGCCATCGCCACCAGGTGCAGCGTGTGGTTGGTCGAGCCGCCGGTCGCCATCAGGCCGGCCAGCGCATTGACCAGGCTCTTCTCGTTCACAACCGCCGACATCGGCGTGTAGGCGTTGGCCTGCGGCCCGGTCTCCACCGCCCGCTTCGGCGCGGCGGCGGTCAGCGCATCGCGCAGCGGCGTGTTCGGGTGCACGAACGCCGCCCCCGGCAGGTGCAGGCCCATCATCTCCATCAGCATCTGGTTGGAGTTGGCGGTGCCGTAGAAGGTGCAGGTGCCGGGGCCATGGTAGGCCTTCATCTCGACGTCGAGCAGTTCCTCGCGGCTGAGCTTGCCCTCGGCGTAGAGGCCGCGGATGCGCGCCTTCTCGCTGTTGGAGACGCCCGAGGTCATCGGGCCGGCCGGCACGAAGATGGTCGGCAGGTGACCGAAGAGGGCCGCGCCGATGAAGAGGCCTGGCACGATCTTGTCGCAGACACCCAGCATCAGCGCGCCGTCGAACGCGTCGTGGGTCAGCGCCACCGCGGTCGACATGGCGATCACGTCGCGGCTGAACAGCGACAACTCCATGCCCGGCCGCTGCTGGGTGACGCCGTCGCACATGGCGGGCACGCCGCCGGCGTATTGCGCGGTGGCGCCCACCTCGCGGGCCGCAGCCTTGATGATCGCCGGGAAGCGCTCCAACGGCTGATGCGCCGAGAGCATGTCGTTGTACGACGAGACGATGGCGACGTTGGGCGCGGCGGGGTTGCGGATGCTCGCCTTGTCCTCGCCCGGCAGTGCGGCGAAGGCGTGGGCGAAGTTGGCGCAGGTCAGCTTGGCGCGGCCGGGCCCCGCCTGGCGGGCCGCATCCATGCGCTCCAGGTAGTCGGCGCGCGCCTCGCGGCTGCGCGCGGCGATGCGCTCGGTGACTTCGAGGGTGACGGGATGCATCGGACGAGACCTCTTGGAGGGGCAGCGCCGCTAGGCCGCGCCGTTACGCAGCATCTGGCGACCAGAGGATGCGCACCGGGCTGTGCGCCTGCCGTATCAACGCGGCTGCGGGCGGGTTGAACGCTGGATCGGCGAGAATCTGCTCGATCACGTGGCGCTTCTGCTTGCCGCCGACCAGCAGGATGATCAGCCCGGCGTCGAAAAGGGCGCGGCCGGTCAGGCTGATGCGCGGCACGTAGGGCTCCCAGCCCGGGCTCTGCACACCGACCGCCAGATGCGACGCGTCGGCGTCGAGGTCGGCGGCGACGCCGGCGCTCGACGCATAGAGCGAGGCGATGTGGCCGTCCGGCCCCATGCCGAGCAGCGTCGCGTCGAACGGCAGCAGCGCGCGGATGGCCGGCTCGATCGCCGCGGCGGCCGCAGCCGGCGTCGGCTCGGTCCCGTTCAGCGGGACGAGGCGCGCGGCGGCGGCGCGGTGCTGCAGCAGCCGCGCGCGGACCATCGCCTCGTTGCTCTCCGGCGCGGCGAGCGGGACGAAGCGGTCGTCGCTGAGCGTCACGGTGACATTCGCCCAGTCGAGCTCGGCGTTCGCCAGCCGGTCGTACACCGGCCCCGGCCCGCGCCCGCCGGTGACCATCAGCCGCTTCGGGCCAGCGCCGCGCAGCTGGCCGACGATCGCGTCCGCAGCGGCGGCGGCCGCGGCTTCGGCGCCTGGGAAGGTTTCGATCGCGACCCTACTCATCCAGCCACGCGCGCCCGGTGCGCTCGAGCAGCGCGAAGGCGCCGGCGGGGCCCCAGCTGCCAGCGGCATAGGGCTTGGGGGTCATCGAGAGGTCGGCCCAGGCGTCGGCGATCGAGTCGATCCAGCCCCAGGCCCGCTCCACCTCGTCGCGCCGCACGAACAGCGCCTGGTTGCCGGCGAAGATGTCGAGCAGCAGCCGCTCGTAGGCGATCCGCCGGCGCCCGCCGTCGGCCAGCGACAGGCTGAGCGGCAGCGCCTGCAGCCGGTTGCCGGAAATGCCCGGGCGGCGGTTCATGAGCAGCAGCGAGATGTCCTCGTCGGGTTGCAGGTCGATAACCAGCCGGTTGGCGGCGACGTCCTCCTCGGCGCGCTCGCCGAAGATCAGGTGCGGCAGCGGCTTGAACTGGATGACGATCTGGGTTCGGCGCTCGGGCAGCCGCTTGCCGGTGCGCAGGTAGAAGGGCACGCCCGCCCAGCGCCAGTTGTCGATGTCGGCGCGCAGCGCGACGAACGTCTCGGTGTCGCTGGCCGAGCCCTTCTCCTCGACGTAGGACGGCACCTGGCGGCCCTCGACCACGCCGGCGCGGTACTGGCCGCGCACCGACAGCTGCTGGGCGCTGGAGCGCTCGAAGTGGCGCAGCGCCTTCAGCACCTTCACCTTCTCGTCGCGCACCGAGTCGGCGCCTGCATCGGCCGGCGGCTCCATCGCCACCAGGCAGAGCAGCTGCAACATGTGGTTCTGCACCATGTCGCGCAGCGCGCCGTAGTCGTCGTAGTAGCGCCAGCGCTCGCCGACCCCTTCGGTCTCGGCCACGGCGATCTGCACGTGGTCGATGGCGAGGTTGTTCCAGAGCGGCTCGAACAGGGTGTTGGCGAAGCGCAGCGCCAGGAGGTTCTGCACCGTCTCCTTGCCGAGGTAGTGGTCGATGCGGAAGACGCGGCTCTCCTCGAACACCGAAGCCACCTCGGCGTTGATCGCCTCCGAGCTCGCCAGGTCGTGGCCGAGCGGCTTTTCCATCACGATCCGGCACTCGCCGCAGGCCAGCCCCGCCTCGTCGAGCGTCTTGCAGACCGCGCCGTAGATGCTGGGCGAGAGCGCCAGGTAGAACACGGTCGGCTTGTCGCCGACGTGCTCGGCGACGCCCTTCATGCCCTTGGCGTTGGTGACGTCGGCGGACCTGTAGTCGAGCCGCTCGGAGAACCGCGCCCAGGCCGCGTCGTCGAGCCCCTCGGGCCGCTTCTTCAGCAGCTCGTGGACGTATTCGACGAACTTCTCGCGCTCCATGTCGGTGCGCGCCGAGCCGAGGATCTTCAGGTCCTTCGGCAACAGGTTGTCTGCGTCGAGGAAGTAGAGGGACGGGATCAGCATGCGCGCGGCAAGGTCGCCGGTGGCGCCGAAGATCACCAGCCGTTCAATCGCATGGGGGTCGGGCATCGGGGGCGACATGGCGCCTCGAACGCCGTTCGTCCAGGGGCATCCAGGCGCGCGCCGATTCTTTCAAACAAGCGTTTGCGGCCGGTTGCCTCCCCCTATGCGGCGCCCGATAATGCAACCATCGCAAGGCTTAAGCAGAACGTCCGCCGCCGATGGCGGACCATGAGGAGACACCGCATGGCGTGGGATTTCGAGACCGATCCAGAGTTCCAGAAGAAGCTCGACTGGATCGAGGAGTTCATGGAGGAGAAGGTCGAGCCGCTGACCAACCTCGGCCGCGCTCTGATGGTCCCCGGCGCCCGCGAGAAGTTCATCAAGCCACTGCAGGACGAGGTGAAGGCGCAGGGCCTGTGGGCCTGCCACCTGGGTCCGGAACTGGGCGGCCAGGGCTACGGCCAGCTGAAGCTGGCGCTGATGAACGAGAAGCTGGGCCGCGTCGGCATGGCGCCCTCGGTGTTCGGCTGCCAGGCGCCTGACACCGGCAACGCCGAGATCATCGCCCACTACGGCACGCCCGAGCAGAAGGAGAAGTGGCTGTGGCCGCTCTTGAACGGCGACATCCGCTCGGCGTTCTCGATGAGCGAGCCGGCCGGCGGTTCCGACCCCACCACCTTCAAGACCCGCGCCGAAGAGAAGAACGGAAAGTGGGTGATCAACGGCGAGAAATACTTCTCGTCGGGCGCCTATGGGAGCTCGGTGCTGGTGGTCTATGCGGTCACCGACCCTGACCATAAGGACATCCACCAGCGCACTTCGATCTTCCTGGTGCCGACCAAGACGCCGGGCGTGAACATCCTGCGCGGCATCGGCGTCGGCGCGGGCGAGGGCGGCGGCCACGCCTACATCCGCTACGAGAACGTCGAGGTCGGGCCCGAGGCGCTGCTGGGCCCGCGCGGCGGCGCGTTCCTGGTGGCGCAGACCCGCCTTTCGGGCGGCCGCGTGCACCACGCGATGCGCACCGTCGGCGCATGCCAGAAGGCTTTCGACCTGATGTGCCGCCGCGCGGTCTCGCGCCAGACCCGCGACGGGCGCCTGGCCGACATGGCGGTGGTGCAGGAGCAGATCTGCGATGCATGGATTGCGCTGCAGTCGTTCCGCCTGCTGGTGCTGCGCACCGCCTGGCTGATCGACAAGCACAAGGACTACAACCTGGTGCGCAAGGACATCGCCGCGATCAAGGTGGCGATGCCGAAGGTCTACCACGACATCGCCACCTCAGCCGCGCACCTGCACGGCGCCATGGGCGTCTCCAACGAGATGCCGTTCATGGGTATGGTGACCAGCGCGCTGGTGATGGGCATCGCCGACGGCCCGACCGAGGTGCACAAGGTCACCGTCGCCAAGCAGGTCCTGCAGGACTACCGGCCGTCGAACGAGCTGTTCCCGGCCTACCACATCCCCAACCAGCAGGAGGCGGCGCGGCATCGCTTCGCCGACGACCTGAAGCAGCTCAAGGACGCGCGCGACAAGCGCGTGGCCTCGGAGAAGGCGGAAGCCTCTGCCTAAGGGCGCCCCCTTTCTGGTCGGCCTCGGCGGCACCACGCGCCCGGGGTCGACCAGCGAACGGGTGCTGGCGAAAGCGTTGAACGCCGCCGAGGAGGCGGGCGCAAAGACGCGCCTGTTCGGCGGCGTCTTCCTCTCCAAGCTGCCGATCTACGACCCGAACACCAGCGGGGCGTCGGCCGAGCTCGAGGAGATGCTGGCCGCGGTGCGCGAGGCGGACGGGGTGATCATCTCGACGCCCGGCTACCACGGCTCGGTGTCGGGCCTGGTGAAGAACGCGCTCGACGCGCTGGAGGGCCTGCGCACGGACCACCGGCCCTACCTGCACGAGCGCGCCGTGGGCTGCATCGTCACCGCCGACGGCTGGCAGGCCTGCGGCACCGCACTCTCGGCGCTGCGCACCATCGTCCATGCCCTGCGCGGCTGGCCGACCCCGCTCGGCGTCACCTTCAACCCCTCGGCCGTCAAGCTCTTCGACGAGGCCGGCGGCTTCTGCGACCCGCGCGACGCCGCCCAGGTCGAGCTGCTCGCCGCCCAGGTCATGGAGTTCGCCAAGCATGTCTGACGCAACGTCCGGCGGCGCCCCTGACCACCAAGTCAACGCCGATTGACAGGGGCCGGTGGCGGCGGGATGCTCCCGCCCAGGCGGCGGCCCGCCCGGCCGTGCGCGGGAGATGACGCCATGAACAAGCCGGTCACCATCGGCGCCGCGGAAGACGCCTACGCCACCCCGCTCGCCGAGCTCGATCCGGCGCGCACCGACCGGTTCCAGAACGACACGATCTGGCCGGTCTTCGAGCGGCTGCGACGCGAGGATCCGGTGCACTTCACCGCCGACAGCGAGTTCGGCCCCTATTGGTCGCTCACCCGCTGGGACGACATCATGGCGGTCGACACCGACCATGAGGGCTTCACCTCCACCGAGGGCATCGCGCTCGGCCGGCTGGCCGACCAGGCGGAGATGGAGAAGGTGATGGGCGGGCGCAGCCGCGAGGCGCAGCTCGAGGCCTCCCGGCGCGGCGACGGCGCCTTCATCGGCCTCGACGAGCCGCACCATGGTCCCAAGCGCAAGGCGGTGAGCCCGACGGTGGCCCCCGCCAACATCGCCAAGATGGCCCCGCTGGTGCGCGAGCGCGCCGGGCAGATCCTCGACTCGCTGCCGATCGGCCAGCCCTTCGACTGGGTCGACCGGGTGTCGATGGAGCTGACGGCCATGACGCTGGCCACGCTGTTCGACTTCCCGTTCGAGGAGCGCCGCAA
>DATNEH010000049.1:0-18535 GCA_035553015.1 Caulobacteraceae bacterium | reverse complement strand
TCGCCGGAGACGTGGGTTGGATGGCGGCTGGCGTGGCGCACGGCGTAGCGCTCGGCCGCCAGCTCGGGCGGGCAGCGGCAGTAGACCTCGATCAGTGGGCCGGGCAGGGCGGCGAGCTTGGCGCGCTGGTAGTCGCTCTTCGGATAGAAGTTGGCCTCCAGCACGGCGGCCGGCGCGTGGCTCGCCAGCGTCCAGATCAGCTCGAACGACGCCGCGCCCAGCGCCTTCGACCACGCGGCGCGCTCCGCCTGCGCCGGGATGTGGTCGAAGAGCGTCTCCTTGATGTGGTCCTTGCCGATTAGCGGCAGACCGAGGCGCTCGGCGAGCGGGCCGGCGAGGGTCGACTTTCCGGCGCCCGGCGCGCCGGAGACGACCACGAACCCGCGCCTGATCCCTGCGCCGGTCAGACCGCCGCCTCGTAGACCACGCGGCCGTCGACCAGGGTCATCAGCACCTCGCCCTGCAGGCGGCGTCCGTCGAAGGCGGAGTTCTTCGACTTCGAGGTCAGCTGTTCGGCGTCGATTACCCGCGGCGCATCGAGGTTGCAGAGCACCAGGTCGGCGGGCGCGCCGGGGGCGAGCCGCCCCGCCGCCAGCCCGATCGCCTTGGCCGGCGCCAGCGTCACCGTCTCGATCAGCCGCAGCAGCGGGACCCGGCCCTCGTGGTGCAGGCTGAGCAGCGCCGGCAGCAACGTCTCCAGCCCGATCGAGCCCGGCGCGGCCTCCTCGAACGGCAGCCGCTTGTCCTCGGCCGGCGCCGGCGCGTGGGCGGAAACCACGATGTCGACCAGCCCCGAGACCAGGGCCTCGATCAGCGCCTGGCGGTCGTCCTCGGCGCGGAGCGGGGGCTCCAACTTCCAGAAGGTGCGGTAGTCGCCGATGTCGAGCTCGTTGAAGGTCAGGTGGTTGATCGAGGCGGTGGCCAGCATCGGCAGGCCGCGCGCCTTCGCCCGCGCCACCGTCTCCAGCCCGCAGGCGGCGCTCACCTGGTCGACCATGAGCCGCGCGCCGGTCAGCTCCACCAGCGCCGCGTCGCGCTCCAGCATGATCTTCTCGGCGGCGGCGGGGGCGGCGGGCAGGCCCATGCGGCCGGCGAACTCGCTCTCGGTGGCCGCCGCGCCATTGGTGAGCCACGGGTCGGCCGGCCGGTGCGCGACCAGCAGGTCCAGCCCCTTGGCGTAGGCCAGCACGCGCCGCATGACCTTGGAATCGACGATCGGCCGGTCGGCGTCGGTGACGTAGACGCAGCCCGCCTCGCGCATCAGGCCCATCTCGGCGATCTCGGCGCCCGCCAGCCGCTTGGTGGCCGCGCCGGCCGGGTAGACGTGCACCAGCTCGATGTCGCGCGCCCGCCGCAGGATGAAGTCGACCACCGACGGGTCGTCGATCGCCGGCTCGGTGTCGGGCTGCACGACGATCGAGGTGACGCCGCCGGCCGCCGCCGCGCGCGCCGCCGACTTCAGCGTCTCCTTCGGTTCGGCGCCTGGCTCGCCGGTCTTGACCCGCAGGTCGATCAGGCCGGGCGCCAGCATCGCGCCGTTGCAGTCGATCGTCTTGATGTCGGGCGACAGGTCGGCGAACCCCACCTCGCGCGTCACCGCGGCGATCACCCCGTTCTCGGCGATCAGCGCGCCGGGGCCGTCGTACCGGCTCTCCGGGTCGACCAGGCGGGCGTTGACGAAGGCCAGCGGGCGGGGCGCCATCACGCGTTCTCCAGCCGGGCCGACATCGAGGCCAGCACCGCCATCCGCGCGGCGACGCCCATCTCCACCTGGTTCTGGATCAGGCTGACCGCCAGGTCGTCGGCGACGTCCGAGTCAATCTCGACGCCGCGGTTCATCGGGCCCGGGTGCATCACCCGCACGTTCGGCGAGGCCAGCGCCAGCTTCTCGCGATCGAGGCCGAACAGGCGATTGTATTCGCGCGTCGAGGGGATCAGTGCGCCCTGCATCCGCTCCAGCTGCAGGCGCAGCATCATCACCACATCGACGCCGGCGATGCCCTTCTTCATGTCGTGGAAGATCTCGACGCCCCAGCGCTCGGCGCCCACCGGCATCAGCGTCGCCGGTCCCACGAGGCGCACCCGCGCGCCCATCGCGCTCAGCATGCCGACGTTGGAACGGGCGACGCGGCTATGGAGGACATCGCCGCAGATCGCCACGGTCAGCCCCTCGATCCGCCCGAACGCGCGGCGCAGCGACAGCGCGTCGAGCAGCGCCTGCGAGGGATGTTCGTGGCGGCCGTCACCGGCGTTGATCACGCTGCAGGTGACCTTCTGGGAGAGCAGGGAAGCGGCCCCCGACGCACCGTGCCGCACCACCAGGATGTCGGGCTGCATGGCGTTCAGCGTCACCGCGGTGTCGATCAGCGTCTCGCCCTTGGAGATCGACGACGAGCGCGGGCTCATGTTGACGACGTCGGCGCCCAGTCGCTTGCCGGCGAGCTCGAAGCTGCTCTGGGTGCGGGTGGAGGCCTCGAAGAAGAGGTTCACCAGCGTGCGCCCCTTCATCAGGTCGAGCTTCTTGGCCTTCTGCCGGTTCAGCGCCACGAACCCCTCCGCGAGGTCCAGGAGGTCGCTCACCTGCTCGCGCTCGAGGTCGTGCACCGACAGGAAATGGCGCGCGGGAAATGGAAAGGTCCGTTGGCGGACCTCTTCGGGGCCAGGCGCGAGGATGGTCATTAAAGCGCCGTTCTAGGCGGCTTCGCGGGCGTGGGGAAGGGTGGTCAAACCCCAAACGCGGCCTTGATCTGCGCGGCCAGCGCTTCGGGCGTCGCGAGCGACGTGTCGAGCTCCAGGTCGTAGGCCATGCCGGCGTGGACCTTGTCGTATTGCCAGCGGGCGAGACCGAGGGTGCGGTCGCCGCGCGCCTGCTCGCGTCGCTCAATCACGTCCAGCGGGGCGAAGAGGCCAACCAGGTGGAAGGCGTGGCCCGCCAGGCGGCGGCGGTAGTCGGCCAGATCGGCCGGGTCCCACATCACCTCATCGACGACAAGGTTGGCGCCGGCGTCGGCCATCGCGCCAACCGATGCGCGCAACGACTTCATCGCAAGCGCCAGGATCGGCCCGCTGGTGATGGCCGTCACCGGCTTGCCGCCTTCGAGGCGGGTCTCGAACGTGTAGCCTTCGGGCGCGCCGAACGTGCCCGGCGGCATCATCTCCAGGAAGGCGTCCATCTGCACGTGCAGCATGGGCCGCGCCGCGATCGTCTGCAGCGCCTTGGCCACCGAGCCCTTGCCGACGCTGGAGACCCCGTTCAGCAGCACGACGCGGCTCATCGGGCGCTCCTCAGGCGGTCGAGCGCACCCTGCAGGATCCATGCAGCGGCCGCCTTGTCGACCAGCTCGGCGCGCCGCGCCCGCGTCGTGTCCGCCTCGTCGATCAGCATGCGGTTGACCGCCTCGGTGGAGAGCCGCTCGTCCCAGAAAGCGATCGGGATTTCTTTCAGCCGCAACAGGTTGCGTGCGAAAGCTCGCGCAGACTGGCAGCGGGGGCCTTCCGTGCCGTCCATGTTGACCGGCAGGCCGATGACGGCGCCGCCCGCGCCGCGGCTATCCATCAGCTTGAAGAGGGCTTCGGCGTCGGCGGTGAACTTGGTGCGCCGGATCAACGCCACGGGGCTGGCGATCATCAGCCCGCCGTCGGAGACCGCCACGCCGATCGTCTTCGAGCCCAGGTCAAGCCCGACGATCGGCGCGCCTCGCCCCATGGGTCCCGGGGGCAGCGCGCCCGGCAACTCGGCAAGATCGACTACGGCCATGGCCCGGCTCTTTAAGAAGGCTTGCCAACGCCGCCAAGCGCCGGCTAACCCGCGCGCCTCGCATCCGAAAGGCAAGTTCCCTATGGCCATCGACGCCGCGACCGTCAGGAAGGTGGCGCACCTCGCCCGCATCCGGGTGGAGGAGGGCAAGCTCGAGCCGCTGGCGGCCGAACTCTCCGGCATCCTCGCCTGGATCGAGCAGCTGAACGAGGTCGACACCGAAGGCGTGCAGCCGATGGCCTCCACCGAGGCGGTGAAGCTGCCGATGCGCGAAGACGTGGTCACCGACGGTGGCGATCCGAGCAAGGTGCTTTCCAACGCCCCGAAGGCCGATCGCGGCTTCTTCGTGGTGCCGAAGGTCGTCGAATGAGCGAGCTGACGTCGCTGACCCTGAAGGGCGCGCTGGAGGGCCTCAAGGCGAAGAAGTTCTCGGCGGTCGAGCTCGCCAAGGCTCACCTCGACGCCATCGCCGCCGCGCGCGCGCTGAACGCCTTCGTGCTGGAGACGCCGGAGCAGGCGCTCGCGATGGCCGAGGCGTCGGACAAGCGCCTGGCCTCGGGCGACGCGCGGCCGCTGGAAGGCGCGTCGCTCGGCATCAAGGACCTGTTCTGCACCGAGGGCGTCCAGTCCACCGCCGGCTCACGCATCCTGGAAGGCTTCAAGCCCACCTACGAATCCACCGTCACCGCCAACCTCTGGCGCGACGGGGCGGTGATGCTGGGCAAGCTCAACATGGACGAGTTCGCCATGGGCTCGTCGAACGAGACCAGCGCATTCGGGCCGGTGATCAATCCCTGGCGCTCGCGCGGCTCGAACCGGCCGCTGACACCCGGCGGCTCGTCGGGCGGCTCGGCGGCGGCGGTGGCGGCTGACCTGGCGCTGGGCGCCACGGCCACGGACACCGGCGGCTCGATCCGCCAGCCGGCTTCGCTGACCGGCACCGTCGGGATCAAGCCGACCTACGGGCGCTGCTCGCGCTGGGGCATCGTCGCTTTCGCCTCTTCGCTCGACCAGGCCGGGCCGATGGCCAAGACCGTCGAGGACGCGGCGATCCTGCTCACTTCGATGAGCGGCCACGATCCGAAGGACTCGACCAGCCTGCCGGCCGAGGTCCCGGACTTCGCCAGCTTTGTCGGCAAGTCGGTGAAGGGGCTGAGGATCGGCGTGCCGAAGGAGTACCGCGCCGACGGGATGCCGCCGGAAATCGAGGCGCTGTGGGCGTCCGGCATCGAATGGCTGAAGGACGCCGGCTGCGAGATCGTCGACGTTTCGCTGCCGCACACCAAGTACGCGCTGCCGGCCTACTACATCATCGCCCCGGCCGAGGCCTCGTCGAACCTCGCCCGCTATGACGGCATGCGCTACGGCCTCAGGGTCGACGGCGGCAGCTTGCGCGACACCTACGAGATGACCCGGGCCGCCGGCTTCGGCGAGGAGGTGCGCCGGCGCGTGCTGATCGGCGCCTACGTGCTCTCGGCCGGCTACTACGACGCCTACTACCTGAAGGCGCTGAAGGTGCGCCGCAAGATCGCCGACGACTTCGCGCAGGCGTTCGGACGCGTCGACGCGCTGCTGACGCCCACCGCGCCCTCGGCCGCCTTCGGGCTCGGCGACAACACCGCCGATCCGGTGGCGATGTACCTCAACGACATCTTCACGGTGACGGTGAACCTCGCCGGCCTGCCGGGCCTGTCGGTGCCGGCCGGGCTCGACGCGCAGGGCCTGCCGCTCGGCCTGCAGCTGATCGGCCGCTCGCTCGACGAGGCGACGCTTTTCCAGCTCGGCGGCGCGCTGGAGAAGGCCGCCGATTTCCGGGCCAAGCCGGAGCCCTGGTGGCGGGGCTGAGTCGTCGCGGGCCATCCTTCCGTGTACGGCCGGCACAGCTCAGGCTCGCAACCCAGCGTCGCCGCCATTCGCGAAGGCGCTCATGCGTGGCGGCCGTGCCGTGCGGGACGCGCCGTAAGGTCGCACGCTTATGCTTGGCCGCACAATAACCACAAATAGCACAAGCTATCGACACAACCTCACGAAAATGCCACGAGTAAGACAGTGTTGCGAACGCAGCGCATGCGGCGATTCGGCGCCGATAGTGCTCCAGCCGCCGCAACCGGGCCGTGCGCCCCAGTATGATAAATTCCGGGGTGGAAGCATTGAGCGTCAGGAAGTGGAATCGGAACCTCAGTCCGACTGAGAACATGCGGGCGAGCTTCAAGCAGCCGGTGGTCAGGCTGAACATCTATTCGGCCATCGCCTGGTCGCTGCTCTGGATCCTCGCCAGTTTCCTGGCGGCGATCGACCTCGACCAGCAGACGATGCTGGCCTACTTCCTGGCCGGCCCGGCGGCGGCCTTCGTGGTCCTCGCCTTCGGGACCTACGTCGGACTGCCGCTGACGGCGTTCGGACGCAAGGTGGTCGATCTCGAAGTCGACGCCGCCGCGTCGGGTGGGATGCTGCAGTGGGGCGTGACCGTCCTCTACTTCATCGCCTGGCTCCCGTTCGTCCACTCGGGCGACCTGGGCTGGGTCGCGGCGACTGCCTGGATCGCGACGCCCGCCGCCGCATTGGCCGGCTTCCAGGCCGGCATCGGCCTGCTCGCCTTCGCCGGCCGTTCCTAACCGGGCGGCGTGCTGTAGCCCGCCGGCGGCTTGTCCTCGGCGCGCGCGCTGGTCTCCGCGAACCGCAACTGGCTGCCGAACGGGTCCCAGAGACGCAGCACGCGCATGCGCGGGTTCGGCCCAGGCTCGATGCCGGCGCGGCTGCCCTTCGCCTTCAGCTCCGCGTGGAAGGCGTCCAGGCCGGTCATGTCGATGAAGACCGCCGAACCAGGCGTGCCGTCGCCGTGGTGCTCGGACAGGTGCAGCCGGATGGCGCCCCGCGAGACCTGCATGTAGAGCGGGAAGCTGGGCTCGAAGCGATGTTCCCAGTCGATGCGGAAGCCCAGCAGGTCGACGTAGAAGGCCTTGGCCTTGGGGATGTCGAAGATGCGCAGGACGGGCGTGGTCCGCTCGAAGGCGACTGCCTCGGCGGGCTTCGGCGGCGATTCGGCGCCGCACAGCGTGTTCCAATCGGCGTGGCCGAAACTCTGGGCGATGAGACTCGAGCGACTGGCTGTGCGTCAGTTGGATCGATCGGGCGGCGAGGGCAGTGCGCAGGGCGCGGGCCATCCGCTTGGCTTCTTCGGCGTCGGTCATGGGTTCGATCCTGGCTGCCGGGCGAGCCGTTCGATCAGCGCCTGCATTGCCGACCTCGCTCGCCCGTCTGGGCGTGAGGATCGAAGATGGGTCGAGCCGCAGCCCGCGCGTTCACCGGACCCTTGCGGGCGCAGGCGGCGGGTGCGCGAACCCTGCGTGAAGTTGCGCCGGGCTGCGCGGTGGTGTCAACGGCGCTCGGATCGGGAGGTGCGCCGGCGGTTCGGATCGACTACATCGCGGCCATGACCACTGCAGAGTCAAAGCTCATCGACGGCCGCACCGGCGCCTGGGAGATCGTCCTCGGGCTGGAGGTGCACGCCCAGGTCGCTTCCAAGTCGAAGCTGTTCTCCGGCGCGGCAGTCGGCTTCGGGGCCGGGCCGAACGAGCAGGTCAGCCTGGTCGATGCGGCGATGCCCGGCATGCTGCCGGTGATCAACCGCCACTGCGTCGAGCAGGCGGTGCGTTCTGGCCTCGGCCTGAAGGCGAAGATCAACACCTGGTCGCGCTTCGACCGGAAGAACTACTTCTACCCGGACCTGCCGCAGGGCTACCAGATCAGCCAGTACAAGGATCCGATCGTCGGCGAGGGCGTGGTCGAGGTCGAGCGCGACGACGGCTCCAGCTTCACCGTGCGGATCGAGCGGCTGCACCTGGAGCAGGACGCCGGCAAGTCGATCCACGACCTCGATCCGAACGCCACCTACGTTGACCTCAACCGCGCCGGCACCGCGCTGATGGAGATCGTCTCGTTCCCCGACATGCGCTCGTCGGACGAGGCGGCCGCCTACGTGAAGAAGATCCGCACCATCCTGCGCTACCTCGGCACCTGCGACGGCGACATGGAGAAGGGCAACCTGCGCGCCGACGTGAACGTCTCGGTGCGCAAGCCCGGCGGGCCGCTGGGCACGCGTTGCGAGATCAAGAACGTCAACTCCTACCGCTACATCCAGCAGGCCATCGAGTTCGAGGCGCGCCGCCAGATCGAGATCCTCGAGGACGGCGGCAAGATCGACCAGGAGACACGGCTCTTCGATCCGGGCAAGGGCGAGACCCGCTCGATGCGCTCCAAGGAAGAAGCGGACGACTACCGCTATTTCCCCGATCCCGACCTGCTGCCGCTGGAGCTCGATCCGGCCTGGATCAAGCAGATCGAGGCCAGCCTGCCGGAGTTGCCGGACGACAAGCGGCGTCGGCTGATGAGCCAGTACGGGCTCTCAGCCTACGACGCCGGCGTGCTGGTGACCGAGGGGGCGCGGGCCGACTACTTCGAGGCGGCGGCCAAGGGGAGGGACGCCAAGCGCGTGGCGAACCTCGTCGCCAACGAGCTGCTCGGCCACCTGGCCAAGGACGGGCTCGAGATCGGCGAGAGCCCGATCCCGCCGGAGCATGTCGCCGGCCTCGTCGAGCTGCTGGAGACGGATGTGATCTCCTCGAAGATCGCCCGCGAGGTGTTCGAGCACATGTGGGCCGGCGAGGGCGCGCCGGCCGACATCGTCAAGGCGCGTGGGCTCGGCCAGGTCAGCGACACCGATGCGCTGGAGGCGATGATCGATGCGCTGATCGCCGCCAACCCCGGCCAGGCGGAGCAGGTGAAATCGAAGCCGCAGGCGATCGGTTGGTTCGTCGGCCAGGTGATGCGCCAGACCCAGGGCAAGGCCAACCCAGGCGCGGTCAACGGGATCCTGAAGGCCAAGCTCGGCCTCGAGTAGTGTCGCGCGCATCCCTCCCCTTTACGGGGAGGGTGGCTGAGCGCAGCGAAGCCAGGTGGGGGAGTCTGACGCTACTCCCGCGTCTGATGTTGTCGCGTCACGCATCCCCACCCGGTCGCTTCGCGACCACCCTCCCCACGAGTGGGAGGGACGGGGAGCGTCAGCTGCGGTGATACCCCTTGCTGCCCACCGCCTTCGCGAGCTCGCTGCGGAAATCCTCGCCGCGGGCCAGGCACGCCAGCACGTGGGCGAAGTCGTACTTCGGGCGCCAGCCTAGCTCGGCGCGGGCGCGGTCGTTGACGTAGACGCGATCGAGGCTCGGGAACATGCGCCAGCGCAGCGCCGCAAAGAGCGGCCCACTCTGCGGGAACAGCCGCCGCAGCACCGCCGGCGCGTCGGCGCGCAACTCGGCCAGGTCGCCGTGCGAGAACGGCGTCGTCGCCGAGATGATGTAGCGGGCGAAGCCTACGCGGGGGGCGTGTTCCAGCGCGGCGAGGTGGGCGGAAACGATGTCCTCGATGTCGACACGCCGGTAAGTCAGTTCGTTGGCCTGCACGTTCTCGAGCGCAAAGCCGCCGCTGACCTCCGGATCGTCGTCGGCTTCCGGGAAGAAGCGCGAGGTCCTGAGCACGATCACCGGCAGGCCGTAGGCGCGGCAGAAGAGCTCGCAGAGGCTCTCGGCCGCCGTCTTGGTGACACCGTAGATGTTGCGCGGGACGGGCTGCACGTCCTCGGTGATCCAGGCGGCCGGCTCGCCGCGCGCCGGGGTCAGCGCCGCGCCGAACGCGCTGGTGGTGCTGGTCATCACGAAGCTCTCGACGCCGGCCCGCGCGGCCGCCTCCAGCACGGCGAGCGTGCCGGTGACGTTGACGTCGACGAAGGCCTGCCGCGCGTGCGTGGCGACGTGCGGCTTGTGCAGCGTGGCCGTGTGGATCACGCCGGTGACGCCCGCCATCGCCTCCGCCACGAACTTGGCGTCGCAGATCGAGCCGACCTGGTCGGTGAACGGCGAAGGCAGCCTGTCGAGGCCGCGCGCCGGGCGTCCGGCCGCGCGCAGCGTCCGCATCAGCGCCTCGCCGAGATGGCCAGCGCTGCCGGTGACGAGAAGGGTCATGACAGGCTCCCCCTATCAAGCGGGCCGGCCCGCGGATAGAGAGGCGCGCCGCCCGTCGGAGGAAGCCATGACCTGGTCGATCGTCGCCTACGATCCTGTGGCCGGCGCATTCGGCGCCGCGGTCGCCACCAAGGCCTTCGCGGCGGGCACGTTCGTGCCGTTCGTGCAGTCGGGCGTCGGCGCGGTCGGCACGCAGTCGCTGACCAACCGCTACCTCGGACCGGCGGTGCTGCAGGGGCTGGCTCGCGGGCTGCCGGCCCAGCGCGCCGTCGACGCGGCGATCGCCGGCGACGACGGCCGCGAGATCCGCCAGCTGCACTGCGTCGATCGCGAAGGCCGCATCGCCGCCTGGACCGGCAAGCACTGCGTGGAGTGGGCGGGCAGCTGCGGCGAGCCGTTCGTCAGCGTCGCCGGCAACATGCTCTCCAATGACCGGGTGGCCGCCGCGACGCTGGCCGGCTTCAAGACCGATCCGGCGGCGCCGCTGCCGGAGCGCATGCTCGCGGCGCTGGAAGCCGGCGAGGCGGCCGGCGGCGACCGACGCGGGCGCCAGTCGGCGGCGATGGTGATGACGACCACCGAAGACTTCCCGGACCTCTCGATCCGCGTCGACGACCACGCCGAGCCGCTGCCGGAGCTGCGCCGGCTGCTCGGGATCTGGCGCATCGAGCGCGCGCCGTACCTCGGCAACTCGCCCTCGAAGGCCAACCCGGCCGGCGTCCACGACATCGACGTGATCGAGGCCGGCTGGAAGGCGCGCGGCTGGGACATCCGCTTCAAGCGCTGAACGGCCCCGGCCCGGGGGCGCCGTCAGTACGGCGCGACGTCGAAGATCAGGCCGGTGGAACTCGAGACCAGCATGAACTGGTTGCCGATCCGCACCCAATGGTAGCCGTAAGGCGGCCGGCGCAGGTGATAGCGCCAGTATTCGCCGACGACCGCGGACTGCTCGGCCGGCGGCAGATAGCCGCCGCGCCGCCAGGAGCGTGTTACGGGCGCACTCGCGCGGGGCTGGTAGTAGCCGGGCGGTGGTCCGGGGCCCCAGGGCCCGCCGGGCGGACCGCCCCAACCGGGCGGCGGACCGCCAGGACCGCCCCCCGGTCCGCCAGGGCCCCCCGGTCCGCCACGCGACCAGCCGGGCGGCGGGCCGCCGCCATGGCCCCACGCGTGGCCGGGCGAGCCGCCGCCAGCGCCCCAGCCGCCGCCATGCGGGCCGCCGCCGCCACCGCCACCGCCGTGATGAGGGTCGGCCACCGCCACGCCGGCGGCCAGCAGCGCGACGCAGGCGGCGAGCGCCAGCGTCCACCGCTTGGTCGTCGATACGCTATGGGGCGTCTTGCGCGTCACGGTTTCATTTTCACCGACCAGCACTGAACCGCGGCTGAACGGCTGGCTATGCGTTGCCCGCCCCCTTGCCAGCAGGTAGGCCGGCTTCGCCAGCCGACCAGAGGACGCAGATGCCCGGCCCGATCGAGATCTATTATTGGCCGACGCCGAACGGCCACAAGGTGACCATCGGCCAGCGCAACCACTTCCGCAACTACGCGCCGAGCATCCTCGCCGACCAGCGCCAGGTCGCCTACGGCGCGATCCGCTACACCAACGAGGCGCACCGGCTCTACGGCGTCCTCGACAAGCAGTTGGCAGGCAAGGACTTCATCGTCGGCGACTATACGATCGCCGACATGGCTGCCTGGCCCTGGATGACCGGCCGCACCACCGCCGCGCTCGACATCGACGAGTTCCCCAATCTGAAGGCCTGGTACGCCCGCGTCGAGGCGCGCGAGGCGGTGCAGCGGGCGATGGGCAAGGCGCGCGAGTTCGTGGCGCCGGGCCTGCAGGGCCAGGCCCGCGAAGCCCAGGCCGCGCGCGACGTGCTTTTCGGGCAACGGGCGCGAAAGTAGGCGGCGCGCCGCAGCCGATTTCAAGTAGTCGTCGCTCGCCGATCTTGCCGCCAAGACCCCAATATTGGGCAAACGGCGCTTAACCATATGTTCAACCAAGCTCCGCTTTGATGAAGCCGCGGGGCAGGAGAGCGCTTTCCAGAACGGGACGTGAGACCGGCCCCTGGGAAGGAATGAAGGACCATGCTGGGGGTTGTGGAGGCGGCGCCGACGTGCGCCTTGCCGCTGCCAGGGCCTAGTTCGAGCGGCGACGAGCTGTTTCGCCTGGGCCTGCTTTACTCGACCGGGCAGGGCGGCGCGCCGCTCGATTTCGTGTCGGCGCACATGCTGTTCAATCTGGCGGCCATGCGCGGCTCGCAGGAAGCCAAGATCTACCGCAAGGAACTGAGCCGCGAGATGGACCCGGCCGACGTCGCTGAGGCCCAGCGCCAGGCGCGTCAATGGCTGGCGGAAGGCTAGCGCAGGCTGGTTCCAGGCGGGACCGTCTGAAAGCTGAATCCTGCTCTAAATTCAAAGTGTAGATCGCGATCCAGCGTCCAAGCTGAACACATCGCGATCGAGCGCGCCGCCGACCCGAATGGGCCGGCGAGGGGGCCGGCTCAGAAGACCGGGCTGATGCCGGCGGCCGTCGCGTAGCTGAACTGCAGCGGCAGGGCGTTGCGGAGCTGGGTCATGAACTCGCCAACCTCCGCCAGTCCGGTGCGTGGGACGTAGATCACGTCGAACCGACGCAGCGGCACCAGGTCGGTGCCGCTGTGGTCCGGATGGTCGAAGTTCACCGTGCGCAGCATCGGCCGTCCGTCGTGGCCACGGCGGATGATCACCACCTGCGAACGCTTGGCCCCGGAAGCGAAGCCGCCGGCCTGCACGATGGCCCGCAGCGCATCGATGTCGCCGGGCATGTCGTAGACGCCCGGCTTTCCGACCTCGCCGCCCACGAACACCTTCAGGGGCTGCGCCTTGACCACCACCTGGACGCCCGGCCGCAGCAGCTGGCTGGAGTAGGCCGCCGAGAGCGACTGCTCGAGCTCGGCGGCGGTCTTGCCGGCCGCCATCTGCGGCTCCAGCAGCGGGACCATGACGCGGCCGTCCGGCTGCACGGTGACGGTCTTGTTGAGCTCCGGCGCGGACGGCACCACCACGTCGAGCTCGTCGCCCGGATAGAGCCGGTACGACGGATCGTCGTCGCTCCAGCTGGCGTAGGGGATGTTGACGAACGGCTGCGCCGCGCTTGCGGATACGGGCGCCGCCATCGGGCCGGAAACCCCGACAAGCAGGACGGCGGCTGCGCAGACGGAGCGGCGGTTCAGCATGCGCGCCAAAGTTAAGGAGAATGGGTAAGGAAGGTTTAATCGCGCCGGGCGAGCTTGGGGGCATGGATCGGAATCGGTCCCTGGGCGGCCCTCGAGAGCATGACATCGCAAGGCGTATTTCCGGCTAGACCGGCGTGGCGGCGCCCGGAGCCGCCCGAGGCGGACGAGCCTTCGCCGCGCACGCGCTATGCTGCGTCGGATCTGCCGGCGCTGATCTGGCGCGAGCGCTGGCTGATGCTGGCCGTCTTCATCGGCCTTGCCGCGCTCGGCGTGGCCTTCGCGCTGACGCTGAAGACCGTCTTTCCAACCCATGCCAGCGTGTTGGTGAAGCTGGGCCAGGAGTACGTCTACCAGCCGCGCTCCGGCGATGCCGGCCGCGGCGCGGTGCCCGACAACGACCAGCTTGTGCAGTCGGAGGCCGAGATCATGGGCAGCGACGTCGTGAAGCTGCGTGTCGTGCAGCGGCTGGGTGTCGCGCGCCTGGATCCGGCCGACGCCAAGGCCTACGCCGCCGGCAACGCCGAGCAGCGCGCGCTGATCGTCGCCAAGATCGCGCTGGGCATCGGCCGCGCCTTGAAGATCGACACCGCGCCCGGCCTGCCGATCGTGCGCCTCGGCTACCAGAGCAGCGACCCGCAGCTCGGCGCCCAGGTGCTCAACACGCTGCTCGAGGAGTACCTCGCCTATCGCCGCACGGTGCTGATGTCGCCGACCAGCGCGCTCACCGACCAGCGCCGCGCGTTCCAGGCCCGCCTCGACCAGGAGGACGCCGCCTACCAGAGCTTCCTCGCCAGCAACCAGATCGGCGACTTCGACGCGGACAAGACCGCGCTGTCGCAGCTCTCCGCGCAGATCGAGCAGCAGCAGCTGGCCAACGACACGGCGCTGAAGGACAAGACCGGCCGGCTCAGCGTGATCGAGGCCGAGCTCGCCGGCCTCGCGCCCGAGGTGGTGCTCTACCACGACGCCGACCCGACTGCGCAGACCAAGCTCGCCGACCTGAAGGTGCAGCGCGAGTCGCTGCTGTCGCGCTACAAGGCCGACGCCCAGCCGGTGAAGGACATGGACGCCCAGATCGCCCAGCTGGAGGCCGGCATCGCCGCCGGCCGCACCGCCGGCAAGGGGGCCGAGCGCACCGGCGTCAATCCGGTCTACGAGACCTTCGAAACCGAGAAGTTGCAGCTGGCCGCCGAGGTCGACGGCCTGCGCCAGACCGCCGCGACGCTGACCGACGAGATGAGCCGGCTCACCGAGCGCCGCCTGCGGCTCGCCAAGCTGGAGCCGCAGTACCAGACGCTGAGCCTCGACCGCGACGCACTGGCCAACAACGTCAAGGACCTCGCCGCCAAGGCCGCCGAGAGCGAGGCCTCGGAGGGCATCGCCGCGGCCACCAACGATAACATCCGCATCGTCGAGCGCGCCCAGCCGGCCGCCGAAGGCAAGAGCCTGAAGAAGCCCGTGTTGGCGCTGGGCGTGATCTTCGCCGCCTTCACAGCGCTCTGCGCCGGACTGCTGCGCATGTTCCTGCGCCCGGGTCTGCCGACGCCGGCCTCGGCCGGCCGCACGCTCGACCTGCCGGTGCTGGGCGCCGCGCCGCTCAAGCAGCCGGCTTGAGGCGCGTCGGGGGCGATTGTGCAGCGCGACCTCGTTTCGACTAGCCTGACCCTGGGTCGCGCCAGGATCGATTCGGTCTGCACATGGACTTGAGCGCCGAGATGGCCGAGCTCTGGGAGTCGCTCGGCGCGCCGCCTGCCGGCCGCCCGCTCGCCATCGAGTTCGTCGCCGCGCGGGACGGGGAGGGCGTCTCGACCGTCGCGCGCGAGCTCGCCTTCCATCTGGCGCGCTGGGAGCGGCGGCGCGTCTGGCTGATCGATCTCGACCTGATCGGCCAGTCGCAGGCGCAGGCGTTCGCCGACGACCCGATTCGCTTCGGCGAGATCGGCCAGGCCGCGCAGGCGAGCCCGGATGGCTCGATGTTCTTCACCGTGCAGCCGCCGCTGACCCGCCCTGACGGCCGGCCCTGGCCCGACACCCGCTACGTCGGCGCCCATTCGGTGGGCGGCGCGGGGCTCTGGGTGACCCGCTTCCGGCGCGAGGCGCTGAAGCCGCACCAGGGCGTGCACGTGACGCCGACGCCTGCCTACTGGACCGCCCTGAAGAAGCACGCCGACGTGGTGGTGGTCGACGCGCCGGCTGCCGGCCGCTCGCTGGCTGGCCTGACGGTGGCGCCGTTCATGGACCAGGTGGTGCTGGTGGTGGCGGCCGACGAGACCGACCATCGCGCGCCGGTCCAGTTGCGCGACGACCTGGAAGCGGCCGGCGCGCACTGCGCCGGGCTCTTCGTCAACCGCGTGCAGATCGACGCGCCGGGCTTCCTGAAAGGTGCGATCCCGTGACGGCGCCGGGGACGGCCGTCGTCGCGCCGTTCCCGCGCGAGCGGTCGAAGAAAGCCCGGGCGAGGGCGAGGGCCGAGCGCTGGAGCCTCACCGAGATCGGCGCCTTCGCCGCATCGGTCTTCATGATGCTGACCTACAGCCAGGGATGGGAGCTGCCGCTGGTCGGCGGCGGCGACGAGACCGCCCACTCCGAGCTGTTGCGCAACCTCTTCCTGCCGGCCTACGCCGCCGGCGTCTTCCTGATGGCCCTGACCCCGCTCAGCCTCGCCAGGGGGCTGATCCGCCAGCCGTTCCTGATCGCGCTGGTCGCGGTGGCGTGCATCTCCTGGTTCTGGTCGGTGTCGCCGGACCAGACCTCGCGGCGGATCTTCGCGCTGGTCTTCACGACGCTGGGCGGCGCGGTGCTGGCGGCGCGCTACTCCTGGGCGAGGCTCGCCGAGGTGCTGGGCGCCTGCTTCGCCATCCTGGCCGTCGCCTCGCTGATCACCGGCCTCTTCGTCCCCTCGATCGGGCGGATGACCGACATTTTCCCGGGCGCCTGGCGCGGCCTCTGGGAGGAGAAGAACGCGTTCGGCGACAACATGGCGATGGGCGCGGCGATCTGCGCGGCCGCCGCGCTGTTCAACCCCAGGCGCGCCGGCCTCTGGTGGAGCGTGGCGCTGCTTTCCTTCCTGCTGGTGGTGATGAGCACCTCGAAGACCTCGCTGATCTCGGTGGTGCTGGCGGGCGGCGCACTGGGGCTGGTCTGGGCGGTGCGCCGCGGCCCGGCCGCCGGCGTCGCGGCCACCTGGTCGGCCGTCGCCGCGCTGCTGATGATCGCCGCCGTGATGTTCTTCGCCTCCGACCTGATCTTCGGCATCCTGGGCAAGGACGCCACGCTCACCGGCCGCACCCAGATCTGGGCGGCGGTGATGCGGCAGATCGACCAGCGACCGTGGCTCGGCTTCGGCTACGCGGCGATCTGGGACGAGGCGCCCGGCCAGTGGGGGCCGCTTGCCTGGATCGTCCACGACGCGGGCTTTCGCCCCCACCACGCCCACAATGCGTGGCTGGAGCAGTGGCTGGCGCTCGGCGTGCCGGGGCTGGCGGCGTGGGCCTGCCTGTTCGGCCAGACGCTGGTCGCCAACATCGTGACGCTCTACCGCGACAAGGGCGCCTATCTGGCGCTGCCGTTCTTCGTGGTGTTCGCGCTGACCAGCCTCACCGAGAGCATCGCCGTGCAGTACAACGACATGCGCTGGGTGCTGTTCGTGGCGCTGGCGGTGAAGCTCGCGTTGCCTGATCCGGCGAAGCGGCGGCCAGCGGCGGCGCCCTCAGCCGAGGCGCGCCGCGCCCTCGGCCACCGTCACCGGCTCGAAGCCGTGCGCTAGCGCCGCTTCCACCAGCCGCTCCAGCGCGGCCGGCGTGCAGCCGTGCGGCGAAGGATCGTCGGTAACATCGTGCGTTTCGAGGATCAGCCAGGCGTTGCGGCCCGCCGCGCGCTTCATCCAGGCCATGGCCAGCGCCTCGCCGCCCGGACCTTCGACGCCGACTGCGGGGCCCTGGTTGAGGTCGGTTCCGGCCGTGATGAGACCGCGATGCAGCGCCCGCATCAGGGAAAAGCGTGGCGCGAGTGCGCGCTTTGTCGCCGGCGCGACGTCGCCGAACGGGTAGGCAAAGGTGGCGGGCCGCGGCAGGCCCCAGGCGGCCAGCGTCTGGGCGTTGCGGGCGACATCCTCCACCGCATCGCACGCGGTAGCCTGACCGCAGTCGAGATGCGAATACGTATGGCAGCCGATCTCGTGGCCGGCCTCGGCCAGGCGGCGCACGTCGTCGGGCGTCGCCATCGGGCCGGTCACCGCGTCGGTCCCGGCGAGCGCCGCGGCGACGAAGTAGGTCCCTTTCAGGCCGCGCCGCTCGAGGATCGCCGCGCCGGCCTGCGCGGCCGAGGCGGGGACGTCGTCGAACGCGAACGAGATCATCGGCCGGTCGGGCGCCTTGGCCGGACGCCGGGCCGAAAACCGCACTGTCCGGCGTCGTAGCTTGCCGCGCCACGAAGCGTCGGCGTGATAGATCTCAGCCATCAGACTGCCTCCGCGTAGAGCGCCGCCCGGTAGAGCCGCAGCGCGAAGGCGCGCGGCGCCGCAGGCAGGACGTCCACCAGCGCGAACGCCTTCAACAGCGGCCGCCAGAGCGGACGCAGCGGCGCCCGCTTCAGCGCCTTGGCGGCGCGGTAGCTCGGATAGGTCCGCACGATGTCGCCGTGCGCGGCGACCACGCGGGCGAAGTTGGCGGCCGACTGCTCGAACTTGGCCGCCATCGCTGCGGCGGGCGCGAGGCCAAGGTGGCTGGCGGGATTGTCGATGTGGGCGATCGGATGACGGCGCGAGACGCGCATGCCCCACTCGACGTCCTCCCAGCCCCAGCCGACGAAGCTCGGATCGAACGGCTCGGCCTCGAAGATGTCGCGGCGGATCAATAGGTTGGAGGTGAAGACGTACTTCTCCGGCGCCTGCCGGCGCGTCAGGGCCGGCATGCAGTCGCTCTTCAGCGACAGCGCGCGGCAGACGGCGGTGGCGCGGCTCGGCGGCGTCTGGTCGAGCGAGAAGCCGCCGAACGCGACCGGCGGATCGTCGGACGCGATCAGCGCCAGCCAGCGCGCCAGGAAGTCGTCGCTGTCGGGCAGCATGTCGGCGTCGAGGAACAGCAGATGCCGCGCGCGGGCCTCGGCGGCGAGGTGGTTGCGCCCGGCCGCGCGCCCGGCGTTGGCGGCGAGCCGCACGAAGCGCGCGGGCAGGCGCAGCGAGCGCACGGCGGCCGTCACCTGGCGCGCCAGGCCCGCGTCGCCCGAGCCGTCGTCGAGCACGACGATCTCGGCCGGCAGCGCCGACGCATCGAGCGCCGCCAGCAGCCGCGAGGGATCGTCGCGGAAGAACGGGATCAGCACCGACAGCTGCGGCTGCGCGCCCATCCAGGAAGCGTTGTCGAGGGCGCCGTTGTCGAACGTCGTGTCGCTCATGCCGCCATCCGTGCACGCAGCATGCCGCACGCCTGGCGCGAGCGGCTCCTGAGCGACCCGACGTCGAACACGTAGGCGGCGGCCGCGTAGATCAGCGCGCCCGCGCCCGCCTTCGTCAGCAGCTCCAGCGGCCCGCCCATTGCGGGCAGGCGG
>DATNEH010000048.1:0-6323 GCA_035553015.1 Caulobacteraceae bacterium | reverse complement strand
TCTCCATTCCCGTGCAGCTGGGCGGCGGAATCCGCACGCTGGTCGATATCGAGGCCTGGATCGAGAAGGGGGTCAGCCGGGTCATCCTCGGCACGGTCGCCGTGCGCGACCCCGCGCTGGTGAAGACCGCCGCGCGCGACTGGCCGGAGCAGGTCGCGGTCAGCGTCGACGTGCGCAAGGGCAAGGTCGCCGTGCAGGGCTGGCGCGAGGAGACGGATCTCGATGCGCTGAGCGTCGCCCGCCGGTTCGAGGACGCCGGCGTCTCGGCGCTGATCGTTACCGACATCGATCGCGACGGCGCGCTGATGGGCTTCAATGTCGAGGTGTTCGGCGCCATTGCCGACGCCGTCTCGATTCCGGTGATCGCCGCGGGCGGGCTGGCGTCGGTGACCGACATCGAGAACCTGCGCGCGCGGGCCGGGACGCCGATCGCCGGCGCCGTGCTCGGGCGCGCGCTCTACGCCGGCGCGATCGCGCCGAACGAAGCCCTGATCGCGGCGGGCGCGTGATGCTCAACGTGCGCGTGATCCCCTGCCTGGACGTCAAGGACGGGCGCGTGGTGAAGGGCGTGCAGTTCCTCTCCCTGCGCGACGCCGGCGCTCCGGTGGAACAGGCCAGCGCCTACGACGCCGCCGGCGCCGACGAGCTGATGTTCCTCGACATCACCGCCAGCCACGAGGGCCGCGACGCGATCTTCGATGTGGTCGCGCGCACCGCCGACGTCTGCTTCATGCCGGTGGGCGTCGGCGGCGGTATCCGCAACGTGGAGACCGCCCGGCGGCTGCTGAGGAGCGGGGCCGACAAGATCTCGATCAACACCGCGGCGGTCGAGGACCGCGACCTGATAAGCCGCTGCGCCGACGCGTTCGGCTCGCAAGCGGTCGTCGTGGCGATCGATGCCAAGCACGGCGCGGTGCGCAGCGGCAGCGGCCGGCGCAACGACGGCTGGCAGGTGTTCACCTACGGCGGGCGCACGCCGACCGGCCTGGACGTCGTCGAGTACGCCGTGGACGCGGTGGCGCGCGGCGCCGGTGAGATCCTGCTGACCTCGATGGACCGCGACGGCGCCAAGACCGGATACGACACCGCGCTGCTGACGGCGGTCTCGTCGGCGGTCGGAGTGCCGGTGATCGCCAGCGGCGGCGCCGGCAACGCCCAGCACATGGTCGACGCGGTGAAGGCCGGCGCCGATGCGGTGCTCGCCGCCTCGATCTTCCACTTCGGCGAGCTCTCGATCGGCGAGGTGAAGCACGCGATGGCCGCCGCCGGCGTGCCGGTGCGCGGGACCGAACTGGTGGACGCATGAGCCGGTTCGCCGACGTGCTGGCGCGGCTGGCGGCCACCATCGAGGCGCGCCGCGGCGCGGATCCAGCCAAGAGCTGGTCCGCGCGCCTGATCGCCGACCCCCCGCTCGCCGCCAAGAAGCTGGCCGAAGAAGCCGTCGAGGCCGCGCTGGCCGCCGCGCAAGGAGACAAGGCCGCGCTGGCCGCCGAAAGCGCCGACCTCGTCTACCACTGGCTCGCCCTGCTGGCCGCGACGGGCGTCAGCCTCGACGACGTCGCCGCCGTGCTGGAAGCCCGCGAGGGAACCTCGGGCGTCGAGGAAAAGGCGCGGCGGGGGTAGATCGGCGGCCGCTCAGCCGCGTACGCCGAAGATCGACGAGGCGCCGGCAGTGACGGCCATCCCGACGGCGCCCCAGAACACCACCCGCGCGACCGCCTTCACCACGCCGGCCCCGCCCATGCGCGCCCCCACCACCCCCAGCGCGGCCAGGCCGAGCAGCGAAACGCCGGCGACGGCCCAGAACAGGAGGTTGGCTGGAAAGAGGACCGCCACCAGCACGGGCAGGGCCGCGCCGGCCCCGAAGCTGGCGGCGGACGCCATGGCCGCCTGCAGCGGCCTGGCGGTCGTCGCCTCGGAAATGCCGAGCTCGTCCCTGGCGTGCGCCTGGAGCGCGTCCTTCGCCATCAGCTGGCGCGCCACTTCGCGGGCGAGGTCCGGCTGCAGCCCGCGCTGGACGTAGATGCCGGCGAGCTCGCGTTCCTCCGCCGCAACGTTGCCGGCCAGCTCCTGCCGTTCCTTGACGAGGTCGGCCTTCTCGGTATCGGCCTGCGAGCTCACCGACACGTACTCGCCCGCCGCCATGGACATGGCGCCCGAGACCAGCCCGGCGATGCCGGTGATCACGATCTGGCCGTGCGAGGCCGCGGCGGAGGAGACGCCGATGATCAGGCTGCCGGTCGAGAGGATGCCGTCGTTGGCGCCCAGCACCGCGGCCCGCAGCCAGCCAATGCGGTCCATGTAGTGGTGTTCAAGATGTCGGCGCGGCATTGGGACACCCCCGATCGTTGAGGTCACTTCTCTCGGACACTGGCCGCGCGATCGTGGCGCGAGATCGGCGCGCGCCGCAACAGGAAGCCGCCGCCGGCAGAACTACCATGCCTACCGCTTGCGCTTCAGCGCCACGTAGAGGGCGCCTTCGCCGCCGTGGCGGCGGTGGGCCTCGGAGACCCCGGCGACGTGGTCGCGGATAGGCGCCTCGGCCAGCCAGTCGGGGACGCGGCGCTTCAGCACCCCGTCGCCGCCGATGCCCTTGCCGGTGACCACCAAAATCGCGCGCCAGCCGTTGTCGACGGCGCGGCGGACGAAGGCGGCCAGCGTGGCGCGGGCCACATCCTGCGTCATCCCGTGCAGGTCGATCCGCGCGGCGATCGCGTCGCGCCCGCGCGTCAGCCTGCGGTGCAACGCCGCATCGATGGCCGCGGGCGGCAGCGGCGCGTCCCTCAGCGAGGCGTCCCTCCCCGTCATCACGGCGTCCCTCCCCTTCATGGGGAGGGCAGGCCGGTGCGCAGCGCCGGCCGGGTGGGGGTGTTTGGGGACGGGCTGCGGCGCTACAGGTTTGGCGTTCTGCGATTTGGCGGCAGCTTCAGACACCCCCGCCCGGATCGCTTCGCGATCGGCCCTCCCCACAAGGGGGAGGGACACGCGCTTGGGGGACGCGGCGGGACGCGCCAGCGGCCGGACGGTCGAGGTGACGACCGCCCAGAGGCGCAGGTCCTCGATGTCGGGCGCGCCTTTCAGCGGTCGGCCGGGACGATGCGGTAGAGGCGCAGCGTGTGGCGCACGCGGGCGGCTTCCTCGCCGGCGGCGGCGCCGCGGCCGACGTAGAGGTCGGCGCGCACCTGGCCCTTGATCGCGCCGCCGGTGTCGAGCGCCGCGGTCAGCCGGTGATAAGCGGGCCGCGCGCCGTGCAGGGTCGGGTCCTCGGCGTCGATCCAGAGAAGCTCGCCGTAGGCGTGGGCGGCCGGATCGACCGCGACGCTGCGGCCCGGGATCAGCGCCTGGCCCGAGGCGCCGCGCGGCTCGCCGCCATCATCCGTGACGAAGCGGAAGAAGATGTAGCGCGGATTGGCCTCCATCGCCGCCTGCGCCTCCGGCCCGCGGTGCGCCGTCAGCCAGTCGTGCACGGTCCCCGCGTCGGACGGCGCCAGCCGGTGCTCGGCGATCAGGGTCTGCGCGATCGGCACGAAAGGCTGGCCGTTGGAGCCGGCGTAGACCGCCCGCGCCCGCCCGCCGTCCGGGAAGATCAGCACGCCCGAGCCCTGCACCTGCAGGAAGAACAGGTCCTCCGGCCGCATCCAGGCCAGCGCGTCGCCGGCCGGCCAGCGGTCGATGCCGGCGCGGTCGGGCGCAGCGGCCGGGTCGCGCGGCGCCGGGCGCACTGGGGCGCTGTAGGTGGCGTCGCGCCGCCAGCGCGCCTCGTAGGTCGGGGCGAAATAGCCGGTCAGCAGGCCCTCGCCGCCGATCGGTTCGGCGCGGAAGCGTCGCTCCAGGAAGGCGCGCGCCTCGGCGTCGCCCAGCGCCGGCCTGGCCTCGGCCTCGGCGCAGGCGCGGCTGGCGGAGAGTTGCGGCGAAGCGGCGCAGGCGCGCCGCACGACGGCGAATGCGGCGGCGTGGTTCTCGGCGTCCCAGCCCGGCAGGCTCGACATCGAGGCGATCGGCCCGGACGGCGCGACGACGTGCGGCGTTGCGGGGGAAACCGGCGCCGGCGGCGGCAGGGAGGTGTGCGCGCAGGCTGCCAAGAAGAGCGTCGCCAGGCTTGCCGCTGCGCTCCCCCGCCAGCGCATGTTCGGTCTCAGGCCTCGGCGGGATCGACGTGGATCAGCGTCCAGTTCGGGTCGCGGCTGGTGAGGTTGCGCTGGAAGGTCCAGACCTCGGCCGTGCGCCGATCGTCCACCGCCTCGCCCTCCGGACCCTTGGAGCGGCTGCGGAACTCGGCCAGGAACCGCACCGAGGCCTTGGCGAGGTCGCCGATCACGCCGAGGCTCTCCAGGTCCGCGCGCGGGTCCTGCAGGAATTCCACCTGCTCGGAACGGCCCTCGCGCTCGCGCTCGGCCATGGCGGCCTCGAAGGTGGACATCACTTCGGGGGCCAAGAGCGGCTTCAGCGTGTTGCGGTCGCCGGCGGCGAACGCCTTGACCACCATCTGGAACGCCTGCCGGGCGCCTTGCATGAAGCGGGCGATGTCGAAGCTGGGGTCGCGGGCGCGCAGCGCGGCGAGGCCGGTCAGCGCCGCCGCTTCGGTGACGCCCGGCACGGGCGGCTGGGCGGCTTCGCGCGCCGCGGGGCTGGACTGGGCCGGGGCCAGATCCTCGGCCTGGCGCCCCACGCGCCGGCCGAGCACCGCGTAGAGCTGGAACAGCACGACGGCGGCCACGGCGGCCAGGATGACGAGTTCAACGACCTGCACAGATGGGCTTTCGACCAAATCGGCTCCGAACTCAATATAGGCGCGTCGCCGCGTCCCGTCAGGTCCCGACCTACCCGGCCCGCCTGACACGGACCCTGGGGGCCGTTGCGCGTCTCCGGGTCGCGTGTTAGCGCCCAGACACGCGCCCCTGACCAGCCAACCCCTCAACGCGAGCGACGTTCCGCCAGATGACCGACCTTCCGCCGCCCGGCGCCGACATTAATGGTCAGCAGGGCCCGCAGCCGCCCGGCGTGCGCATCCTCGCCCAGTTCATCCGCGATCTGTCGTTCGAAAGTCCGCACGCGCCGGAGTCGCTGCGCCCCGGCCCGACCCAGCCGCAGGTGGACCTCGGGGTCGAGCTGAACGCCCGCGCCCGGCCGGACCAACTCTACGACGTCGAGCTGAAGATGACCGCGCGGGCCGTGCGCGACACCGAGACGGTGTTCCACATCGAGCTGCTCTACGCCGGGCTCTTCCAGATCGTCGGGGTGCCGGAGCCGGACATCGAGCCGGTGCTGATGATCGAGTGCCCGCGCTTCCTCTTCCCGTTCGCGCGGCGGATCATCGCAGACCTCAGCGCGGAAGGCGGCTTCCCGCCGTTCATGCTGGAGCCGATCGATTTCGGCGGCATCTACGCCAGCCGCAAGGCCGCGGGCGAAACGCAGGTGGTGGGGCAAGCCTAGGGAGATACACGCGGCGGCGTGAGGCGATCCTTCCCCTCGCGGGAGCAGGAAAAGGCGCGGTGGCTCAGGCCAGCTCCAGCTCCATCTCCAGCCAGACCGCGCCCTCCTTCAGCACGTCCTTCACGAAGGCGGCGTGCGCCGCCCGTTCCTCGGCGGTCGAGCGCGGGCCGAGCGGGCGGGGGCGCGGGCCGTAGGCGACCGGCGCGGCGCTCTCCACCGAGCGGCGGGCGCCGACGATGGCGAGGTCGAGGCCGCGCTCGCGGCCGCCCTGCAGCTCCAGATAGACGTTGGCCAGGAGCTTGGCGTCGACCAGCGCGCCGTGCTTCTCGCGCTCGATCAGCGAGATCCGGAAGCGCTTACAGAGCGCGTCCAGCGAGTTGTACATGCCCGGGAAGCGCTTCTGGGCCATCGCCAGCGTGTCGATCCAGCGGGTCTCGACGAAGCCCGCGCGGCCGATGCGCTCCAGCTCGGCGTTGATGAAGTTGCGGTCGAAGGCGGCGTTGTGGGCGATCAGCGCCGCATCGCCGACGAACTCGATGAACGCTTCCACCACCTCGCCATCGCCGAACTTCGGCTTGCCGCGCAGGAAGGCGGTCGAAAGGCCGTGCACGCGCTCGGCCTCGGCGTCGATCTCGCGCTCCGGGTCGATGTAGCGGTGGAACGAACGGCCGGTCGGGATCAGGTCCTCGAGCTCGATGCAGGCGAGCTCGATCAGGCGGTGGCCGCTGAGCGGATCGAGGCCGGTGGTTTCCGTGTCGAGGACGATCTCGCGCGCCATTCGACCCTCACTGAGCCCGTTCGCGAGGCCTCGCAAGGCGCTCGCGCCAGTCCGGCCGCTTCAGCTCCGCGACGATGGCGCGCACCTGCTCGCGGGCGTGGTCGAAGCCCTG
>DATNEH010000047.1:0-10614 GCA_035553015.1 Caulobacteraceae bacterium | reverse complement strand
AAGCCGCCGCCGAACCCGCCGCCGCTACCGCCGCTCCAGCCGCCGCCGCCCCAGCCGCTGCCGCGCGAGCCGGACGACATGATCATCATCGGCAGCCACCAGCCCATGCCGCCGCCGCCCCAGTGGCGCCGGAACAGGCTGGAGAAGACGATGAACAGCACGATCAGTCCGAAGATCGCCCCGAACGGGATCCCGTGCGGCTGGCTGGCCTGCGCGGCCTTCTGCACGTTGGCCGTCGCGGCCGCCTGGTCGAGGCTGAGCTGCTGGATGATGGCGTTGGCGCCGGCCGTGACGCCGCCCTCGACGTCGCCGGCGCGGAACTTCGGCAGCACCTGCTCCTGCAGGATCAGGCTGGACATCGCGTCGGTCATCACCGGCTCCAGCCCGTAGCCGACCTCGATGCGCACCTTGTGCTCGGAGGGCACGACGATGAACAGCACGCCGTTGTTCTGGCCCTTCTGGCCGATGCCCCAGGCGCGGCCGAGCTGGTAGCCGTAGTCCTCGATGTCGTCGCCCTGCAGGTCGGGCAGGGTGACCACCACCACCTGCCGCCCGGTCTTGGTCTCCAGGTCGGCGAGCTTGGCGGTCAGGTCAGTGACGGTCTGCGCCGAGAGCACGTGCGCATCGTCGACCACGCGCCCGGTCAGCGGCGGAAACGTCGGCGCGGCGCGGGCGACAGGGGCGAAGAAGCTCAGCGCCGCGACCAGGACCAGCAACAGGCTGGCGAGCCCCCAGCCCCGGCCCCTCTCATTCGGCGGGAGCGGAGGCGCGATGGCGTCGGTCATTGTGCGTTCGCTGGCGCTGGCGCTGGCGACGGCGGGGCCGAGCCGGGCGGCGGGCCGGCGGGCGGGCCGTTGGGGCCAGCAGCTGGGGCGCCGTTGAAGTTGAACTGCACCTGCGGGGCGCTCTGCGCCGCTTCGGTCGCGCCGAACGGCGTCATCGGCTTGGCGCTGCGGTAGAAGGTGGCGGCCCAGAGCGAGGTCGGCAGCACGCGCAGCGTCGTGTTGTAGTCGCGTACCGCGTCATTGTAGTCGCGCCGGGCGATGTTGATGCGGTTCTCGGTGCCCTCCAGCTCCGACTGCAGCAGCAGGAACTGCTGGTTCGACTGCAGGGTCGGGTAGTTCTCGCTGACCGCCAGCAGGCGGCCGAGCGCGCCGGAGAGCTGGTCCTGCGCCTGCTGGAAGCGCTGGAAGGCGGCCGGGTCGGTCAGGTTGTCCGCGGTGATGGTCACGCCGGTGGCCTTGGCCCTGGCCTCGGTCACCCCGATCAGCACCGTCCGCTCCTGGATCGCGGCGCCCTGCACGGTGGCCACCAGGTTGGGGATCAGGTCGGCGCGGCGCTGGTAGGCGGCCTGCACGTCGGCCCACTTGGCCTTGGCGGTCTCCTGCTTGGCTGGGATCTGGTTGACCCCGCAGCCGGCAAGCGCCATCGGCGCGGTCACCACGACGAGCGCCGCCAGCGCCCCCTTGAGGTTCAGCTTCACGCGTTCGGCCCCGACTTCAAGCGCCGCCGCCTTGCGGCGCGGAAGCTACACTTAAGCGTTGACGCTGCGTCCCGCCAGCGCCGTCACGGCCGGGTCGGGACAGGTCCTCCCGTCGGCCAGCCGCAGTCGGGCGGGATCACCTTCTCGATGCGGCGCTTGATCTGCTCGAGCGGACAGCTCGCCATCGGTCCGGAGGCGCAGCCCTCGAACTTCAGCGGCGTCACCTGGCCGACGCCCGGCGACTGCGACCGCAACTGGTCGAGCGTCTGGGAAATGAGCACCGCGCGCACGTAGCGACGCCCGCCATCGCGCCAGAGCTCGAAGGCCAGTGCGGTGGAGGGCGCGGTGGCGTCCGGGTTGTCCGGCAGCTTCCAGGTGAGGCCGAAGGTGCTGGCCATCAGCACCAGGTTGGTGTCGTGGCCGGCGAGGCCGAGCAGCTTCAGGTTCGGTCCGGTCTCGGGCCCGCCGCCGATCGGCTCGCCCTGCAGCCCCGCCATGATCACCCGCGTCATCGCCGCGCCGCGGCGCGCGGAAGCATAGACGTTGTCGCGCAGCCGGCCGAACGCAGCTTCGTGGATCTGCAGGATGAGATCGATGTCGGTCTCGCTGGCGCGGCCCCAGCCGACGTCGCCCGTCCGCATCCCCTCCGCGTACTCGAGCAGGATGTCCTCGGCCAGGCTGGCGGTGTTCGGGAAGATGCCGTTGTTGTCCGGCGAGCGGGTGAAGCACGTTCCCGGCCCCGGCGTGGGATCGCAGGCGGTGGGCGCGACGATGGCCTGCAGCTTGGCGGTGGCGGCCTTCAGCGCCTCGATCTCCTGCGGCGTCTGCACCCGGCTCCATTCGTGCGACGCGTCGACCTTGCAGGCATCGCCGCTCGCGCTGCCGAAGATCTGGTCGCGCGGCTTCTCCAGCGACCAGCCCACCGGCGCGTCGCAGCCGCCGGACAGCGCGGCGGCGAGGACCACGCCGGTCATCTGGGTGCGCTCGTCGGCGCCGTCGGCCCACACCGAGACCGCGCCGGGGCCCGCGCATCCGCGCGCCGGCAGCAGCCCGGCGCCGACATAGGTCGCGCGGATCGTCCGGCCGGTCAGCGCTACGGTGCGGCCGCCGTGTGGGGTGAGGTCGCCGGGCGCGACCGGCCAGGCCGGCCACGGATCGGCCGAGTACTTGCGCAGCTGATCGTTGGACTGGGTCGGTGGCCGCACGCCGTGGCGCATCACCACGACCACGCGCTCCAGCATGGGCGCGGCGTCGGCGATCCCACCGACCAGGGCGCTCAGCGCCAGCGCTAGGACGAGTACGGACGGACGCAGCATGCGAAGGGCTCCCCCGAGAGACGCGCTTCTCTAGCGAACGGATGGCGACGTTTCGATGACGGATTGGGCGTCCGGCCGCCGGTCATGCCAGAGGCGGGACCGCCGCCTACGTCTGCATCACCACCTCGCGGTCGGCGCGGTCTTCGCCCTCGCCCGGCAGGTCGTCGAACGAGCCGTGGCTGGAGGCGTAGAGCCGCGAGTAAAGCCCGCCGTTCGCCATCAACGCATCGTGCGGGCCCTGCTCGACGATCTTGCCGGCCTGCAGCACGATGATCTCGTCGGCGTCGCGCACCGTCGCCAGGCGGTGAGCGATCACGAGGCAGGTGCGGCCGGCGAAGAGCGCCTTCAACGCCCGCTGGATCTCCAACTCGGTGAACGAGTCGATGTTGGCGGTCGCTTCGTCGAGGATCAGGATCTTCGGGTCGATCACGATCGCCCGAGCGAATGAAATCAGCTGCCGCTGGCCGAGCGAGAGGTTGCGGCCGCGCTGGTCCAGCGGCGTCGCGTAGCCGAGGGGCTGGCGCATGATGAAGTCGTGCGCACGCACCGTCTTGGCGGCCGCCACCACCTGCTCGTGCGTGGCGGCGGAGGCGTAGCGGATGTTCTCCTCGATCGTGCCGGTGAACAGGAACGGCTCCTGCAACACCATGCCGATGGTCTTGCCAAGGCTCGCCAGCGTCACGTCGCGCACGTCGTGGTCGCCCACCAGCACGCGGCCCTCGTTCACCTCGTAGAAGCGGCGGACCAGCGAGATGATGCTGGTCTTGCCGGAGCCGGTCGGCCCCACCAGGGCCACCACCTGCCGGGGCTTCACCTTGAAGTTGACGTCCTTCAGCACCGGCCGCGCCGGGTCGTAGCCGAAGGTGACGTGGTCGAACTCGATGGTTGGGTCAGGCTCGTCGAGGTTGACCGCGTCCGGCTTGTCGAACAGCGTCACCGGCACGTCGAGCACCTCGAAGACGCGGTAGCCGGCCGCCATCGCCCGCTGCAGGGCGGTGTACTGCATCGAGAGCGTGCGCACCGGCTCGAAGAAGCGCTGCACGTACACCACGAAGGCGACCATGTCGCCGACCCGCAGCGCGCCGCCCAGCACCTGGTTGCCGCCGACGACGATGATCACCGCCATGGCGACGCCGGTCAGGATCGACACCGTCGGGCTCATCAGCTGCGAGATGAAGGCGCTGTCGATGGCCGCCTTCATGTTGTCGTGCGCCTTCTCCTCGTAGAGCTCGAAGTTCATCGCCTCGCGCCGCGTCTCCTGCACGGTGCGGATGCCGGCGATGTTCTCGGCCAGCGCGCCATTGGCGATGGAGGAGGCGTCGCGCGAGCGTCGGAAGGTCTTCTTCGAGAATGGCAGCCAGACGGCGCGGATGCCGATCAGCGCCGGCAGCACCAGCATGGTCAGGAGGCCCAGCTGCCAGTTCATGTAGAGCATGAAGGCGACGATGCCGAACAGCACCACGAAGTCGCCGATGGTGCTGGTCGAGCTCTCCAGGAAATCCTGCAAGGCGTTCACGTCGCCCTGCAAGCGCGCCATCATCCGCCCGACGTGGGTCTTGTCCATGAACGAGAGCGCCACGGACTGCAGGTGCTCGAACATCCCGCGGCGCACGTCGAAAATCACCTTCTGCGCCAGCTTCACGCTCAGCCACTGCGAGAGGATCGAGGTGAGCGTGAAGACGATCGCTGCGGCCACGAACTCCAGCACCACCACATCGATGCGCGACAGCTGCAGGACGCCGGAGGCGCTGATGAAGTGCGGCAGGGCGAGCGTGGCGACGTGCCCATCGCCCGACGGGCTGGTCGCCACGTCGACCGCCTGCCCGATCATCAGCGGCATGAAGAGCTGGGCGATCGACGAGGCGATCACCGCCGCCAGCGCGCCGATCAGCGGCCCTGGGTGAGGCTTCAGGTACCCCGCAAAGCGCCGCATGATGCGGGTGTCGAACGCCATGAAGATTTCTTCGGCGTCCGCGGTCCCGAGGTTGGCGTTGCGCCGGCGCGGCGCCGGTCCGGCGTCGCGGCCACCGCCTTCGTCGAACACGAAGTCGCTCATTCCGCCGCCTCCGTGACCTTGCGATGGATCACCTGGTCGGCGACCGACAGGCCTTGCTCCGTGCGCGTCTGCAGTTGGTAGAGGTCGTGGTATTCGCCGCCGAGCGCGATCAGCGCCTCGTGCGTGCCGCGCTCGACGACGCGGCCTTCCTCCAGCACCAGGATCTCGTCGGCGTGCATCAGCGATGAGAGCCGGTGGGCGATGATTATGGTCGCTTTCGCGCGCGTCGCCTCCGCCAGCGCGTCGCGGACGTGCTTTTCGGTCACCGCGTCGATGGCGGCGGTGGAGTCGTCGAAGATCATCACGCCGGGTCCCGGCACCACGCCCCGCGCGATCGACATCCGCTGACGCTGGCCGCCGGAAAGCGCCACGCCGCGCTCGCCGATGCGGGTCGCATAGGCCGCCGGCAGGTTGGCGATGTAGTCGTGCAGCTGCGCGGTCTTGGTCGCGCCGACGATGCGTTCCTCCTCCGCCCAAGGGTCGGCGTAGGCGACGTTGTTGGTGACGCTGCTGTCGAACAGGAACGCCTCCTGCTGCACCAGGCCGACGTACTCGCGTAGGCTGGACAGCGTCACGTCGCGGATGTCGACATCGTCGATGGTGATGCGCCCGCCGGTCACGTCGTAGAAGCGCGGCACCAGGTTGGCGATCGTCGACTTGCCGCTGCCCGGCGGGCCGACGATCCCAAGCGTCTGGCCCAGCCCGACCTCGAAGCTGATGTCGTGCAGGACCGGCTTGCCCGCGTCGTAGGCGAAGTCGACATGCTCGAAGCGCAGCACGCCCTTGGTGGGCTTCAGCGACTCGGCGCCCGGCTTGTCGGCGATGTCCGGCGGGGTGTCGAGAATCTCGAACAGGCGGCCGCCGCAGACCGTGGCCCGCGCCGCCGAGTTCACGATCATGAAGACCTGCCGCACCGGTCCCTGCAGGATATTCAGATAGAGGATGAAGGCCGCCATCTGGCCCGGCGCCATGTGGCCGGACGCGACCTTGTGGCCGCCGTAGACCAGCACCAGCGCCTGCGAGGCGTAGAAGGCGAGGTTGAGGGTCCGCAGGCCCCGCATCCTCAGCATGATGCGCTGGTAGGCCTGCGCCAGCGCCGCGAGCGAGGCGTTGTCGAACTTGCCGAGCTCGAAACTGCGCGAGGCGAAGGCGCGCACCACGCGGATGCCCTGGAGGTTCTCCTCCATCACCAGGGTCAGGATGCTCATCAGGTTCTGCATGCGCATCCAGGCGATGCGCATCAGGTAGCCGACGCGGCCCATCGTGTAGAGGCCGAACGGCACGAAGGCGAGCCCCAGCAGCGCCATCACCGGGTCGGCGAGAAACATCATGGTCGTCGCGACCACGATCAGTAGCACCAGGGTCAGCGACTGCATCAACCCCATCTGGATGAACGCCCGCGTGCCCTCCAGGTCGATCATCCCGCGGGTGATCAGGTCGCCGGAGTGGATCTTGTCGTGGAAATGGAACGACAGCCGCTGCAGGTGCTGGAAGTACTGAAGCCTGAGCTTGTAGGCGACCTTCTGGCTGACCAGTTCGCCCTGGTAGCCGCCGAAGCCGACCAGCAGACCTTGGATCGTCGTGGTGAGGACCACCAGGCCCGCGGTGATCAGCAGCGACTGCTCGGAGTGATGCAGGAGCGCGCTCTGCTGGGCCGCCGATTCATGCAGCAGCTTGGCGTGGTTCAGCGCCTTGAGCAGCGCCGCAACCTTGTTCACCGCCCCGCCGAACAGCCTCGGCACTGTCAGGCCGGCGACCGCCGCCACCAGCGAGCAGAAGATGGCCAGGATCACTTGGAACGGGTCGGCCTGAACGGCCATCACGATGATGCGCCGCACAATGCGCGGCATGGCCTTCATGTCGATTTCGGGTTCGACCTGTACGCCGGCGGGCCCGCCCGATGGCGCCCCCCCTCCATAAGCATGGGACATCTAAAATTCCGTCTTCGGTAATGATTCCATTGTGGGGCTTCGCTTCGCCGAACGCAAATCGGTGGGCGCCGCTGCTGACAGATCGCTGGCAGCTGGGATGAGCGAGACTTCCGGCCTAAAGGGGAGGCCGCCGACCATGAGCCGCTGCTACGCCGTTATCCGCACGCGGGGCGCGAAATGGGACCATCAGACGCCGCTGCGAGAGCAGGCGCTGTGGCATGAGCACGCCGTGTTCACCGATGGCCTCGAGGCGGCCGGCCTGATCCGGCTGGCCGGACCGCTGGAGGGCGGGAACGACGTGCTGCTGATCTGCCGCGGCGACAGCCCCGAGGCGGTCGAGGCGAAGCTGGCCGAGGACCCGTGGACGGTCGCCGACATGCTGCACACCACGCGCATCTCGCCGTGGAACGTGCTGGTCGGCGCGGTGGAGTAGGGGCCCCGCCTACCCAGTTTTCCGCGCCGCCTGGGCTGCCAGGAACTCGGCCATCATCCGGGTGGGCTCGTCGGTGCGGTAGGCGTCGGCGAAGGTCTCGACGCCAGCCTGCACGGCGTCCGCCAGCGGCAGCCGCTCCCAGGCCTGCATCAGCGCCTTCTGCTGGCGGATCGCGCCTGCGCCGCAGGCCAGGATGTCGGCGAGGCAGGCGTCCACCGCCGCGTCGAGTGCGCCCGCCGGCGCCACGGTCTCCACCAGGCCCCAGGCCAGTGCGGCCGCCGCATCGATGGTCTCGCCGGTGAAGAGCAGGCGGCGCGTGCGGCCCCAGCCGATCAGCATCGGCAGCATCGCCGCCTCGACCACCGACGGAATGCCGAGCCGCACCTCGGGCATGCCGAGCCGCGCGCTCTCCGCGGCGATCCGGATATCGCAGGCCGCCGCCAGCTCCAGCGCGCCGCCGAAGCAGTAGCCCTGGATGCGGGCGATCACCGGGACCGGGATGGCGCGCACCGACGCGCAAAGATGATGCACGCGGGTGATGAAGGCGCGCGCCGCGTCAGGCCCCTCGATGGCGGCCATCTCGCGGATGTCGACGCCGCCGGCGAACGCCCGCTCGCCCGCGCCGGTGACGATCACCGCGCGCAGGGCCTCGTCCGTGGCGAGCCGAGCGGCCGCCTCCACGAAATCGGCCATCATCGCAGCGCCGATCGCGTTGAGCTTGGCCGGATTGTCGAAGGCCAGCGTGGCGATCCGGCCCTGGGGGCGGTCCTCGATGAAGACGTCGATGCGGCCGGCGCTGGCGGTGGTCATGGCCGGACGCTATCTCTCCCGGCGACGCTTGGCCAAGGGTGGCGGGGCGAAAACATCGGGAGAGGCGAATGATCGGCTACGCCACCATCGGAGTGAACGACCTGGAGCGGGCGAAGGGCTTCTACGACAAGGTGCTCGTTCCCCTCGGCGGCAAGCGCAGCTTCAACAGCGACCGAATGCAGGGCTACTCCGGCGGCGGCGGCGCCATGCTCGCCGTCTGCACCCCCTACGACGGCGGCAAGGCCGCGCCCGGCAACGGCAACATGCTGGCGCTGGCCGCCGGCTCGCCCGAGGTGATCAAGCAGGTCTATGACCTGGCGCTGGCCAACGGCGGCGCCGATGAGGGTGCGCCTGGCGAACGCGGCCCGACCTTCTACGGCGCCTACTTCCGCGACCTCGACGGCAACAAGATCTGCGTCTTCAAGGCCGGATGACCCCCGCCGACGGCCTGCCGGCGCGGCTGGCCGAGCGGATCGCAGCGCAGCGGCAGGGCGCGCCGCTGATCGTCGGCGTCACTGGACCGCAAGGCTCCGGCAAGTCGACGCTGGCCGCGCAGATGCCGACGGCGCTTGCGGCCCACGGCCTAGGCGCAGCGGTGCTGTCGCTCGACGACCTCTACCTGACCAGGGCTGAGCGACAGCGGCTGGCGCGCGAGGTGCATCCGCTGCTGGCCACCCGGGGCGTGCCCGGCACGCACGACGTGGCGCTCGGGGCCCAGGTGCTGGCGAGCCTCGGCCGGCCGGGAGAGACGCTGGTCCCCAGCTTCGACAAGGCCGCCGACGATCGCCGGCCGCCGGACCAGTGGACGCGTGTCAACGGACCTGTCGACGTGATCGTCTTCGAAGGCTGGTGCGTCGGCGCGCGCCCGCAGCCGCCCCGGGCGCTGGCGGCGCCGGTCAACGACCTGGAGCGGGATCGCGATCCAGACGGTGTCTGGCGGCGCCACGCCAACGATGTGCTGGCCGGACCGTATCGGGCGCTGTTCGACCCGATCGGCTTCCAGGCGCTGCTGCTCGCGCCCGGCTTCGACGTGGTGCTGGGCTGGCGCGAGCAGCAGGAACACGAGCTGATCGCCCGCGGCGGCAAGGGACAGTCCGACGCCGAGCTCGCCGTCTTCGTCCAGTACTACGAGCGACTGACGCGCTGGATGGCCGAGGAAATGCCGGCGCGCGCGGATGCCGTGGCGCGGCTGGATGCGAAGCGCGAGGTGGTGGAGCTCACTGGCCCTGCGGGTTGAAGCGGCCTTGCGCCCCCTCCACCACCGCGCTGCGCGGCTGTCCCCCTCCCCCGTTTCGCTGCGCTACACGGGGCAGGAAAGAATGCCGCGGCGCCGCTTCGGACTTTCGTGCCCCGCGCAGCGGGGGAGGGGGACCGCCCGGCGCAGCCGGGTGGTGGAGGGGGCGCGGCCCGTCCTACTCCACGATGCTCGAGTAGATGATGCTCTTCAGCTGGCCGCGGAAGTTGAAGGCGCCGGAGGGCATCAGCTGGGTCATGAAGACCACCGTCAGGTCCTCCTCGGCGTCGACCCAGAAGATGGTCGAGGCCGCGCCGCCCCAGTAGAAGTCGCCGGCCGCGATCGAGCCCGACCTCACGGTGTCCAGCGTGGTCGCGAAGCCCAGGCCGAAGCCGACGCCCTCGTTGGCGGTCTCCGAGAAGCCGCCGACCGCCATCTGGGTGAGGTCCTTGCCGTCCTTCAGGTGGTTGCGGTGCATCAGCTCGATGGTGCGCGGCCCGAGGATGCGCGCGCCGTCGAGCTCGCCGCCGCGGCGGATCATCTCGCAGAAGCGCAGGTAGTCCTCGGTGGTGCCGGTCAGGCCGCCGCCGCCGGAGAAGAAGCTCGGCTCGTTCAGGTAGTCGCGGTCGGCGTCGGCGATCAGCTGCAGCGTCTTGTCGGGCGCGCGGCGATAATTGGCGCAGAACCGGTCCAGCTTCTCCGGCGTCACCACGAAGCTGGTGTCCTTCATGCCGAGCGGGTCGAAGATGGCCGCCTGCAGGTACTTGTCGAACCGCTGGCCGGAGATCTTCTCGACGAGGGCGCCACAGACGTCGGTGGAGAGCGAGTACATCCACCGCTCGCCGGGCTGGTAGCGCAGCGGGACTTTCGCCAGCTTCTCCATGAACTCCATCAGCGTCTCGCCCCTGCCGCGCCGCACGCCGGCTTCGGCGTAGGCGGCGTCGACCGGGTGGCCGTCGTCGGGCGCGCCCAGGGCCACCAGCTGCGCGCCGTAGGTGAGGCCGCCGGTATGGCAGAGCATGTCGCGCATGGTGACCGGGCGCGCGGGCGCTTCGGTCTTCATGTCGGCGCCGCGGCCCGAGACCCACACCCTGTGGTCCTTCCACGACGGGAAGAAGCGGCTGACCGGGTCGTTCAGCTGGAAGTAGCCGCGCTCGTAGAGGCTCATCAGGGCCACCGAGGTGATCGGCTTGGACATCGAGTAGATGCGGAAGATGGCGTCGTCGGCCATCGGCTTGGCGCGCTCGCGGTCCATCTGGCCGAACGAGCGGAAGTAGGCGAGGTGGCCGTGCCGCGCGACGGCGACCTGGCAGCCGGCGATCTTGCCGGAAGCGATATAGTTGCGCTCTAG
>DATNEH010000046.1:0-5256 GCA_035553015.1 Caulobacteraceae bacterium | reverse complement strand
ATCACCAGACGATTTTCGCTTTCGCTCCTGGGCGCATCCCTGACCGCCCTGCTGCTGGCCGGGTGCGCCGACCAGTACGCGCACCGCGACCGGCGGGACGACGATCGCGACCGGCGGGACGACGATCGCGACCGCCGCGACGCGCCCTCGAGCGGCCGGGACCGGGACCGCCGTGATCCGCCCCCCAACGATCAGGGCCGGCAGGAGGGCCCTTCCCGGTAATCTGCGGGGATTCGATCATTCACCGGCGTCGCCGCGAGCAGGGGGGCTGACGTCATGCCGCGATGGCGCCGATGCGCGCCTCGCGTCGATCTATCGACTGGGCCCGATGGACGGCAGACTGTCCGGGAGCCAAGTCAGACCGGAGGACCCAACGGCGATCCGCGCCCTTGCCAATCGACCGCCGTGCGCGCTGGACCCGTTGGCGTTAGACTTTCAAGGCTCTTGGCCAGATCGCGATCGTAGGAGCGCCGCAGGTGAGAGCTGGCGTATTTGCGTCCTTTGCGCTGCTTATGGCCTTTGCGACGGCTCAGGCGCAGCAAACGCCCGCGTCGACCGGCGCTGCGACCGGGATTCCCACGCCGCCGCCCCCGACGATCGCGCCGCTCCCCGCTCCGCCAGGGATTCCCGAAGGGATTTGGCTCCTGCCCCTGAACGCGGCCGTGCAGATCTTCGACTGCCAGGGGCGGCTTTGCGGCCGGATCGTGTGGCTGGCCCACGCGCGGAGCGCCGACGGACAACTCGCCCTCGACAAGAGAAACCCTGACGAGACGCTGCGCCAGCGCCCCCTGTGCGGCCAGACCGTCCTTTGGGGGCTGAAGCCCGAAGGCGTCGACCACTGGACGGACGGCTGGCTCTACAACCCTCACGACGGAAACACCTACCGGGTCAAGGGCGAGTTCCGCGGCCCCGACACCCTCGTAGCCCGCATCTATCGGGGCATTCCCCTGTTCGGTGAGACCTTGACCTGGCGGCGCGTCCCCCGGCTGAGTTCGGAAGGCTGGTGCTAAGTCATTGAAAAGTTGGAGCGGGCGGGGGGAATCGAACCCCCGACATTCAGCTTGGGAAGCTGACGTTCTACCTCTGAACTACGCCCGCGCCGGAAGTCATCCGGGAGCGCGCGAACCTAGCGGGAAATCGGCGCGGCGCAAGGCGGCGCGGGGTCGCCGCGGCCGGGTCGCCTGTCCGTGCGGATCCGCTGCGGCGGGACGCGCACGCCCGAAGCTGCGCCGGCGGGGCTCAGTGCGACAGCAGCGTCGGGATGGCGGCGCGCGCCAGCAGGGTGCGCGTGGCGCCGCCGAGCTGCAGCTGGGCGGCGCGCGGGCGGCCGAACGCGCCCATCACCAGCAGGTCGGCGCGGAACTCGGCGCAGCGCTCGACCAGCACGTCGCCGGCGCCGCGGCCGCGCGCTTCACTGACCAGCACCTGCGCATGCACGCCGTGGCGCGCCAGATGGCGGACCAGCGCGTCGGTCTCGACCTGGCCGATCGAGCGCGTGGTCTCCTCCTTGGCGACGACCACCGCCACTTCGTTGGCCGCCCGCAGGAAGCAGAGGCCATCGGCCATGGCGCGCTTGGCCTCGCGCGTGCCGTTCCACGCGAGCACCACCCGGTCGAAGTCGTGGCCGGACGACGCCGCGGGGGCGACCTTCGGGACGAGCAGCAGCGGCGAGCCGGCGCCCATCGCCAGCGCCTCGACGACGTCGCGGTAGGCGGGCGCGGCGCCGGCCGGCGCGTCGGCCACCACCAGGTCGACCAGCCGCGCGCGGTGGACGATGACGTCGCGCCAACCGTCGAGCGCGCCGACCTCCCAGCCGTCCGAGAGCCCGTGGTCAGCCACCAGCTCCTGGAACCACGTCCGGGCCGGGTCGGTCAGCGCCTGCAGCCGCTCGCGGGCGCGTTCGAGAGCATCGCCGCGGGGCGGCGGATCGGGGTCGCTGTGCAGGCACAGGCCCGCCACCCGCGCGCCGTGCGTCCGGGCCAGGCGCAGCGCGATTTCGGCGGTGTGATCGCTCGCGGTCTCGGCCGAGAGGACCAGGAGGATCTGCTTGATGTCCATGCGCTGCGCCCCGCTTGCGACGTCGCCAGCGTGGGCCGCACGATCGGCCTTCGCGTTGATCGCCGTCAAGCCGTCGCCCCGGCAACGCCCAGCAACGCGTTGCGATTGTGCGGCTTCGCGGCCCGTGAAACGCTGGCGGCCCAACCACGGCGAGGCGGAGCGCAGGCATGGCGGACTACGACGTCGTCGAGACCTCGATCGCCGGGCTGGCGGCCGACATGGCCGCCGGCAAGGTCACGTCCGCCGCGCTGGTCGAAGCGTATGGCGCGCGGATCGCGGCGGTCGACCGGGCGGGCCCGGCGCTGCACAGCGTGATCCGCCTCAACCCGCGCGCCGCCGACCAGGCGCGGGCGATGGACGCCGAGCGGGCGGCCGGGCGCGTGCGCGGGCCGCTGCACGGCGTGCCGCTGCTGGTCAAGGACAACATCGAGACCGACGACGGCGGCGCCACGACCGCCGGCTCGCTGGCGCTGCGGGACAACGTCACCGGCCGCGACGCGCCGGTGGTGGCGCGGCTCAGGGCCGCCGGCGCGGTGATCCTCGGCAAGACCAACCTCTCGGAATGGGCCAACTTCCGTTCCGCCTATTCTCTCAGCGGCTGGTCGGCGATCGGCGGCCTGGTCAAGAACCCCTACGCGCTCGACCGCAGCGCGGCCGGCTCGTCCAGCGGAACCGGCGCGGCGATCGCCGCCTCGCTGGCCGCGGCAGGCGTCGGCACCGAGACCGACGGCTCGGTCACCGCGCCGGCCTCGCTATGCGGCCTGGTCGGGCTGAAGCCGACGCTGGGCCTGGTCTCGCGCACCCACATCGTGCCGATCGCGCACAGCCAGGACACCGCCGGCCCGATGTGCCGCAGCGTCGCCGACGCGGCGCTGCTGCTGACCGTGATGGCCGGGTCGGATCCCGCCGATCCCGCCACCGCGGAGGCCGACGCGCAGCGCGCCAACTACGCCGCCGCCCTCCCCGGCGCGACGCTGCGCGGCAAGCGGCTGGGTGTTGCGACCTACGCCTGCGGCCGCTTCGTCCCGGGCGTCGATGCGCTCTTCGCCGCCGCGCTGGATCTCTTGCGGCGCGAGGGCGCCGAGGTGATCGAGCTGACCGACTACAAGCCGCCGGAGGATATCGGGCGCCAGGAGCACGCGGTGCTGCTGAGCGAGTTCAAGGCCGACCTGAACGCCTACCTTGCCTCCACGCCGGCGGCCGTCCGAACCCGGACGCTGGCCGAGCTGATCGCGTTCAATCGCGCCGCGCCACGCGAGCTGGCGCTGTTCGGCCAGGACACGTTCGAGGCGGCTGAGGCCACGTTGGGCCTTGATGATCCGGAATATCTCGCCGCGCGCGCCGCGTGCCTGGCCGCCGCCGGCGCCGAGGGGATCGACCGGCTGACCAGCGAGCATCGCCTGGATGCGCTGATCGCGCCGAGCTACGGACCGGCCTGGCGGATCGATCTCGGCGCCGGCGACCACGGCTCGGGCCGCATCTCCAGCCTGCCCGCGATCGCCGGCTATCCGCACCTCACCGTGCCGATGGGCCTGGTGCGCGGCCTGCCGGTCGGGCTGTCGTTCGTCGGGCCGGCATGGAGCGATGGCGCGCTGCTGGCGCTCGGCCATGCGTTCGAGCAGGCGGCCAAGGCGCGCCGGCCGCCGGCCTACCTCGCCTCGCTGGAGGCCGACCCGGCTTTCGAGGCGGCCATGGTTCCTCTGGCGGCCGAAACCGCGTAGCAGCGGCCGCGGCGTGCGCGTTCAGCGCCGGCGAGCCGAGGAGCAAGCGATGGAGCTTCACACCGACGAGAAGGGCATCGTCAGCTTCCTGCCGGTGGTGACCTGGGGGGTCTGGGTGGTGCAGGACCAGACCGTCGGGCTGGCCGTCGACTACTACGCCAGCTTCGACGACGCCGCGGCGCAGAAGACCACGCGCATCCAGCTGCACCTCGATCCGGCGGCGGCGGCCGCCGTCGGCCGGGCGCTGATCTCGCACGCCGAGCGCGTGCAATCGCCGATCGGGCCGGCGTCTTGACCGGCTTCGTGACGGCAGGCGCGGCCGGCCTTGCGCGACCCCGGGGCGGCTGATAGGCGCACGCTCGTGCTCTCCCCGAAGGCCACAGTGCGTCGAATGCTGGAGCGCGCCGGCTACTGGTCGGCGCACCGCTCGGTGCTGCCGATGGGCGTCGATCCGATCTGGGACATGCAGCGGCTGGCGGCGCGCCACGGCTTTGCGGTGCGGCAAATCTTCGACGTCGGGGCGCACGTCGGCGTGATGAGCCAGGAGTTCCTGACCGGCTTTCCCGAGGCCCGGGTGCACGCGTTCGAGCCCCACCCGAACAGCTTCGCCTGCCTCGCCCAGCTGAAGTCCGAGCGGCTCAGCACGCACAAGCTGGCGCTCAGCGATGCGCCCGGCGAGGGGCGCTTCTTCGTCTACAGCGACGTCGTGGACCCGACCGAGGCCGTGGCCGCTTCGATGAACAACAGCCTCGTCGAGCAGCGGCAATTCGGGCTGGTGGCCGGCCAGTATTCGCACTCGATCACTGTGGAGAAATCCACCGTCGACCTCGTCTGCCAGGAGGAGGGGATCGAAGCGCTCGACCTCCTGAAGGTCGACACCGAGGGACACGAGCGCGAGGTGCTGGCCGGCGCGGCCGAGACGCTGGCCGAACGCGGCGTGCGCTTCGTCTTCGTGGAGTTCGAGACCCTGCTGCCGATCGAAGGCGCGGTCGGCGGCGCGCTGGCCCCATGCGCAGAGCTGCTGGAGCCGCTCGGCTTCCGGATGGTCGCCACCTACCAGAACACCCTGTTCGATTCACCGCTCTACGTGTGCCTGAACGCGCTCTTCCTGCGCGCCTGAGCGGGTCAGTCGTCCACGAAAATCGCCTCGATCGGCTGGCCGAACAGGCGGGCGATCTTGAAGGCGAGCGGCAGGCTGGGGTCGTACTTGCCGGTCTCGATGGCGTTGACGCTCTGGCGCGAGACGTCGAGCCGGGCCGCGAGGTCCGCCTGGCTCCAGTCGCGCTCGGCGCGCAGCACTTTCAGGCGGTTCTTCATCGGCCCCGCCCCTATCGCCTGGCCCACCACCACCCGGCCCAGGCGACCAGGAAACCGATCCCCTGGGTGAGCCACAGCATCGCCCAACCGAGCGCGAACGCGACGCCCGGCGTCGCTTCGTGCGGGAGTGGGAGCGCGCCCAGCCGGATGAAGAGCATCA
>DATNEH010000045.1:0-21635 GCA_035553015.1 Caulobacteraceae bacterium | reverse complement strand
TCTCGTTGACGACGTACGGCCCATAGAAGTCGCTGGTGTCGATGTGGTTGACGCCGCTGGCGACGGCCTCGCGCAGCACCGCGATCGCCTGCGGGCGGTCCTTCGGCGGGCCGAACACGCCGGCGCCGGCGAGCTGCATGGCGCCGTAGCCCATGCGCCGCACCGCGCGGTCGCCCAGGCGGTATTCGCCGGCGGAGGCGATGTCGGTCATGGCGGTTCTCCTGCTTTCGTCGCCTCGCCATATGCGCCCAACCCGCTCCTGCGATAATCCGCGACAATCGGAACGGGGTGTGCGGAAAGGCGGACAATGGACGATCTCGGCGAGCTCTCGGCCTTCGTTGCGGTGGTGCGCGCCGGCGGTTTCCGCCAGGCGGCGCGCGCCACCGGCGCCTCCGCCTCGCGGCTGAGCGAGGCGGTGCGGCGGCTGGAGGCCCGGCTTGGCGTCCGCCTCCTGAACCGCACCACGCGCAGCATCGCCCCGACCGAGGCCGGCGCGCGCATGCTGGAGCGGCTGACGCCGGCCCTGGCCGAGGTCGAAGCGGCGATGGACGTCGCCGGCGCCTTCAAGGGGCGCCCGGCGGGCACGCTGCGGCTCAACGTGCCGGCCAACGTGGCCCGCGACGTGCTGCCGCCGATCGTCTCGCCCTTCCTCAAGGCCTATCCCGACATCCGGCTCGAGGTGGTGGTCGAGGACAGCTTCGTCGACGTGCTGGCCGCCGGCTGCGACGCCGGCGTCCGTTACGGCGAGCGGCTCGAGCAGGACATGATCGCCGTGCCGATCGGCCCGCGCGAGCAGTCCATGGCGCTGGGGGCCGCGCAGGGCTACCTCGACGCGCACGGACGGCCCGAGCATCCGCGCGACCTCCTCGCCCACCGCTGCCTGCGCGTGCAGTTCAGCGGCGGCCGCATGCCCGACTGGGAGTTCGCGAAGGACGGCGAGGTGGTCCGCGTCGATCCGCAGCCGACGCTGCTGGTGCGGCCCGGCGCGGCCGGCGACCTGCTGGTCGCGGCGGCGATCGACGGCCTCGGCATCGTCGGCCACTTCGAGGACGGGCTGCGGCCGGCGTTCGAGAAGGGCCTCCTGGTCCCCGTCCTGCAGCCCTGGTGGGACCGCTTCCCCGGCCCCTTCCTCTACTTCCCCAGCCGCCGCCTGATGCCCGCCCCGCTGCGCGCCTTCGTCGACTTCATCAAGACGCCCAGGTAGGCCCCGCGCTCACGCACCGGCGCGACCCATGTCCGCTTCGGGCGTGTCCGCCAAGGACCGGCAGGGGCTCCGCGCCCGACTGAGCACCTCCTCGATGGCCGAGATGACGGCATCGGGCAAACGAGGCGCAATCGCGAATGCGGCGCCCGGTCGTGGCGGCGTGCGGCGCGCAACCGATGAGCGCGCGCGGCCGAAGGCGGCGTCAAAGAGCAAGTCAGGGCGACGGCTCGCGCGCCCCTGGTGCGCCGATCCAGTGGTGCGCCGCCGCCCGCCGATCCGGCAAACAGTGAGGCGGTTTTGGCTGTTGCTACGGAGCCACACGGAGTCGCAAAGCCGCCAGGGATGGGGTCTCAACCGGATAGCCCCGCTCTGGGGGCGCTGCGAGGTTCGCTGCTCTCATGCTTCCCAGTCGGAGGTTTCTAGTCATGCACATGCGATTCCTGCTCGGGACTGCGGTGTCGGTTGCGGCCGTCTCCGTCGCCTCGCTCGCAAGCGCCCAGCCCACGTCCGCTGCGGACAACCTGTGGACGGGTCCCTACATCGGCGCGAACATCGGCGGCACGTGGGGCAATACGTCCCTTCGCGCCACGGCCAGGCCCGGCCCCGCGCCGACCCCGATCCCGCCCGGCGATATCGCCGAGATCGCCGGCACGCCGTTCACCACCAACTCGTCGACCGCCGGCTTCGCGATCGGCGGCGAGTTGGGCTACAATCATCAGTTCGGCGGCAGCCACTTCGTGATCGGCATCGAGACGGATGGCGGCGCGTTCGACGTCCGGCAAAGCCGCAACCACCTCTTCACGTCGACCGGGCCTGTGGTTAACCCGCCGGGCACGCCGTTCCAGTTCACGGTCAGCCAGAGCGTCAAGACCGACTGGATGTGGACCCTGCGGCCCCGCATCGGCTACGCGTGGGGCCCGTGGCTGGGCTACATCACTGGCGGCCTCGGCGTGACCGACGCGCGCGTCTCGATCGGCTATAGCGACAATCGCAACCCGCCGAACCTGGCCAGCTTCACCCATTCCAGCATGCGCACCGGCGGGGTGATCGGCCTGGGCGGCGCCTGGATGTTCGCGCCGGGCTGGTCGGGCAAGCTCGAGTGGCTCTACAGCGACTTCGGCCACGTCAGCGGCACGACGACGACCAGCAACGGCTTCGCCGTCATCACCTCATCGGGCAACGTGCGCGCCAACGTCCTGCGCGTGGGCGTAGACTACCACTTCGGCGGTCCGCCGGCGCCTCCGCCGCCTCCGCCGCCTCCGCCGCCTCCGCCGCCTCCGCCGCCCCCACCGCCGGAAGAGGCAGCGCCGCCGCCACCTCCGCCGCCTGAGCCGCCACCGCCCCCGCCACCACCGCCGGTCCGGGCCCCGCGCGGCTGATTCCGAGCGGCGCGGTTCCTCGACGGGCCGCGCCGCACAACCTTCGCCGCATGGGGAAGCTGTCCCGTGGGGCGGGGCGGGACTGAAGCGCGGATACGTGATGCGGCCAAGGAGGCGCTAGCTCGTCTTCTTGGCCGCAGCCTTCCCGCTCGGCGGCTTGTTCGATTTCGCCTTCGTCGGGGGAGCCTTTGGCCGGGCCAGGAGCCCTCCATGCTCGGGGTTGGTCGAGGGACCGACGCGGGGCGGCATCCGAACATCGCATTCTCGGGGACAGGGAGGGCGCCATCCGTATCGTTGCGCCAGGCCCGCGCACGCAGGCCGCGATCCGTCCAGGGGCCACGCAGCGCGCGGCGTTGACAGACGCCGAAGCGGCAGCGCAGTCTCGGTTTACAGGCTGATACGGCCGGCCGCTTGCGGCCCTTCGGGGCTAGGGTGAACGTATCGACGAGACTTCGATCCTTTGCTCCCCGAGCGAACGGGTCAGCAACGCAAGCCCCTGACGCGCTTCGGTTCGCTCGCAGCAAAGGACGGACTTTCCATGCGCGACTTCCGCGACGCCAAGGCCATGGCCCGCACGCTCCGCGCGGCGCTGGCTGCCAGGGACGTGAAGATCAGCAACAGTGAATCGCTCGAACTGACGGCCAGGATGCTGGGCGAGCGGGACTGGAACACGCTTGCCGCCGCCATCGACGCCTCACAGCGCCACGAGGCGGCCTGGGCGCGGCTCGAGGACGCCTGCGCCAGGCAGGCGCCGGTGACCGGCGCGATCGTCGGGCGGGTGCGGGGCGGCTACACGGTCGACCTGGGCGGCGCCTCGGCTTTCCTGCCGGGCACGCAGCTCGACGTCCGCCCGGTCCGCGCGGCCGATCGGGGCGCGCTGATGGGCCGCCCGCAACCGTTCGCCATCCTCAGGCTGGATCGCCCCGGCGGCCACATCGTGGTCTCGCGCCGGGCGATCCTGGAACAGTCTGCCTGACTGGCCAGTCGCGGCGTCGCTGCGGGAGTCGTAGCCGGGTTCCGCGGCCGAATTCGAACAGTTGTTTGAATTCGATGGACATGGACGCTCCGGCGCGTCAGAAGGAAATCTGCCGCGCGGCTGGCGCGCGAGGGAGAAGCGAACATGGCGGACGATCAGGACCTTCTGGAAGCGCAGAAGACGAGCGCGCTCGATCTGGAAGCCGAGCTGAACAACCTCGGCATGTCGAAGGAGGCGCGGCCGCTGTTCGACGCGGTCAAGCGTCACATCGAGGAGAACGTCGCGCCGATCGCCGATGAGTTCTACCGACTGGGCGAGGGCCGCGCCGAGCGCTGGAGCTGGGCGCCGGGGCAGCTGGAGCTGCTGCAGACCGCCAAGGACAAGGCCAAGGCCAGCGGCCTCTGGAACTTCTTCCTGCCCACCTCGGAGATCGGCCGCGGCCTCACCAACCTCGACTACGCCTACATCGCCGCCGAGCTCGGCCGCCAGCCGCTGGCCTCCGAGACCCTCAACTGCTCGGCCCCCGACACCGGCAACATGGAAGTGCTGGAGAAGGTCGGCACGCCCGAGCAGAAGGAGAAGTGGCTGAAGCCGCTGCTGAGCGGCGAGATCCGCTCGGCGTTCGGCATGACCGAGCCGGGCCTCGCCTCCTCCGACGCCAAGAACATCGCCTGCCGCGCCGAGCTGGTCGGCGACGAGTGGGTGATCAACGGCGAGAAGTACTACATCTCCGGCGCCGGCGACCCGCGCTGCAAGATCATGATCCTCATGGTGCAGACCAGCCCGGACGCGCCGACCCAGTTCCGCCAGTCGCAGATCCTGGTGCCGATCCCGACGCCGGGCCTCACCATCCTGGGTCCGATGACCGTGTTCGGCCACGACGACGCGCCGCACGGCCACATGCACCTGAAGCTCGAGAACGTGCGGGTGCCGAAGGAGAACATCCTCCTGGGCGAAGGCCGCGGCTTCGAGATCAGCCAGGTCCGCCTCGGTCCCGGCCGCATCCACCACTGCATGCGCTCGATCGGCCAGGCCGAGCGCGCCCTCGACCTGATGGTCAAGCGCGCCTCGACCCGCACCGCGTTCGGCAAGCCGATCATCCAGCTCGGCAAGAACCTCGAGGTCGTGGCCCGCGCCCGCATCGAGATCGAGGCGATGCGGCTGATGGTGCTGAAGGCGGCCCGCGCGATGGACGTGATGGGCAACCGCGAAGCGCGCGTCTGGGTCTCCATGGTGAAGGCCATGGTTCCCGAGCGGGTCTGCCAGATCATCGACCAGGCGATCCAGATGCACGGCGCCACCGGCGTCTCGCAGTGGACGCCGCTCGCCGGCATGTACACCAGCCAGCGCACGCTGCGCATCGCCGACGGCCCGGATGAGGTCCACCACATGGTGGTCGGCCGCGCCGAGCTCACCCGGCACTGACGCGCCTGTCACCGGTCGCTCGCTTCGACGCCAGCGGCCGGCGCACGGTGAAGTTTTCATGACGCGAGGCGCCCGCCGCTTGACCGAGCGGCGGGCGTGCTCGTAGCGGCTCTCGCATGGCCGCTAGCGCGCGCATTGATGGTGACTACGACCTGGCCGTGGTGGGCGCGGGCATCGTCGGCTTGGCGCACGCCTATGCGGCGGCGAGGCGCGGCGCGCGCGTGGTGGTGATCGAGCGCGACCTTGCCGCCAACGGCGCCTCGATCCGCAACTTCGGCTTCATCACCGTCACCGGCCAGGCGCGTGGCGACGTTTGGCGCCTCGCCATGCGCACCCGCGACCTCTGGGCCGACATCGCGCCGGCCGCCGGCGTCCCGATCGAGCACCACGGACTGGTGCTGACGCTGCGCCGGCCGGAATCGGTCGCCGTCGCCGAGGCGTTCCTGGCCACCGAGATGGGCGAGGCCTGCGAGTTGCTCGACGCCGCCGCCCTCGCCGCCCGCCATCCCGAGCTCGCCGCCCCGGACACGCTGGGTGCGCTCGCCAGCCCGCACGAGCTGCGCGTGGAATCGCGCGCCGCGTTGCCGCGGCTCGCCGCCTGGCTGGCGGAAACCCACCGCGTCGACTTCCAGTTCGGCGCGGCGGCGCTGGGCGTCGAGCCGCCGCTGATGCGCACCTCGCGCGGCGACGTCCGCGCGCGGCGAGCGGTGCTCTGCCCGGGCGACGACTTCTCGGGCCTGTTCCCCGAGCGCCTCGCCGCCTTCAACCTGACGCGCTGCCGGCTCTCGATGCTGCGGCTCGCTGACCCGGGCTTCCGCCTGCCGGCCGGCGTGATGTCGGACCTCGGCCTCGTGCGCTACGCGGGATACTCGGCCTTGCCCGAAGCCGAGGCGCTGCGCCGGCGGTTGGAGGCCGAGCAGGCGCGGCATCTGGCCAACGGCGTCCACCTGATCGCCGTGCAGAGCGCCGACGGCAGCCTGGTGGTCGGCGACAGCCACCACTATGGCGAGGCCCCTTCCCCATTCGCGCCGGCCGAGGCCGAGGCGCTGATCCTGGACGAGTACCAGCGCGCCACCGGCCGCGCGCCGCCGCCGGTGGTCGAGCGCTGGACCGGGACCTACGCGGTAGCGCAGGACCGCACCTGGCTGGTCGACGCGCCGTCGGACGACGTCCGGCTGGTGCTGGTCACTGCCGGCTGCGGCGCCTCGATCGGCTTCGGGCTTGGCGAGCAAGTGATGGCGTCGTTCCTGGGAGCCCAATCATGAATGCGAAGGCGGAGGCGGCATGCTGACCGGCGCGATCAAGGCGGTGGTGTTCGACTGGGCCGGAACGATGGTGGATTTCGGCTGCATGGCCCCGGTCGACGCGCTGATCGAGGCGTACGCCGGCGAGGGCGTGGTCATCGTCCCGTCCGAGGCGCGCGCCGACATGGGCCGCGCCAAGCGGGATCATGTCCGTGCGCTGATGACCATGCCGCGCATCGCGGCCGAGTGGACGCGCGAGAAGGGCGCCCCGCCGACCGAGGCCGACGGCGACCGGCTGTTCGCGGCGCTGGAGCCGTTGATGCGGGTGCAGGCCGCCCGCTGCGCCGACCTGATCCCGGGCGCGGTCGAGCTGGCGACGCAGCTCAGGGCGCAGGGCGTGAAGATCGGCTCGTGCACCGGCTACACGCGCCCGATGATGACCGAGGTGGCGCCGCGCGCCGCCGCGCAGGGCTACGCCCCGGACGTTATCGTCTGCGCCGGCGAGACCCCGTCCGGTCGGCCCTCGCCGCTGATGCTGTGGCAGGCGCTGGTGACCATCGACGCCTGGCCGGCGTGGGAATGCGTGAAGGTCGACGACGCCGAGGTCGGGATCGGCGAGGGCCGCGCCGCCGGCTGCTGGACGATCGGCGTCGCCGCCTCCGGCAACGGCGTCGGCCTAAGCCTGCAGGAATTCGAGGCGCTGCCTCTGGCCGGACGCCGCGCGCTGGCGGCGGACGCCGGCCGCGCGCTGAGCGCGGCAGGCGCCGACTACGTCGTCGACACCGTGGCCGATCTCCAGCCGGCGCTCGAGGCGATCGCCCAGCGCATCCGCGCGGGCAAGCGGCCGCCCGCCGCCTAGGGCCATAGCCGGCGCCGCGCCGTCATCAATCTGTGTCGGAACCGCCCCGAGATCGGCTCGCTGCCGACCGTTCACGACGCATAGGTTGCAGGGCTCGCGCCCCTGAACCCTGGCTGTTCGCGCCGCCAACAAGCGTCACAATAGCGTCGCGATTTATTCAACCCGGTGAAGTATTTGCATCACGGGAGCGTCACGCGAGGACGCCATAGATCACCACCGTAGCTGTTCGCCCGCTTACCTCTCATCAGGGCCGGTTCTGGCGTGCGCTGCAGGGGCGGGACAGCCCCACGCGCCGCCGGGCGGTCCCAGGGCGACGCGTCGGGGGATGTCATGAAAGCAAAATACCTTCTGTCTTGCGCCGCCGCGGCGATCCTGAGCAGCGGCGCGCTCGCCGCTCACGCGGCCGACGCCAACGGGGAGGCCGCCGCCGGCCCGGTCTCCACGGTCACCGCGACCGATACCGCGGCGGCCGCGGCCGACACCACCTCGGCGGTCGGCGACATCATTGTGACGGCGCAGCGCCGCTCGGAGAACGTCCAGGCCGTGCCGATGACGCTGACGGCGATCACCACCAAGACGATCTCGCAGCAGAACATCGAGACGCTCGACGACATCGTCAAATACACGCCCAACGTCGCCTTCGGCGGCAACGGCCCGGGCCAGGGCGTGATCTTCATGCGGGGCTTGAGCGCCGGCGTGCAGGGCCAGCAGTCCAGCGCCACGATCGCCACCTTCCCGAACGTCGCGCTCTACCTCGACGACCAGTCGATGCAGTTCCCGGGTCGCAACGTCGACGTCTACACGGTGGACCTCGACCGCATCGAGGTGCTGGAGGGCCCGCAGGGGACCCTGTTCGGCGGCGGCGCCCAGGCCGGCGCGATCCGCTACATCACCAACAAGCCCGACCTGAACGTGTTCTCGGGCAGCGCTGAAGTGTCGTACGGCGGCACCGCCGGCGGCGGCGCCAACTACTCCGGCAACTTCATCGTCAACATCCCGCTGGTGAAGGACAAGCTGGCCCTGCGCGCCGTGGTCTACGACGATCACCGCGGCGGCTACATCACCAACGTGGCGAGCACCTTCACGCGCTCGAACCAGGACCTCGGCAACACCTACTTCAACATCCATCCGAACGGGGCGGGGACCTGCCCCAACGGCCTGCCGGCCGGCGGCCCGAAGAACCTCTGCACGATCCCGGGCCTGCCGCAGGGGAACAACTTCCAGCTGGCCGGCGCCAACTCCAATCCGACCACCTACCAGGGCGCGCGCTTCTCGCTGAAGTGGCAGGTGAACGACGACTGGGACGTCCTGATCACCCAGACCTTCCAGGACCTCGACGCCGAGGGCGTCTCGGAAGCCTACCCGATCGGCTCCGATTTCCAGCAGCTCGGCCCGATGGAGATCACCGCGTTCAGCCCGTCGTTCGACCGCGACAACTGGCAGAACACGTCGTGGACCGTGAACGGCAAGCTAGGTCCGATCCACGCGATCTACACCGGCGGCTGGACCAAGCGTCACATCGACCAGCAGAACGACTACACGAACTACACGCGCTCGGTGGACGGCGCCTACTACACCTGCACGGGCGGCGTGAACGGCCTGCTGGGATCCGGCCCCCCGACTTGCTTCTCGCCGATCTCCAGCTGGCGCGACATCGTCGACAACACGCACCTCTCCAACGAATTCAGGTTCACGACGCCGGACGACTGGCGGATCCGCGGCATCGCCGGGGTCTACCAGGAGAACTTCCGCATCTACGACAACATGAACTTCAACTACAAAACCATCCCGGACTGCAGCCCGCAGAACCTGACGATCGCGCAGGCGGGCGGCCAGCCCTGCCTTGCCAACGTGCGTCCGGCGCCCGGCTCGACGATGAACGACCCGAGCATCCGCAGCGCCACAACCGCGTTCGGCGAGGACACCCAGCGCGGCTACGATCAGCTGGCGTTCTTCGGATCGGTCGACTTCGATATCATCCCGCACGTGCTGACTGTCAGTGGCGGGACGAGATGGTATCAGTACAAGGAGTTCCTGACCGGCTCGCAGTATTCGACCGGCGGCTCGTGCCTGAACGTTCCGAACGGCTTCTGCGGCGGCAACGGGGCCGGCGGCACCGTCAACATCGACGCGGCCCACGACCGGGCCACCTACTCCGGCTTCAAGAGCCGCGCCAACATCACCTGGCGCGTCAACCAGGACATCATGACCTACTTCACCTACTCGGAGGGCTTCCGTCCGGGCGGGTTCAACCGGTCGGTCAGCGCCGTGGCGCCCGGCGTGGGCGGCATCCCCCAGTTCGAGAAGCCCAACAGCTACGCGCCGGACTCGCTCACCAACTACGAGTGGGGCATCAAGAGCCAGTGGTTCGACCACCGCCTGCTGGTCAATCTCACCGGCTACCACATGCTGTGGTCTGACGTTCAGCTGCTGTTCTTCAACCCGACCGAGCTGGGCAACACCACCTTCGGCATCAACGGCCCTGACTATTCGATCAACGGCGGCGAGATCCAGGTCGACGCCAAGGTCATGGAAGGGCTGACGATTGACGGCTCGGCCACCTACAACGACGCGACGCAAGTCACCTCGCCCTGCCTGAAGGGCAACATCCCGGGCAGCCCGGTGAATGGCCAGTGCATCACCCAGGTCATGCAGAAGGGGGTCGGCCTGGCGCCGTTCCAGAACCCGTTCGGCGCGCTGGGCACCGTGCCGGCCTTCTCGCCGAAGTTCGAAGGCTCGCTGCGCGCCCGCTACGACTGGGACGTCGGCATCGCGGGCTACAAGGCCTACGTGCAGGGCGGCCTGCGGTACATGGGCAGCATGTTCAACCAGCCGGCCACCTATGCCTCCGGGGTCGGCGTGACCGTGCCGAACACCACGCTGCTGCGCTTCGAGATGCCTGCCTACACCACCTTCGATCTGGCGATCGGCGTCACCAAGGACAACTGGAACGCCGAGCTCTACACCGAGAACCTGACCAACTCGCACGCCAGCACGCTGACCAACTCCGAGCAGTTCATCATCGCGAACGTGCCCCTGAGGCCGCGCATCATCATGCTGAAGCTGGGCGCCAGCTTCTGATCTTCGTTTTATGCTAGGAGGGTGCGGCGGCGGCGACGCCCGCCGCACCCTCCGCCTTCCCACGTGACATGGACTCGCCTGCCGCCACCTCGCCCTCGTCGACCGTGGAGCCGGAGCTTCGCCGGCTGCGCGCGCTGCAGCGGGACGGCCGTCACGACGAGGCGTTGCTGGGCGTCGAGGCGCTGCTCGCCGACTGGCCCCTGAACCGCGACCTGCTGCTGCTGAAGGCGATCAGCGAGCGCCACCTCCTGCGCATCGACGATGCGCTGGCGACGCTGGAGGGGGTTGAGGCGCTGCATCCCCGCTTCAGCCGACTCTTCGAGGAGCGCGGTCTCTGCCGCGTCGTGCAGAAGGATGCGCCGCGCGCCATCGACGCGCTGCTGCGCGCGGTGAACATCAACCCGGCGCTGCCGATGAGCTGGCGGATGCTGGAGGGCCTCTACCGGATGACCGGCGAGCCGCAGCATGCCGCCACCGCGGCGGCGCACATGGCCGCGCTCAAAGGCCTGCCGCGCGAGGTGGTGACGGCGACCTCGCTGTTCTCCGATGGCGAGATCGACCGCGCCGAACAGCTGGTCCGCGCCTTCCTGATCCGCCACGGCGACCATCCGGAAGGCATGCGCCTGCTCGCCAGGATCGGCATGGCGCGCGACGTGCTCGACGACGCCGAGTTGCTGCTGGAAGCGGCGCTGGTGATCGCGCCCGACTACCAGGCCGCGCGCTACGACTACGCCGACGTGCTGGCGCGCCGCCACAAGTATGCGCGGGCGAAGGAGGAGATCGAGCGGCTGCTCAGCGGCGCGCCAGGCAACGCCGACTACTTGGCGCTCGCGGCAACGGCCGCCGTGGGGCTCGGCGACAATGACGCGGCGATCGCGATCTATCGCGACCTGCTGGCCCAGGCGCCGGCCTCGCCCGACCTCAACCTCTGGAACGGCCACGCGCTGAAGACCGTCGGCCGGCTGCCCGAGGCGATCGCCGCCTACCACGCCGCGGCCGCCGCCCGCCCGGCGTTCGGCGACGCCTGGTGGAGCCTCGCCAACCTGAAGACCTACCGCTTCACCGACGCCGAGATCGAGCGTATGCGCGTCGAGGAAACCGCGCCCGCGACGCCGCCTGTCGACCGCTACCATCTCTGCTTCGCGCTCGGCAAAGCGCTCGAGGATCGGGGTGAGGCGGCGGCCTCCTGGACCTACTACGAGCGCGGCAACGCGCTGAAGCGCGCCGAGAGCCGCTATCGCCCGGATATCCTGGAGACCAACACCCGCCAGCAGAGCGAGGTCTGCACGCCGGCGTTCTTCGCCGCGCGCCAGGGCTGGGGCGATCAGCGGCCCGACCCGATCTTCGTGGTCGGCCTGCCGCGCTCGGGCTCGACGCTGATCGAGCAGATCCTCGCCTCGCACAGCGCGGTCGAAGGCACCCAGGAGCTGGCCGAGGTCCAGCGCATCGTGCTGGAACTGCAGGGCCGCGAGCCGGACCTCGACAATCCGCGCTACCCGGGCGCGCTGCAGGCGCTGAGCGAAGCCGACGTCGCGGCGCTCGGCGCGCGCTACCTCGCCGAGACCGCCGACTACCGCAGCGGGCCGCCGCGCTTCATCGACAAGAACCCGAACAACTTCCGCCACGTCGGCCTGATCCACCTGATGCTGCCGAACGCGAAGATCATCGACGTGCGGCGCGAACCGATGTCGTGCTGCTTCTCGAACCTGAAGCAGCTGTTCGCCCAGGGCCAGGAGTTCAGCTACAGCGCCGAGGACATCGCCCGCTACTACCGCACCTACCTCGACCTGATGCGCCACTGGGGCGCCGCGCTGCCCGGGCGGGTGCTGCTGGTGCAGCATGAGGACGTGGTCGACGACCTGGGCGGCAGCGTGCGACGCATCCTCGACTACTGCGGCCTGCCGTTCGAGCCGGGCTGCGTGGAGTTCCACAAGACCCGGCGCAGCGTGCGCACGCCGAGCTCCGAGCAGGTGCGCCAGCCGATCTTCCGCGACGGGCTCGATGCGTGGCGCAAGTACGAGCCCTGGCTCGGCGAGCTGCGCGCGGCGCTCGGCGACGCCGTCGACCGCTACCGCGACCAGGAGCCCGCATGAGCGCCGCCAGTTCCTGCAGCTCGCCGGAGGCGCGGCGGGCGCGGCCACGGCCGCGCTTCGCTACCCCCGCGCAACCCGCAACAGCGTTTCGCGGAAGCTTTCCAGCGTGCGCCGGCGTCCGGGCTCGATCGCCTTGCCCCAGTCGTCCCAGCGGCGCAGGCGGACGGCATCTTCCGCGAACGGCCGGGCGATGAAGGCGGCGGCCGCGTCCAACGCGAACGGGCCGCCCTGCAGCTCGAGGCTGAGCTGCGAGGCCGGGCTCAGCGCCTCGAAGTAACCGGGCTCGGCGGCGCAGAGGTAGCGCTTGGCGGCGACGTGCAGCGCCACCGGCTGGGTCACCGCCGGCCCGAACCAGGCGGCCAGCGCCGCCGCGCCCACCGCTTCGTGCTCGCCGTCGAGCCCATCGCGCTCGGCCATGTGGCCGCGATCGTCGATCAGGTGCCCGTAGTCGTGCAGCAGCGCGGCGGCGACCAGGCTTTCGGCCGCGCCCTCCCCGGCCGCCAGGCTGGCGCATTGCAGCGCGTGATCGAGCTGGGTCACCCGCTCGCCGTAACGCTCATGGCCTCGCGCGCGCAGCAGAACGAGCACCGCGTCGACGCCGTCCGCGGCCGTCATGCGCCCGCCCCAGGCCCGCCGTCGCCGACCGGCAGCCGGCTGAGCGTCGCCTTCAGGCCGTCGATATCGGCGTAGCAGCCCTGCAGCCAGCGCCGGCCCGACGCCTCGGCCGCCGCGCGATAGGGCGATCGGCCATGCAGCAGGCGGCGGTTGTCGAAGATCACCGCCTCGCCGGGGGCCAGCCGCCGCTCGAGCCGCGCCGCCAGCGCGTGCAGGCGGCGGTAGAAGTCGAGGTAGGCCTCGTACCAGCGCTCGGCCACGCTCGGCGGCGGGGTCCTCAGCGCGCGATGGTTGACCCGCACCCCGACCACCTCGCCGTCGACCGACGTCTCGATCACCGGCGAGCGCGCGAAGTAGCGCTCGCCGGCTGCGCCCGCGTAGGCGAAGCCGACCGGCGTCTGCGCCAGCGCCTCAAACTTCACCGGCGCCTCGACCCGCAGCGCCTCTGCATGCGCGAAGCCGTCCGCGAACTGGCTTTCACCGCCGGCCGCGGCGGCCTCGATCACGTGCAGGACCTGCAGGGTCGGCGGCGGCTCGCGATAGGGATTGTCCGTATGCAGATCGAGCCCGACCGGCGTGTACGCCAGGTGGGTCGGCGCCGCCTCCTCGCGCACGTCGAACAGGCGCCCGTAGTTGGTCTCGCGGATGTGCCCGAACTGCGCGGTGATCCGCTCGACCGCGCCCGGTTCGGTCCCCACGCCGGTGAGGAAGGCGATCCCGCGCCGCACGACCTGTCCCAGCGTCTTGGCGAGCGCCCGATCGTCGGCCAGGTACGCCTCGAAACTCACCGCGGGTTCCGCGGCCAGCGCGGCCGCGGCTGGCCAGAGCTCCGCCGAGGGACCCGGCGCTGCATCACCCCAGCCGGCGTCGGCGCGCGCCAGCGCGGCGAGCGACACGCGCCGCGCCTGGCCGGACCCCAGCCATAGGGCGAGCGCGTCACCGTCGAGCCGGGCGTCCTGCACCTCGTCCGCCAGCGCCAGCGCGCTGCCGAGGCGATGGCCGCTCGCCGGATCGCAGGCGCCTTCCGCATTGTCGGCGAGCCAGCCGGCCGGCGCGGCGGTGGTGCGCCCATCGGCCCAGGTCACCACGATGCGGCGGCGGTCACTGGAAATCTCCAGGGCGCGAACGTCCAGTGTCGGAAGCGCTTGGGTCACGGGATCCCGGCCTGATGCAGGCGGCCCGGCCGACGACCGGCTGGGCCCCCGCCCGCGCCGCCAGAATGCCGCAAGCGGGCGCGCGAAACCAGCGCGAGCAGCGGCGAAGAGGCAGAGGCTCCGCCGCTCGCGGAGCCTCTGCAGTGGGGAGGAAGCACCGCTCCCGCCCGGTGGGGGCGTAAGGCGAGAGCTGGCGCGATCGAACACGAGGCGGGCGGGGCTTCCTATGGCGCGAATCCCTATGCGCCGGCGCGCAGAACCCGGTGCGGCCGCGCCCACACGACCCTGCGGCGACCGCCGGGGCGAACGCCCGTCAGCGGCGATCGATGGCGATCTGGCCTGGGGTGGTCGCTGCTCCACACTCAGGGATTTCCCGCATCGACGCCCGCGCCCGCCCCGGCATGCTGGACCGGATCCGCATTGCGCCCTGGGGTTGAACAACCGATGTCGCAAGCCCTGAAGACTCGCCCCCAGATTCGCCCCCAGATTCGCCCCCAGGCTCGTCCCAAGACCCGCACTCGCGAAGACAAGGCCGCGGCCCGGCTGGTCTGGATCGACGGCGCCCGCTTCCGGATGGGCTCGGACGTGCACTATCCCGAGGAAGCGCCCTCGCGCCTCGTCGAGGTCGACGGCTTCTGGATCGAGGACCGGCCGGTCACCAATCGCGCCTTCGCCCGCTTCACCCAGGCGACCGGCTGGGTCACCTCGGCCGAGATCCCGCCGGACCCCGCCGACTACCCCGGCGCGCTGCCCGAGATGCTGACGCCCGCCTCGCTGGTGTTCACCCCGACCGAGGGGCCGGTCAGCTTCGCCGACGCGCACGCCTGGTGGGCCTATATCCCCGGCGCGGATTGGCGCCATCCGCTCGGACCCGGCAGCAACCTCGACGGTCTGGACGATCATCCGGTGGTCCACGTCGCCTGGCGCGACGTCACCGCCTATGCCGCCTGGGCCGGGCTCGACCTGCCCACCGAGGCGGAGTGGGAGCTGGCCTGCCGCAGCGGCCTCGACGGCGCCGAGTACGCCTGGGCCGGCGCGTCGCTGACGCCTGGCGGCCAGCACATGGCCAACATCTGGCAGGGCCGCTTTCCCTGGGAGAACCTGGCGCTCGACGGCTGGGCGCGCACCTCGCCGGTCGCCAGCTACCCGCCGAACCGCTTCGGCCTCTACGACATGATCGGCAACGTCTGGGAGTGGACCCGGGATTGGTGGGCCTCCGCTGCGCCGGCGCGCGGCTGCTGCGTGCCGAAGAACCCGCTGGGCGGCGCCGAGGCCGACAGCTGCGACGCCCGCGAGTTGCCGGCGCGCATCCCGCGCAAGGTGCTGAAGGGCGGCTCGCACCTCTGCGCGCCGAGCTACTGTCGCCGCTACCGCCCGGCCGCGCGCCACGCCCATCCGATCGACACCTCGACCTCGCACGTCGGATTCCGCTGCGTGCGGCGGCGGGCGGCTCGGTAGTTCGCCACGCCCACGCTCGAGCGCCGACGGATCGCCGCCGGCGGGCGCGGCGGGAGGCTGGTGGAGAGCCCGGGGGGCGGCGCAAAGGAGGCCTTCATGGACGCGCTGAAGCAGCTGCTCCCGATCATCATCCAGGCGGGTCTCGCCCTGCTGGTGCTTTCGGTCGGCCTGCAATCGACGCTGGACGACCTTCTCTACGTGCTGCGCCGGCCGGCCCTGCTCGGCCGGGCGTTCGTCGCCATCAGCATCGTCGTGCCAGCCGCGGCGGTGCTGGCCGTCAACTGGCTGCCGCTCAGCCTACCGGTCAAGGTCGGCGTGATCATGATGTCGCTGGCGGCGCTGCCGCCGTTCGTGCCCGGCTCGGAGATCAAGGCAGGTGGCCGGCGGTCGTACTCCTACGGTCTCTACGCCGCCTTTGCCTTGCTCACCGTGGTCATCGTACCGGCCACGGTCGAGGTGCTCGACCGGCTGTTCGGCGCCGATGCCGAAGTCTCGCTCACGGTGCTGGGACGCGAGGTGTTGTTGTCGGTGCTGCTGCCCCTGGTCGTCGGGATGCTGATCCATACGCGCTGGACGGCCCTCGCCGAACGCATCGCACCGGTCGTCTCCCAGGTCAGCATGCTGGTGTTAATCGTCATCGTCGGCCTGCTGCTCTACCGCGCCTGGCCAGCCATGCTCTCGCTGATCGGCAACGGCACGGTGCTGGCCGTCGTCGTAGTCTCGGCGGCGGCCATCGCCGCCGGTCACTTGCTGGGCGGCCCCGACCCGCGCGACAAGGTGGCGTTGGCGACCGCTGCGGCGATCCGTCATCCCGGCATTGCGCTGATGGTCGCGAACGGCTTCGCGCCGGACAAGCGCGTCAGCGCGATGATCCTGCTCTACGTGCTGGTCACGTTCGTGGTCGTCACGATCTACCAGCAGGCCCAGAAGCGGTTGTCCAGGGCCCCGCGGGGCGGCGGCGGCCACGCCGCAGTCGGCGGCGCACGCTGATTGCATCGGCTTCACCTTCTCGATGACTGTCAGCCGCTACGACCGGCGCAAGGATCTCGAGGAGGCGGAGGCCAACGCGATCGGACCCAGTACGCCCGAGCCAGCCTGATCCGCGTCGCGCCCGGGAACCTGATCGACTTGGCCCACTCGATGGCCACGCCCCCTAGCGCCGATGACGAGCATCCGGACTCAGCGCCGGCGAGCCGGCCGGATGGCGATCTCAGCCCCAGCCGAAGCGCTTCAGCGTCGGGGTGATGGTGTCCCAGTAGGGGCGCGCGCACTCGGCGTGCCAGAGGCCGCTCAGGCCGAGCTTGCCGTCCGGATCCTCGCGCACATGCATGTGGGTGGAGCGCTGGTGCGGCTGGATCGGGGTCTTGCACTTCTTGCACCAGGGCCCGCGCGGATCGCCGCCAGGCTCAGCATCGTACGCCATCAGTTCGGATTCCCGCCGCAAGCGCCGCCATGGTCGCGCGGACCTTGGGTGGCGGACAGTCGGGCGCATTGTCGCGGGCGGGCGAACCCAGCGCCCAACTCAGGTCTTGGCCCGATGCCCCCCGCGCAGCCCGCTCATAGGCTGAGCGGCCGCCCACGCGAAACGCGCGGCTCAATGAAGGATGCCCGATGCCTGCCAGACCAGCTACCGCGACGGGGCCCGCCGCGGCGGTCGATCAACCCAGCGCCCAACCTTGCGCCGTGCGCGACCCCTCGCGCTTCGACGGCATCCGCCAGCCCGAGAGCCTGGGCCGGTTCCTGCACCGGCGCGAGCCGATCTTCCTCGACCGCGCCGCGCCAGGTCGGGCCGCGCTCTACTCGATCGCGCTGTTCGACCTCGAGGCCGGCCCGGTCACCGTCACCCTGCCCCATGCCGGCCGGCGCCAGATGACCCTCACCGCCATGGACGAGCGCCACGCGCTGCAGGCGGTCTACAGCGGTCGGGGCGCCCACACCCTGAAAGGCGCCGGGCGGGTGATGGCCGTGTTCTGCCTGATGCTCGACCTCAGCCATGCGGACGAGCTGAGCCGCGCCCAGGCGTTGCAGGACGCCATCCGGACCCGGCAGGCCGCGCGCCCCCCGTCGGCGGCCGGTCACTGGACCAGCTTCCAGGCGCCGCTCGCGCTGTGAGAGTGGGAGGGCGAGCCTAGGATGCAGGCGGCGTTCAGGGTCCTGGCGTCCTACGTCGCTCTGATGTGCAATGCGGGCGCCGTCGTCATCCTGGGCGTCGCGGCGATCGAGGCGTTCGTGCTGCTGGTCCATGCCGCGCCCCGTCTTGGCGACCAGAGCGTGAAACGCCGCATCTGGGTGCGCTTCGCCTCCTGGATCGTACTGTCGCTGGAATTCGCGCTGGCCGCGGACATCGTCGACACCGCGATCACCCCCAGCTGGAACGACATCGGCCAGCTGGCGGCCATCGCCGCGATCCGCACCGGGCTCAACTTCTTCCTGGCGCGCGACATCGAGTCGGTCACGCGCGAGGAGCTCGCCCGTCCGCCCTCAGCGGCGAGGACTCTCGCATGACCGAGCAGCACTCCGTCCACGCCGCCCACCTCGCCACCGAGAGTGTCCACGCAGCGCACGGTATTCTGGAGGAGGTGGTCCGCCACCGGGTCGAGGTGGTGACGGCGATCAGCCTCTCGGTGGCGGCGTTGCTCACCTCCTGGTCGGCCTATCAGGCGGCGATCTGGGACGGGGTCGAGTCGGCCCAGTTCACGCGCGCCGAGTTCCTGCGCACCGAGGCGGCGACGCTCACCACCCGCGCCGGGCAGCTGGAGGGCTTCGACATCTTCCTGTTCAGTCAGTGGCTGGACGCCTACGCCACCAGGAACGAGCCGCTGCAGACCTTCTATCAGGCGCGCTTTCGCGGCGAGTTCGCGCCGGTGTTCAAGGCCTGGGTCGCCACCCAACCGCTCAAGAATCCGACGGCGCCGTCGTCGCCGTTCGTGATGCCTCAGTACAAGCTCGCTGCCACTGCGCAGTCCGAGGCGAAGGAGCGTCAGGCCGAGGAGGCGTTCGGCCGCGGCGAGGAAGCCAGACGCCACAGCAACGGCTTCATCCAGATCACCGTGGTGCTCGCCAGCGCGATGTTCTTCGGCGGCATCGTGCAGGTGTTCAAGATGCGACACGTGCGCTTCTTCCTGATGGCCGTCTCGCTGCTCACCTGCCTCTGGGGCCTCATCCGGGTCGTCGCGCTGCCGATCCAGTGACTGGCGCGTTCGCCGACGCGGCCACTGGGTCCAACCCCTAGGCAGCCTTCGGCGGTTCGCCCGATAGCCGGCCCCGCCCCGATCAGGAAGAACGCCTCGCCACTCAAGCGGAGGTCGATATGCCCAACGGTAGGCCCAACATTCTCATCCTCTGGGGTGACGACATCGGTATCTGGAACGTCAGCCACTTCAGCCGCGGCATGATGGGCTACCGGACGCCCAACATCGATCGCGTCGCCGAAGAAGGGGTGACCTTCACCGACTACTACTCGCAGCAGAGCTGCACCGCCGGCCGGGCCTGCTTCATCACCGGCCAGAACCCGATCCGCACCGGCCTCACCAAGGTGGGCATGCCCGGCGCGACGGTCGGGCTGCAGAAGGAAGACCCCACCATCGCCGAGTTGCTGAAGCCGCTCGGCTATGCGACCGGCCAGTTCGGCAAGAACCACCTGGGCGACCGCAACGAATACCTGCCGACCGTGCACGGCTTCGATGAGTTCTTCGGCAACCTCTACCACCTCAATGCGGAGGAAGAGCCGGAGCTGCCGGACTATCCGAAGACGCCCGGGTTCCTGGAGGCCTTCGGGCCGCGCGGGGTGCTGCACAGCTGGGCGACCGACGTCGACGATCCAACCGACGAGCCCCGCTGGGGCCGGGTCGGCAAGCAGAAGGTCACCGACACCGGTCCGCTGACGAAGAAGCGCATGGAGACCATCGACGAGGAGATCACCGACGCGGCCCTCGCCTGGATGGAGAAGCAGGCCCAGGCCAAACAGCCGTTCTTCCTCTGGTACAACTCCACCGCCATGCACTTCCGCACCCACGTCGCCGAGAAAAATCGCGGCAAGAGCGGTCAGGACGAATACAGCGACCGGATGGTCGTTCACGACGAGCAGATCGGCCAGATGCTCGACAAGCTCGATCAGCTCGGCATCGCCGACGACACCATCGTCATGTACTCCACCGACAACGGACCGGAGAACGACACCTGGCCCGACGGCGCCAATACGCCGTTCCGCGGCCAGAAGGACTCGAACTGGGAAGGCGGCTGGCGCGTCCCCTGCTTCATGCGCTGGCCCGGCAAGATCAAGGCCGGCTCGGTGCTGAACGGCATCGTCAGTCACATCGACATGTTCCCGACGCTGCTGGCCGCGGCGGGCAACCCGGACGTCACCAAGCAGCTCGTCGACGGCGGCACGGTCGACGGCAAGCCTTTCCACGTCCACCTGGACGGTGAGAATCAGCTCGACTACCTAACCGGCAAGTCCGACAAGAGCGCAAGAAACGCCATAATCTACTTCAGCGATGACGGCGAAATCATCGCGGTTCGGATCGGCGACTACAAATTCCACTTGGCGGTACAGCGGGCCAATACCATGCGGCAGTGGGCGGAGCCGTTCGTCAAGCTTCGAGTGCCCTACATCATGAACCTGCGTCGGGATCCGTTCGAGCGCGCCGAGGTCAACTCGAACACCTACCTGGACTGGATGGTCAATCACGTGCCGCAGATGTACGAGATGCAGGCGCTGGTCGCCTCGGAGATCGCCAACTTCACCAAGTTCCCGCCGCGCCAGAAGCCGGCGTCGTTCAACCTCGACGCGGTCCTGGCTCAAGCAGCGGTCGCCCACGGCAGCTGAGAGCGGCGGAGGCGAGTCGCCCATGCGTGGGAGCATCCCGCGCATGGGCCTCGTCTGGGAATAGCCGATCGGTGAAATGGCAGACGACCTCCACCCGGCGGCAACTGTCGCGTCGCAGGTGAGCGCCTTCTACGAGGCGCACCCGTACCCGCCCCCCGTGGACGATCTCGCGGGCTATCGCGAACGCTGGAACGAGCGGCGCCGGCGCGCGGACTCCCACCTGTTCTGGCCGGGCGAGCCCTACCGCGACGACCGCAGCATCCTGGTGGCCGGCTGCGGCACCACGCAGGCGGCCAGGTACGCGCTACGCTGGCCCCGCGCCAAAGTGATCGGCATCGACGTCAGCGCTTCCAGCATCGCGTTCACCCAAAAGCTGAAGCGCAGATACGGGCTGGAGAACCTGCAGGTCCGCCAACTGGCGGTGGAGCGCGCCGCCGAGCTCGGCGAGGGCTTCGATCATGTGGTCTGCACCGGCGTGCTGCATCACCTGGCGGATCCCGACGCCGGCCTTCGCGGTCTGCGCGAGGTGCTGGCGCCAACCGGCGCGCTGCATCTGATGGTCTACGCGCCCTATGGCCGCGCCGGTGTCTACCTGCTGCAAGACTATTGCCGTCGCCTCGGCATTCGCCCGACGGCGGCGGAGATCGCCGACCTCGTCGCCAGCCTGGCGTCCTTGCCGCCGGACCATCCCCTCGCGCCGCTGCTGCGAAGCTCGCCCGACTTTCGCGATGCGGCCGGCTTGGCCGATGCGCTGCTGCATCCGCAGGATCGCGCCTACTCGGTTCCGCAATTGCTCCAGTTCCTGGATGACGGCGGCTTGAGCTTCGGGCGCTGGTTGCGCCAGGCGCAGTACCTTCCGCAGTGCGGCGCGCTCGCGGTCTCGCCGCACCACCGGCTGCTGGATCAGCGGCCGCCCGCAGAGCAATACGCCGCCGTCGAGCTCTTTCGCGGGACCATGGCGCGCCACAGCCTGGTCGCCCGGCGAAGCGACCACGCGGCGTCAGGCCCGGACTTCGAGGGCGACGCCTGGCTGGGTTACGTCCCGGTGCGGATGCCGGACACGATCTCGGTTCGCGACCGGCTGCCACCCGGCGCCGCGGCCGTGCTGATCAACCGCGCCCATACCTACACCGACCTCTACCTGCCCATCGATGCGGAGCAGGACGCATGGCTGGCCGCCGTCGACGGCAAGCGCACGATCGGTGGGCTGATCAGCGGACAGATGGGGAGCCGCTTCGCGGCGCGCGACTTCTTCCAACAGCTCTGGCGCTACGACCAGGTCGTCTTCGACCAAGCGAGGCCGTGACGGCCACGTGGCT
>DATNEH010000044.1:0-8297 GCA_035553015.1 Caulobacteraceae bacterium | reverse complement strand
CACGTCGAAGAAGCCCGCTGGCGGCAGGTTGTGGGTGGTGTCCCAGTAGAGCTGCGCCGAAGAGATGGCGGTGTTGGTCAGCCAGTAGAGGGTGACGTTGTCGAGCACGTCGTCGCGCGTCAGCCCCTCGGTCCCGCCGGCGAACACCCGCGCGATCATCTGCTGGCTGGCGGCGTCGTGGTCGAGCATCCAGGCCGCCAGCCCGACCGGCGAGTCGACGAGGCCGTAGAGGGTCTGCGGGCGCAGCGACATCTCCTGGGCGTAGCCGAGCCCGTATTTGTAGAAGAAGATCAGCTGGTCCCAGGCGCTCTGCTCCTCAGCCGAAAGTCCCGCGGGCGCAGGCCCTCCGGCCGAGAGCGCCTTCGACACGTTGGGCGGCGCCGTCGCCGGCATGTTGGTGTGGATGCCGAGCAGACCGGGCGGCTCTTGCAACGCCATCACCTCGGAGACCGCGTTGCCCCAGTCGCCGCCCTGCGCGACGTACTTCGTGTAGCCCAGCCGCTGCATCAGCGTCGCCCAGGCCCTGGCGATGGTGACCGGGTTCCAGCCCGGACGGGTCGGCTTGCCAGAGAAGCCGTAGCCGGGCAGCGACGGGATCACCACGTGGAATGCGTCGGAAGCCTGGCCGCCGTGTGCGGTCGGATCGGTCAGCGGCCCCACCACCTTCAGCTGCTCGATCACCGAGCCGGGCCAGCCGTGCGTGATGATCACCGGCAGCGCGTCCGCGTGCTTGGAGCGGACGTGGATGAAGTGGATGTCGAGCCCGTCGATCTCGGTGACGAAGTTGGGCAGCGCGGCGAGCCGCGTCTCGCACTTGCGCCAGTCGTAGTCGCTCGCCCAGTACTTCGCCAGCGCCTGCACGGTGGCCAGCTGCACGCCCTGGGTGTCGTCGGACACGGTCTCGCGCGCCGGCCAGCGGGTCGCCTGCACCCGTCGCCGCAGGTCGTCGAGCGCCTCCTGCGGAAAGCCGACCTCGAACGGCCGGATCGCGTGGCCGCCGGACCCGACGTCGGCCTCGGCGTAGGCGGCCGACACATAGAGGGCGGCGCCGCCGATGGCAGAGGCCGCCAACAGGTCACGCCTTGTCGATCCGACGGACATCGGTCCCTCCTTCGCCGCTCTGGCTTCGCCGGCTCTGGGCAAGTGGCGAGAGGATGCGAGCCGGCCGCCGCGCGGTCTATTGGACGATGGTATTGCGGCGCTGAAACAGGCGCGCCCGCGGCGCGCCTGGCCTCAGGGGGTGACCAGCTTCCAGTGGCCCTCGGAAACGACCTCGACGCCGGCGTCTGTCACCTGGACGGCCGTCTGGTCGTCGATCAGGTAGGTCGGAACCGGCATCCGCGCGGCCAGGATCTCCAGCTCCGCCATCGAGTTCTCGGGGAATCGCTCGTGGTCCAGGTGTGGCAGGATCGCGAAGTCGACCAGCCCCAGGCCTGCGCCGCTGCCGGTGGCCGGAATGCTCTCCCCGGGTTCCGGCGCGATGATGTTGGGGCCGGCCGCCATGCTGCCGGCGCTCAGGCCCACCCAGACCATCTCCGGCCGCAGCGACGGCAGGAGGTTCGCCAGGCCGGACTTCCGCACCCAGTCGGCCAGGTAGAAGCTGTCGCCGCCTTCGAACAGCAGGGCGTCGGCCTCGCGCACCGCGGGGATCCAGTAGTCTTCCTTGAGGCTGGGCAGCGCGGTGAGCTCAAGGACGCCGATCGACTGCCAGCCGAGGGCGCTCATGGCGTTGCGCGCCGATCCGCTGACCGCCCGCCAGACCGCGCCGCCGCCTCCGGGCATGGAATGGAGCGCGGTGGGAACGCAAAGGGCGCTGGCCTCGGAAATCGGCTTGCCCAGAAGGCCGACCAGCGCGTCGCGGATGCTCGCGTTGCTGACCCCGCCGGAGGTGAGAAGATACTGCATGGCGCCTCCCGGCTCGATCTCGACGCACGCAGCGCCCGATGAACTTGCTCTGGCTCGGCCGATTCCGGGCCGCAAGTCGACCCGGCTCGGCGGTTGGCAAACGCGGCGGCAAGGCGTCAGAGTGGCCGGCGAACATGGATGGAGAGGCCGCCCGATGACCGAGCTCGTGCGCCGCGAGGACCGCGGCGGCTGGACGCTGCTGACGCTGAACCGGCCGGACAAGCTGAATGCGCTGACCGTCGGCATGTTCAGGGAGCTGCGCGGCCACGTCGCCGACCTGAAGCGCGACGCGAACGTGGGCTGCGTGGTGCTGAGGGGCGCCGGGCGCTGCTTCTCGGCCGGGCACGACCTCGCCGACATCGCCGCCGGCGAGGAGACGCCCTCGCGCGGCTGGCACTCCGAGACGCTGCGCATGCTGGAAAAGCTGCCCAAGCCGGTGATCGCCGCGGTGCACGGCCACTGCTACACCGGCGCGCTGGAGGTGGCGCTGGCGGCCGATTTCATCGTCGCCGCCGACAACGCCCGCTTCGGCGACACCCACGCCAAGTGGGCGCTGACCCCGATCTGGGGGATGAGCCAGCGGCTGCCGCGGCGGGTGGGGGTGGCCACCGCCAAGCGGCTGATGTTCACCGCCGACATGATCGACGCGGCCGAGGCGGTGCGCATCGGCCTCGCCGAATACGCCGTGCCGCTGGCCGACTTCGACGCCGAGATCGAGGCGCTGGCCGGGAGGATCCTGGCCAATTCGTCGTTCTCGCACGCCGCCAACAAGGCGCTGCTGGAGGCCACCGACGGCGATCCGCTGGACGCCGGCCTGCAGTGGGAAGTGATGGAAAACCCCGGCGTCGGCCCGGACATGCGCGAGCGCATCGCGGCGTTCACGAAGAATGGCTGAGGAGCGGACGGCAAGAGCAACCACGAAGGTCACGAAGGACACCAAGGCGCGCTTCCGCGCCCAGTCAATTGTCCATCGCCGCGGGGACTGGCCGGCGCGCCGTGGCGCGCCCTTCGTCTGGTATCCGACCGCGGCGGCGGCGAGCCCGCAGACGATCGCCTTGCAGACGCAGGAGGTCGCGCCCGACGCGCCGGTGGCGTGAAGTCCCTGGAAAGCGGCCTGCGTTCGGGTCCATGCTGCCCGCATGACGCAAGTCGAGTTGCAATCGAAGGTCTACCGGGTCGCGCCGGCCACGCGCCGTTTCAGCTACCTGACGGCGCCGGACGGCGACTGGCTGGCCGTCGTCGACGGCCAGACCACGATCCAGCGTTTCGTCGACGATCAGGCGCTATGGGTCGAGGCCGGCGACGGGTTTCGGCATGCCGAGAGCGGCCTGCTGCTGGCGGCCAGCCCAGGCGAGCAACCCGGCGCGGTGCGCCTGTCGCTGGGCGGCGAAGCGCCAGACAGACGGTATCTGGGCGCCGACGGCGCGCCGGGCGCGGCGGCCGGGTTTACGGTCGGCCTCGGACCGGAGAAGCGGCCGAGCGAGTACCTGGCCGAGTTCCAGGCGCAGGGCTGGGTAGCGCTCACCCAGATCCTGCCGCCGGCGGTGCTCGAGGGCCTGCAGCGGCTTGCCGGCACGGACGCCTTCGAGGGCCCCGGTGAAGAGCGGATGCAGCAACTGGCGCTGGGTCCGGCGCTGGCCCGCGCCATGGTCGAGCCGGTGTCGCTGTGGCTGTGCCGCGAATACATGCGCACGCCCGACATCAAGCTCGGCCACCCGCCTTCGGTGACCGCGCTGACGCCCGACGACGGCGCGCGTCCGGTGCAGGGCTGGCACAGCGACTTCCCCTACATGTGGGGCAGCGAGCGCGCCAGGCGGGCCTACCGGGTGCCGCCCGGCTCGGACGAGCTCTGCCTCGCCATCCAGCGCAACATCTGCGTCTCGGACTTCCGGGTGGACAATGGCGCGACCGTGTTCAAGCTCGGCAGCCATGCCGCCGGCCAGATCGCGCCCGAGCCGTGGGGCCGGGCGCGGGACACCTACCGGCCCGAGCACCGCGCCGAGCACGGCCTGCCCTACGCCGGCCCGGAGACCGACATCATCGAGGCCCCGGCGGGCACCATCCTGCTCTACGACGCGCGCACCTGGCACCGGGCCGGCGTCAACACCACCAATCGCCGGCGCGGCGCGGTGATCCAGGCGATCACGCCGGGCTTCATCATCCCGTTCTACCCGCTGGGCCCGCCCTACAAGGGCTTCCTGGAAAGCGACGTCCCGGCCCAGCTGACCGAGCGCGAACGCCGCGAGATCGAAGCCTTGATGGTGCATCGGATCACCGGTCCAATGGGGGTCTTCGCGATCGGCGTCGACGATGCGCTGACCGAACGCATCCGCAATCCGCAGGCGCCGAGCGCCGCGTACTGACCATTCGCGCCGTCGCGGCCGAGCTCGGACGCGGGCGCGGCCTTACCGAAGTTTCACGGGACCGGGGCGGCGGGCGCATCTAGCGTCGCCGCATGCGGACGGACGGCGAGATCGGCGCGATCCTCAAGCGCCGGGTGGACGAGCAGCGGCGCAGCCCGGGCGTCGCGGTGGGGATCGTCTCGGCCGAGGGGCGACGGCGGTTCGCTTACGGCGCGGCCGCCGAGCGCCGGTCGGCGAGCCCGGACACGCTGTTCGAGATCGGCTCGATCACCAAGCCGCTGACGGCGCTGTTGCTCTGCGACGCGGTGCGCCGCGGCGAGCTGCGGCTCGACGATCCGGTGCGCGCACGGCTGCCGGCCGGCGCGGCGATCCCCGCGTTCGAGGGCCGCGAGATCACGCTGGCCGACCTGGCGCTGCATCAGTCGGGCCTGCCATCGTTCCTGCCCGGGATGCCGGGGTGGGGAACGCCCGAGTGGGCGACGTATTCGAAGGCCGACCTGCTGGCCGACGTCGGCCGCTTCCAGCTGACCCGGCCGATCGGCTCGGCGTGGGAGTACTCGAACACAGGCTATGGGCTGATCGGCCTGGCGCTGGAGCAGGTCGGCGGCGCGCCTTACGAGACGCTGCTCGCCGGGCGGGTGCTGGCGCCGCTCGGCATGACGGACACCACGTTCGCCCTCACGCCCGCGCAGGAAGCGCGCGCCGCCGAGCCGCACGCCGCCGACGGCGCGCCCGCGCCCAGGCTGAGCATCTCGTCGATGGCGCCGGCCGGCGGCGCCTGGTCGACGATTGACGACATGATGACCCTGGCGGCCGCCGCGATGGGCCTGGCGTCGACGTCGCTGGCCGAGACGTCGCTCGCTGGCGCGATGGCCGACATGCTGACCCGCCGCCGGCCCCACGCGGCGCAGGGCGTCGAGCAGGCGATCGGCTGGCTCAACGGCTTCGGGCTGACCGGACACAACGGCGGCACGATCGGCATGGCCTCGAGCCTGTTCTTCGACCCGGCCGGGAAGCTGGGCGTCGTCGCGCTGGCCAACGCCAGCGGCGATACGATGAACTTCGCGATCAACCTGATCCGCCCGGATGCGCGACGGGCCGCCGCTGGTGGCCCGCACCGCGATCGCGCTGGCGTCCGAAGCGCTCGACCGCTGCGTCGGCCGCTACCAGATGGGGCCGGGCGCGGTCGCCGAGGTGACGCGCGACGCCGCCGGGCTGGTGGTCAAGGCGCCGACCACGCCGCCGCTGGCGTTGCTGGCGGAGAGCGCCTCGACGTTCTTCTCGAACTTCGTGCCGCTGACGCTCGACTTCGAGCTGCCGGCCGAGGGGCCGGCAAGCGCCGTGATGATCCATTTCGGGGGCCAGGACATCCCGGCCCCCAGGCTGGCGGACTAGATCCGGCGAACAGGGCGGCTATTGCGGGGCCGCGGCGCCGCCGCCCTGCGAGCGCTCCTGGTGGGCGCTGCGCAGCTGCTGCAGGACCGTCTTGCAGCTTTCCGACAGCGAATTGAAGTTGCTGCGGACGCACTTGCGCATGTCGGGACCCATCTGCACGTTCGGGCAGAACTTCTGGAAGTCCGCGGCGCAGGCAGCCTTCAGCGCCGCGCCATGGCCGCCGCCATCGCCGGCGGGCTGGGCGAACGCGGGGCCGGCGGCGAGGCCGAGCGCCAGGACGGCGCAGAAGGGCGCGGCGATCCTGGCTTTGAGCTTGAGGTGCATGGGGTCTCCCCGACTGATGACGCTACGGCGGCGCGCGCCCTGGCGCCACGCGCGGGGCGCAGCATACCGGCGCAGATTGCGGCAGTATTTCGGTCCCTCCGCTTCATGGGAAGGGATGGCGCCCTACTCCGCCGCCACCGACTGCTTGGCCGGGACGGCCGTGCCGAGGTGCCTCAGGAAGAAACGCTCCCAGCTGGCGCCTTCGAAGTCGGGGATGTCCATGTGGCCGCCGGGGTTGATGTGCATGGTCTTCTCGGCCGAGGCGAAGGCGTTGAAGAGCGCGAGGCCCGCTTCGCGCGGGGCGACGGCGTCCTCCCACTGGAAGACGAACTCCACGGGGATGGCGATCCTGGCGGCGGCCTCGGCCATGTCGGCGGCGCCTTCGCGCAGGCCGGCGAGGCCGAAGACGGCGCAGTTGATCCGCGGCTCGCTCGCCACGAACGGCACGCCGATCGCCGTGCCCATCGAGACGCCCCAGTAGCCGACCGGGCCCCCCGCGCCGACGAAGTCGAGCGCCTGCACGGCGTCGAGCGCCGCCTTCCATTCGGGGATCGCCAGGCGCGAGCGCTCGGCCATCTGGCGCATGCGCTCGGGGGTGAAGCCGGCCGGCGACTCGCCGCGAACCCGCGCGCCGACGTCGCGCATCAGGCTCGCGGCCTCCTGGCGCGAGATGCGGTCGCCGTGGCCGGGCGCGTCGATGGCCAGCGTCGCGTAGCCGAAGCGGCGCGCCAGCTGGCCGGCGCGGATGCGGATGCCGGGGGTCTTCTTGTGCTGCGAGCCGCCGTGGCCCATCAGCACCAGCGGGCGCGGGCCGGCCGCGCCTTCGGGCGCCCAGATCACCGCCGGCACGCGCTCGCCGGCGACGCTGAGCGTGAACGAGCGGCGGGTGACCCCGTCCTCGGTGCGCACGTCGGTGAATTCCATCGGGGCTCTCCCTCTCCCTGTGTTCAGGCTCGCGTGTTCTGGCGCTATGGTTTCCGTGATCAGGGGTGACCAGCAACGCCCAGTTCAGTCAAGAACCCAACTTGGGGAGGACCGCCATGGCCGAGGCAGTGGATCGCGATCTGGCCGGCGCCGAGCCGCCGCCCGGCTGGCGCGACGGCGGCATGCTGGACGGCCGCTTCCCGGTCGCGTTCGAGGCGTCGGTGCCGGCGGCGATGTCGGTGATGATGGCGCACTTCACCGCCATCGCGCGGCGCGACCTCAAGGCCATCGCCGCCACGCTGCACTTCCCGTTCGCGCTCTACGAGGGGGTCGAGGCCGACGTCTACGAGACGCGCGAGGCGTTCCTCGGGGCGCCGCCGCACCAGTTCGACTTCTCCGGCGAGCAACCGGCGAAGGGCCACGGCGGGCTCTCGGTGATGCCGGGCAGCTACGACATGCTGGCCGGGTTGGAGCTGATGACCTTCAACCCGATCAACGTCGGCGTCGCGCTCAGCTTCACCCGGCATGCGCCGTGGGGCGAGAAGCTGGAGACCTGCGAGGGGATCTACGCGGTCACCCACAACGACGGTCGCTGGGCGATCCAGCTGGCCTCGACCATCTTCACGCCGGCGTTCCAGGAGGGGGTGGACTATCGCGACGCGGTCGAGGCGAACCTGCGCCATTCGCGCGACTGGATGATCGGCTGGTCGCACTCGGACGGCGAGATCCTGGCCTCGCGGCGGCCGTCGCCGGGGCGGCAGGCCAGCGTCTCGGGCGGGACGAAGGTGCGGGACGCCGACCCGGTGGGCGGGCCGATGGCCGGCAACTTCCTCGCCAGCGCCCGCACGCGCCGACCGATGTCGATCTACGGGACCGAGGGGATCGCCTCGCGCCTCTCCGTCCGCCAGATCGCCACCGGCGAGCAGGCGCAGGCCCACACCCCGCAGGCCCAGTTCGACAACTTCAACAACTCGGCGCGCGGCGGCTTCGACAAGTACGGCTACACGCTGGTGCTGCCCAACCAGCGCGTGCTGCACGCCACGGTGGACAAGGCCCATACCTTCGGCGGCTACATCCGCTACACGCCGCAGAGCGAGATGATCAGCGAGACCCGCTCGCTGGGGATCATGACCTACGTCGACCAGGTCTGGGGCGCGGCCGGGATGCTGGGGCAGTGCATGTACCGGGACCGGACGAACGACGTGCGCTGACGCGGCTTGCGCCCCTTCTGGCGGGATCGTGCGGTTGCCTTGCGCCCCCTCCGTCACGTCGCGCTGCGCGCGCCGCGCCACCTCCCCCGTCGTCTGCGCGACGGTGGAGGAGCGAGATCGTGGCGCTTCGCTCCTCCACCGCACCGCAGAGTGCGGGGGAGGGGGACCGCCCGGC
>DATNEH010000043.1:0-7147 GCA_035553015.1 Caulobacteraceae bacterium | reverse complement strand
CCCATGGCCTCGCCGATCAGGCCGTAGCCGGCGCGCTCGGCATAGGGCCCGGTCTGGCCGAAGCCGGAGACCCTGGCCATCACCAGCTTCGGGTTCTCGGCGCTCAGCGCCTCGTAGGAGAGGCCCCACTTCTCCAGGGCGCCCGGCCGGAAGTTCTCGATCACCACGTCGGCCTGGGCGATCAGCGCCTTGGCGATCGCCTGGCCCTCCGGCGTTCGCAGGTCGAGGCCGACCGACTTCTTGTTGCGTCCGATCACCGGCCACCAGGGCGACAGGCCCTTCGGCAGGCTGCGGCCCCACTGGCGCATGGGATCGCCGCCCTTCGGGTCCTCGATCTTGATCACCTCGGCGCCGAAGTCGCCCAGGATCTGCCCGCAGAACGGCCCGGCGATCAGGGTGCCCATCTCGATCACCCGCAGGCCGGCCAGCGGGCCTTCGGTATCGGCGGCGGCGTCGGTCATGTGGGGCGAGGCTCGAGAAGGAACGCAGGAGACAAGCGTGGGTTTGGGGATTTGGTCAGGAGCCGTGGCCCGTTGCGCTTGTCAACGCCGGAGGCCGACATGCCCCGCCGATTCGCCTTCGCGCTGATCGCCGCCGCCGCGCTCTCCGCCTGGTCCAGCACCCTCTCGAGGTCGCACAGCAGGTCAAGGCGGCGCTGAAGTAGGTTTTGCGCCGGAGCCGGCTGCGCGCTAGGCCGTGCGCATGGACGCCAAGACCGCCGCCTACGTGATCGCACCGCCCGCCCTCGTCGCCGTCCCTGTGGCGGGGGAGACGGGCCTCTTCCCGGTGCGCCGCATCCTGTGCGTCGGGCGCAACTACGCCGCCCACCGGCGCGAGATGGGCGGCGACGACCGCGAGCCGCCGTTCTTCTTCGCCAAGCCCGCCGACGCCATTGTCCCGCCGGGCCGCGATCCCGCCTATCCGCCGAAGACCGCCAACCTGCATCACGAGATCGAGCTCGTCGTGGCGCTGAAGGCGGGCGGCCGCGACGTGCCGGCCGACAAGGCCCTGGACCTCGTGTTCGGCTATGCGGCCGGTGTCGACCTGACGCGCCGCGACCTGCAGAACGCCGCCCGCGACAAGGGCCAGCCGTGGGAGGCGGGCAAGGCGTTCGACGCGGCCGCGCCGGTCTCGGCGATCAAGCGGTGGAGCGGGCCGCCGCCGCAGGGGCGGATCGCGCTCTCGGGGAACGGCCAGATCCGCCAGGACGCCAGCATCGCCGACATGATCTGGGACGTGGCGGCGATCATCGCCGAGGCCTCGATGCTGTGGCGGCTCGAGCCCGGCGACCTGATCTACACCGGCACGCCCGAGGGCGTCGGCCCGGTCGTCCGCGGCGACCTCGTGGAAGGCCAGATCGAGGGCGTCGGCGCGCTCTCGTTCCGGATCACCTAGAGAAGGGAGATTGGGGATGGCGCTCACCCTGCACTCGATGTGGAGGGCGACGGCGCCCTACCGGGTGCGGATCGGGCTCGCGTTGAAGGGGCTCGACTACAGCTACGTCGGCCACGACCTCGCCGGCGGCGAGGCGCGCCGCGCGCCCTATGTCGACCTCAACCGCCAGGGCCTGGTGCCGGCGCTGGAGACCGACGACGGGGTGCTGACCCAGAGCCTCGCCATCCTGGAGTGGCTGGAGGAGACGCATCCGGCGCCGCCGCTGCTGCCGAAGGGGCCGCGCGAGCGGGCGATCGTGCGCTCGATGGCCGAGATCGTCGCCTGCGACATCCACCCGCTGAACAACCTGCGCGTCCTGCAGGCGCTGGACCGGATGGGCCATCCGATCGGCGGCGAGGACCAGCTGACCTGGGCGCAGCGCTGGATCAAGACCGGCTTTGCGGCGCTGGACCCGATGGTGGCCAAGTATGGCGGCCGCTTTGCGTTCGGCGAGACGCCGACCATCGCCGACTGCTGCCTCGTCCCGCAGATCTGGGCCTGCGCGCGCTTCCGCATCGACCTGGCGCCCTACCCGGCGCTCGGCGCCGTCTACGCGAGCGCCGCGGCCCACCCCGCCTTCCAGGCCGCCCACCCCGAACGCCAGCCCGACGCGATCAAGTAACGGCGCGGGTGGGCGGCTGCGACGCTGCCTTTCCCACCACGAAGAGCACGAAGGACACGAAGGGCGCGCCGTCGGCGCGCCGCCACTCGTCAAACGTGCTGGGACAGTTTGCCCGGCGCGAAGCGCCCGCTTGGTGTTCTTCGTGACCTTTGTGTTCTTCGTGTTGAAGGAACAACGCCTGCGGCGCTGCGATGCCGGGGCTTGGCCTCAACGCGGGCCGAAGGGGACGATCTTGTTGGCGATGTCGTGGCCGATGTCGGCGCGGCCGAGGTAGGGGATGCCGGACCGCTCGCACCATGAGCGGGCGACGTCCTCCTCGGTGAGGACGAAGTCCGGGTCGTTCTCGGGGATGTCGCTGCAGCGGCCGAGCCGCAGGCCCGCGACGCGGCGGATGTCGGGGTTGCTGGTGATCTGGAAGAAGAGGCGGTCGAGCCGGTACATGTACTCGCCGACGTCCTCGACCATCAGCACGTGGCCCGCGAGGTCCGGCTGCCAGGGCGTGCCGACCAGGGAGGCGAGGATCGAGAGGTTGAACGCGGCGGCGGGCCGTGGATCGGCCGCCAGGCTCGGCTCCAGCGTCGCCGGATCGCGCCGGGTCAGCCACGTGAGCGCGCGGACCACCGCCGCCTCGCCGCCCTCGCGCAGCGCCTCCTGCGCGACCGGGCCGTGGGCCAGGTGGGCAAAGCCGGCCTTGTAGAACGCGCCCAGCAGCGCGCCGGCGTCGCTGTAGCCGAGCCAGGTCTTGGCGCGGGCCGCTGGCCCCAGCGCCGGCATCACCCGCTCCAGCAGCCGCCCGGCGCCATAGCCGCCGCGCGCGAACCAGACCGCGTCGAAGGCGTCGCTCTCGGCGACCTCGATCAGCGCGGCGGCGCGCGTGGCGTCGTCGCCGGCAAAGTGGCCGAAGCTCTCGAAGCACTGCGGGTGGAAGTAGATCGCCGGCGCCGGGTCGAGCCGCGCCGCGATCTGCCGCACCCGCTCGGCGGCTTCCGGGGCGAAGCGGGTGGAGGGTGCGACGACTGCGATGCGCAACGCTTCGCCGCTCACTGTTGCTCCCCCCTCCGCCCGGCCTCTAGGGTCCCGCGATGATTCCGAACCGAAGCTACTTCTTCTGCGGCGTCGGCGGCAGTGGGATGACGCCGCTGGCGCTGATCGTGGGCGCGCGCGGGGCCGCGGTGGCCGGCTCCGACCGGGCGCTCGACCAGGGCCGCAATCCCGAACGGTTCGCGTTCCTCAAGGGCCGCGGCGTCACGCTGTTCCCGCAGGACGGATCGGGGCTGACCGGCGCCGACCAGACGCTGGTGGTGTCGGCAGCGGTCGAGGAGAGCATCCCCGACGTGCAGGCCGCCCGGCGGCTCGGCGCGCCGATCGTCACCCGCGCCCAGCTGCTGGCCGAGCTCTTCAACGCCGCGCCGCTCAGCGTCGGCGTCGCCGGCACCAGCGGCAAGTCGACGACGACGGCGATGATCGGCTGGGTGGCGTCGCAGGCCGGCCTCGATCCGACTATCGTCAACGGCGCCGAGATGAAGAACTTCGCCCGCGCCGGCTCGCCGTTCGCGGCCGCGGTGGTCGGCCACGGCGATGCCTTCATCGCCGAGGTGGACGAGAGCGACGGCTCGATCGCCCACTACGCGCCGCAGATCGCGGTGGTGAACAACATCTCGCTCGACCACAAGACCATGGACGAGCTGCGCACGCTGTTCGCCGGCTTCGTGGGGCGCGCCAACCGGGTGGTGCTGAACCTCGACAACGCCGAGACCGCGGCGCTGGCGAAGGGCGTCGATGCCGCGAAGCTGGCGACCTTCTCGCTGGCCGACCCGGCCGCCGACTTCACGGCCGGGCCGCGCACGCCGACGCCGGGCGGGGTCGACTTCGAGGTGACGGCGCGGCGGAGCGGACGCACGGCCCACGTCGCGCTGAGGACGCCCGGCGACCACAACGCGGCCAACGCGCTCGCGGCGATCGCCGCGGCGGACGCGCTCGGCGTCGACCTGGAGCGCGCGGCGGCGGCGCTCTCGGCCTTCGCCGGGGTGAAGCGGCGGCTCGACCTGATCGGCGAGGCCGGCGGCGTCACCGTGATCGACGACTTCGCCCACAACCCCGACAAGATCGCCGCGACGCTGGCGACCCTGCACGCCTATCCGGGGCGCCTGCTGGTGATGTTCCAGCCGCACGGCTACGGGCCGCTGAAGCTGATGCGGGCGGAGTTCGCGGACACCTTCGCGCAGGGCCTGACGGCGGACGACGTGCTGGTGCTGACCCCGCCGGTCTACTTCGGCGGCACGGTCGACCGCAGCGTCGGCAGCGAGGACGTGGTCGCCGACATCGTGGCGCGCGGGCGCCAGGCCGAGGCGCTGGCCGACCGGCCCGCCTGCGGCGATCGCCTGCTCGCCCTCGCCCGCCCGGGCGATCGCGTCGTGGTGATGGGCGCGCGCGACGACTCGCTCTCCACCTTCGCCGCCGAGCTGCTGGCGCGGCTGCGAGGCTAGCCGCGCTCACCCGCCCGCCACGCGCACCCGCGCCACCACCGCGCGCCCCGCCGCGTCCACCACGCTGATGCGGTAGAAGCCCGGGCCGGGCGGGCGCCAGATCGGCTTGCCGCTCACCGGGTCGGCGGGCACCGGCGCGCCGTCGACGTACCAGGCGATGCCCTGGCCGCTGGCCGCGAGCACGAAGCCGCGGCTGCCTGAGCCGAAGCCGTCGGCGACCACCGTCGAGCCGTCGGGCGGGAAGATCAGCCGCGGGCCCGCGCCCGGCCGGTCGAGCGTCTGCAGCGCCGCCGGCGCGCCGCGCGGCTTGATCGGCGGCGGCGCGCGGGCGGCGATCCCGACCTGGTCGGCGACATCGAACAGCAGGGGCAGCGCGGCGTCGCGGCCGGTCATGTCGGGGCGGGCGCCGCCGTCGGCGCGGCCGGTCCATACCGCGATCACATAGCCGCCGACCACGCCGACGGCGACCGCATCGCGGAAGCCGTAGGAGGTGCCGGTCTTGAACGCCATCGGCGCGATGCGGGTGAGCGCGCCCGGCGCACGGCCCTTGGGCGGCGGCCCTTCGCGCAGGATGTCGAGGATGGCGCGGGCGGAGGCCTGCCGCATCAGCCGGTGGCCGGGATCGGCGAGCCGCGCCCTGGCGTCGGCTTCGGTCCAGGCCAGCGGCTTGGCGAGCCCGTCGTCGGCCAGCGCCGCGTAGAGCATGGCGAGGTCGCGCAAGGAGATGCCCTCGCCGCCCAGCGCCAGCGCCAGGCCGGGGTCGCGGTCGCCGGCGTTGGGGCGAACCAGGCGAGCCCCGGCGCCGGTCAGCCGCGCCTCGAACGCCTGCGGCCCCAGCCGGTCGAGCGTCTCGACGGCGGGCACGTTCAGCGAATGGATCAGCGCCTCGCGCATCGTCACGTTGCCGTGGAAGACGCGGTCGAAGTTCTCCGGCTGGTACTCGGCGAATCGGCGCGGCGTGTCGTCGAGCACGGTGTCGGCGGCGACCACGCCGTCGTCCATCGCCAAGCCGTAGATGAACGGCTTCAGCGCCGAGCCCGGCGAGCGCAGCGCCTGGGTGAGGTCCATCCAGCCGCCGGCCGCGCTTAGCCCGGCCGAGCCGACCGCGGCCCGCACCGCCCGGCTCTTCGCCTCGACCACCAGGATGGCGACCTCGGCGTCCGCGCCCTGGCCCTTGGCGGTCGCCGCGGCCAGTGGCTCGAGCCGGCGCTGCAGGTCGGCGTCGAGCGTCGTGACGACGGTGGCCTGGGTAGCCGGCGCGGCGCGGGCGAGCTCGCCGGCGGCGTGCCAGGCGAGGCCGGGGAAGCCCTGCCGACCGGGCAGCGGATCAGCGGCCGCCTCCTCGGCGACAGGGGCGTCCAAGAGGCCGGCGCGGACCATCCGGTCCAGCACGCGGGCGCGGGCGGCGCGGGCCGCAGCCGGGCGGCGATCGGGTCGGCGCGCCTCCGGCGACTGCGGCAGCGCGATCAGCATCGCCTGCTCGGCCGGGGTCAGCGTCTCCGGGCCGTGGCCGAAGTAGGCGAGGCTGGCGGCGCGCACGCCCTCGAGGTTGCCGCCGTAGGGCGCCAGCGTCAGGTAGAGCGCCAGCTGCTCGCGCTTGGAGAGCCTCGCCTGCAGCTGCAGGGCGCGGGCCATCTGGTAGAGCTTGGCGCCCCACGTGCGCCGCCGGGGCTCCAGCAGGCGCGCGTCCTGCATGGTCAGCGTCGAGGCGCCGGAGGTGATCCGCCCGTGCAGCGCGGCGGAGGCTGCGGCGCGGATCGCCGAGACCGGGTCGACGCCCGGATGCAGCCAGAAACGGCCGTCCTCCAGCGCCACCAGCCGGGCGACGAAGCTGGGGTCGGTGCGCTCGACGTCGCCGCGGATCCGCCAGCGCCCGTGCTCCACGGGCAGCGCCCGCAGCCACGCGCCGCGCCGGTCGAGCGCGACGGGGGATGAGCGGTAGGCCTTGGAGAGATCCGGCGGGAACGCCGCGTCGAGGCCGATCACCACGAGCTGGAGCGCGAGGATGGCGATCAGGGAGAGGGTGAGGCGGGGGACGACGCGATCGTGCGTCCGTCGAGAGAACGCATGTGCAAGGTCATGGCGCAGGTTCGGCCACGTAGGTCGGGCGCGCATCAGATGAGGTAGCCTCGACCGCAAACGAGTTTGACGGCGTCCGTTGCGCCCCCTCCGTCTCGACGCGCTGGTAGCGCGCCGAGCCACCTCCCCCGTCGTCTGCGCGACGGTGGAGGAGCGAGATCGAGCCGCTTCGCTCCTCCACCGCACCGAAGAGTGCGGGGGAGGGGGACCGCCCGGCGCAGCCGGGTGGTGGAGGGGGCGCAAGGCAACCTCTGCAAACTCCGGGTCCGGCTTGATCGCGATGCGTTCAGAATGAACGCTGAATCGCGATCTACACTGCTGAATCTAGAGCAGGATTCAGCTTTCAGGCGATCCCGCCTGAAACCATCCTGCGCTAGGCGCGTCTCGCGCCACGCACCATACTCCCAACCTTCACCTGTCTCCGTGTCACGCTCCCGGCGCGATCTCGGTGCGGCCGCCGGCGGTGCGGGCGTTCACGCCGGCGTGGTACATGTCCAGGATCTGGGCGCCTGGCGCATAGAAGTCG
>DATNEH010000042.1:0-12326 GCA_035553015.1 Caulobacteraceae bacterium | reverse complement strand
TGGACCGCATCGATGCGCGCGCCGCCGTCGAGCTCTGGAAGGCGGCCGGGGTCGACCTCTCCAAGGTGCTCTACGCAGCGCCCCCCGGCGATCAGAAGGGCCTCTGGAACTGCGACCGGCAGGACCATGGCCTGGGCGGCGCGCTCGACCACGAGCTCATCGCCGCAGCCGCTCCGGCGTTCGACGGCCACGGGCCGGTGACCATCGAGCACGCCATCCGCAACGTGAACCGCACCGTCGGCGCGATGCTGTCGGGCAAGGTCGCCCAGCGCTTCGGCCACGCCGGCCTGCCGGACGGCTCCGTCAACGTGAAGCTCACCGGCAATGCCGGGCAGAGCTTCGGCGCCTTCCTGGCGCGCGGCGTCGAGCTGGAGCTGACGGGCGACGCCAACGACTATGTCGGCAAGGGTCTTTCCGGCGGGCGGGTGATCGTGCGCCACCCGGCCGGCACGCCGCGCGACCCGACCCAGAACATCATCATCGGCAACACGGTGCTCTACGGCGCCATCGCCGGCGAGGCCTACTTCGAGGGCGTGGCCGGCGAGCGCTTCGCGGTGCGCAACTCCGGCGCCGTCGCGGTGGTGGAAGGCGTCGGCGACCACGGCTGCGAGTACATGACCGGCGGCGTCGTCGCCGTGCTGGGCGACACCGGCGCCAATTTCGCGGCCGGCATGTCGGGCGGCATCGCCTACGTCTACGATCCGGCCGGACGCTTCGCCCGGTACTGCAACATGGCGATGGTCGAGATCGGGCCCGTGGCGCCCGCGGGGCCTGCCGAGCGCGATGACGAGGTCAACCGGCCGCGCCCCCGCTCGGTCAGCGTCGAGAACGCCGGCATGGGCGATCCGCTGCGCTTCGACGCCGAACGCCTGCGGATCCTGGTGGAGCGGCATCACCGCCACACCGGCAGCGCCCGCGCCGCCGAGCTGCTCGCCAATTGGGACGAGGCGCTGACGCACTTCGTCAAGGTGACGCCGAAAGACTACCGCCGCGCGCTCGAAGAGCAGGCGGCCGAACAGGTCGCCGCCAAAGCCGTCGCGGCCGAGTAAACTACCTTAAAGTCTGGAGCGAATACGGGATGGGAAAGCCGACCGGCTTCCTGGAAATCGAGCGGCGCGATCGGGGCTACGACAAGCCGGCCGAGCGCCTGAAGACGTGGCGCGAGTTCGTGCATCCGCTGCCGGAGGCCGACCTCAAGCGCCAGGCGGCGCGCTGCATGAGCTGCGGCATCCCGTTCTGTCACCAGGGCTGCCCGGTCAACAACCAGATCCCCGACTGGAACGACCTGGTCTATCGCGACCAGTGGCGCGTGGCCCTCGAGAACCTGCACTCGACCAACAACTTCCCGGAGTTCACCGGCCGCATCTGCCCGGCGCCCTGCGAGGCGTCGTGCACGCTGAACATCGACGACAACCCGGTCACCATCAAGACCATCGAGTGCCAGATCGTCGACCGCGGCTGGGCCGAGGGCTGGATCGAGCCGCAGGTCAACCCGAACCCCACCGGCCGGCGCGTCGCCGTGGTGGGCTCGGGCCCGGCGGGCCTCGCCTGCGCGCAGCAGCTGGCGCGCGCGGGTCATCAGGTGACGCTGTTCGAGAAGAGCGACCGGATCGGCGGGCTGCTGCGCTACGGCATCCCCGACTTCAAGATGGAGAAGCACCTCGTCGACCGGCGCATGGCGCAGATGCAGGCCGAGGGCGTGACCTTCAAGCCGGGCGTCGAGGTCGGCAAGGACGTGGCGGTCGAGGAACTGCTCAGCGGCTACGACGCAGTGGTGCTGTCCGGCGGCGCCGAGGCCCCGCGCGACCTGCCGGTTCCCGGCCGCGAGCTGCCCGGCGTCCACTATGCGATGGACTTCCTTGTCCAGCAGAACAAGCGCGTGGCGGGCGATGCGGAAGACATCGCCGCGCCCGACGGCGCGATCAGCGCCAGCGGCAAGCACGTCATCGTCATCGGCGGCGGCGACACCGGCTCGGACTGCATCGGCACGTCGAACCGCCAGGGGGCGCTCTCGGTGACCAACCTCGAGCTGATGCCGATGCCGCCCGAGCGCGAGAACAAGGCGCTGGTCTGGCCCGACTGGCCGATGAAGCTGCGCACCTCGTCCTCGCACGAGGAAGGGGCCGACCGCGACTTCGCCGTGACCACCGTGCGCTTCGTCGGCAAGAACAGCGTCGAGGCGATCGACTGCGCCCGCGTCGAGTGGGTCCCGGGTCCGGACGGTCGCTCGCAGATGCGCGTGGTCGAGGGGACCGGGTTCACGCTGCCGGCCGACCTCGTGCTGCTGGCGATGGGCTTCGTCGGGCCCCGCAAGCCCGGCCTCATCGAGCAGTCCGGCGTGGAGCTCGACGCGCGCGGCAACGTCAAGGCCAACACCGACGACTACCGCACGACCGCGCCTCGCGTCTTCGCCTGCGGCGACATGCGGCGCGGCCAGTCGCTGGTGGTCTGGGCGATCCGCGAGGGCCGCCAGTGCGCGCGCGCCGTCGACGAGTTCCTGATGGGCGAAAGCCTGCTGCCGCGCTAGGCCCACCGCTCATCCGGCGAAGGCGAGGACCCCAGAAGAGGCCCGATTGCCTATCTGCCGGGTTGGCGCGCGCCGCAGGCGCTGTCTTTGACCGCGGAGAGCGCAGAGATGCCGCGGAGGACGCAGAGAGCTCGTAGCCTCTGCGTCCTCTGCGGTTAAGAGCGGCGGCTCCGCCCCCGCTGCTCTCAGGCAAGCCTGCCCTTCGTTCAGTCTTTCGGCCGTTCCGGCCTTCGCCGGGGAGCGGGATGACGTGGGCGCAGGATGCGTAGCGGCCGTCCGATTCACTTCGCGTTGCAGGTTTCTTCCCTTACAGATGTGGGTCGGGCGTCGGGGCAATCAGGGGAGCGTGGCGTTGGCCGCCCAAGGTGCGCTTAGCGCGGGCGCAGTGTTTGCCGGTGCGCCGCCGTCGCCGGACGCGCTTCGCGCGGCGCATGACGCGATGATGCGCGACCCCACCTTGCAGTTCAGCTTCGACAAGGCGCCGCGGCCGCCGGTCACCCAGCTGCCGCACTGGCTGGAGGCGATCCTGAAGGCGATCGCCAAGGGGCTGAGCATCATCGCGCACCCGCTGGGCTGGGTCTTCATCGGCGGCCTGGTCGCCGCGCTGCTGGTGGTGCTCTACTTCATCGGGCGCGAGTTCGTGCAGGCGCGCTGGCCGGAGGTGTTCAGGCGCAAGCGGCCGGCGCCCAAGCCCGAGCCGTGGCGCCCGGAGGCGGCGACCGCGCGGGCGCTGCTCGAGGAGGCCGACAAGCTGGCGGCGGCCGGCCGCTATGCCGAGGCGGCGCGGCTGATCCTGCATCGCAGTATCGAGGAGATCGAGGGCCGCCGGCCGCGGCTGGTGAAGCCGGCCTACACGTCGCGCGAGATCGGCCGCCTCACCGACATTCCGGACAACGCCCGCGACGTCTTCGTCGGCATCGCCGGCGTGGTGGAGAAGAGCTTCTTCGGCGGCGAGGCGCTGGACCAGCACGGCTTCGCCGCCTGCCGCAAGGCCTACGAGCGGTTCGCCTTCCCCGGAGCCTGGGCTTGAGCGAGGTCGTCGGGGTGCAGAGCGTCGGGACGCCGAGCGGCGCGGCGGGCGACGCGGCGGCCGCCGGCCCGATCTTCCGCGCCCGCAACGTCATCGCGCTGGTGCTGGTGGGCGTCTTCGCGTTCTCGGCGTTCGTGACGCTGCTGGCCTATGCGCCGGACCTCGAGCGCGACACCCGCTGCCGCGCCAACGTCTATTCGAAGTGCGCGGTCGGCTTTGCGGGCCTCGCGGCGCTGCTCAAGAACGACGGCGCGCCGCTGGTGATCAGCCGCGCCGCGCCGCTGCCCAAGGGCCGCAGCGAGGGGCTGTTCATCGTCACGCCCGAGCCGGGCCAGGAGTCCGACGTCGCCAAGCTCGGCTTCGGCGGGCCGACACTGGTGGTGCTGCCGAAATGGGACGCCGCGGTCGACCGGTCGCATCTGAGCTGGGGCCTGAAGGCCGGGCTGGTCAATCCGGCCGAGATGCCGAGGAAGGGCGCGCTCGACGCGGTCAGGGTGGCGCGCGCCCAGGGCGTGGCGCGCGCGCGGCTGGTCGGCGCGGCCGGCACGCCGTTCGAGGGCGTCACGCTGACGCCCGGGCCGATCGACTCTCTGCAGACCTTCAGCGCCCAGGGCTGGACGCCAGTGCTGACCGACGCGACGGGCGCCGCGGTGATCGCGCAGGCGCCCGGCAGCCAGCTCTACGTGCTGTCCGAGCCGGACCTCCTGAACACGCAAGGGCTCGCCAGCCTCGACACGCTGGGCGCCGCGGTCGGCATCGTGCGCGCGCTGCGCACCGCCGACGGGCCGGTAATCTTCGACGTGACGCTGAACGGCTACCAGACTGAGCGCAATCCGCTGCGGCTGATGTTCGACCCGCCGTTCCTGGCCGTCACGCTGTGCTTCGCCGCCGCCCTGGCGCTGGCCGGCCTGCAGGCGGCGTTCCGTTTCGGACCGGTGCGCCGCGCCCCGCGCGCCTTCGCGCTCGGCAAGGAGGCGCTCACCGACAACTCCGCTCAGCTGATCCGGCTCGCCGGCCGCGAGGGCCATATGGCGCCGGCCTACGCGGCGCTCAGCCAGAAAGCCGCCGCCCGCGCCGTCGGCGCGCCGCGCGAGCTGACCGGCGAGGCGCTGACCGGCTTCCTCGACCGGCTGAGCGCCCAGCGCGGCCTGCCCGACACCCTTTCCGCCCTCAACGCGGAGGCCGCGCGCGCACACGACTCCGCTTTGGGGCGCGCCGGCCTCACCGCGCTTGCCGGGCGGATCTACCGATGGAGACTGGAGATGACGCGTGAACGTCAGTGACGTGAAGGACCTCGCCGAGCGCATGCGCGCGGAGATCGGCAAGGCGGTGGTCGGCCAGGGCGACACCGTCGAGCTGATGCTGACGGCGCTGATGGCCGGCGGCCACGTGCTGCTGGAGGGCCCGCCCGGCACCGCCAAGACCTTCCTCGCCCAGTGCTTCGCACGCACGCTGGGGCTGGAGTACGGCCGCATCCAGTTCACGCCGGACCTGATGCCCGGCGACATCATCGGCTCGAACCTCTTCAACTTCCAGACCTCGACCTTCACGCTGACGCGCGGGCCGATCTTCTGCGAGCTGCTGCTGGCCGACGAGATCAACCGCACGCCGCCGAAGACCCAGGCCGCCCTGCTGGAGGCGATGCAGGAGCGCAACGTCACCATCGACGGCAAGGCGCACCCGCTCTCAGACCGCTTCATGGTGGTGGCGACGCAGAACCCGATCGAGCAGCAGGGCACCTATCCGCTGCCGGAAGCCCAGCTCGACCGCTTCCTCTTCAAGCAGACGCTGAAGTACCCGTCGGCCGAGGAGGAGCGGGCGATCGTCGCCACGCACGGCGTCCGGACCGGCAGCCCGGACCCGGCCGCGATGGGCGTCGGCGTCGTCGCCGACGCAGCGACGCTCACCGCGGCGGTCTCGGCCATCGCCGGCGCCCGGCTGGTGGATGAGGTGGTGAACTACATCGTCGGGCTGGTGCGCGCGACGCGCGAGACGCCGGACCTGGAGACCGGCGCCAGCCCGCGCAGCGCCGCGATGCTGGCCACGGCCGCCCGCGCCCGCGCCGCGTTGCAGGGCCGCGACTACGTGATCCCCGACGACGTCAAGTCGCTCGCCCTGCCGGCGCTGCGCCACCGGGTGATCCTGTCGCCGGCCGCCGAGATCGAAGGCCGGCTGACCGACCAGATCCTGCAGGGCCTGATCGACCGGGTCGAGGCGCCCCGGTGACGGCCGCGTCTCGGTGATGGGTTCGGCGCTTCGATGATCTACCCGACGTCGCGAGCGGTGGCGGTGATGGCGGTCGGCGCGCCGATCGCGCTGGCGATCGGGCTCGTGCAGCCGGGCTACTGGGTGGCCGGGGCGGCCTGGGCCGCGCTGGTCGGCGCGCTGTGCCTGGCCGACGCGATCCTCGGCGCGCCGCGCGACCGCGCCAGCCTGGCGCTCGAAGCGCCGGGCGCGATGGGCACGGCGTCGAGCGCGCCGATGCGATTGACGGTCACCTTCGAGCGCCGCGCGCCCAGCCTCGCCGAGACCGCCGCGGAGGTGAACCAACGCCTGGCGCTCTCCGCCGACCGCACCGCGACGCCGGTGCTGGGCGGCGCGGCCGAGGCCGCCTACGAGCTCTCGCCGCTGCGGCGCGGCGAGGGGCGGATCGAGCGCATCTGGGCGCGCTGGCGCGGCCCCTTCGGCCTGGTCTGGAAGCAGATCTCCGAGCGCCCGGACAAGGTGGTCTCGATCACCCCGAACGTCGGCGCGGTGAAGGACGAGGCGATCCGGCTCTTCGCACGCGATGCGATGTTCGGCCTGAAGGCGCAGCTGGAGACCGGCGACGGCTCGGAGTTCCACGCGCTGCGCGAGCTGGCGCCCGGCATGGACAGGCGCGCCATCGACTGGAAGCAGTCCGCCCGCCACGGCAAGCTGCTCGCCAAGGAGTTCCGCACCGAGCGCAACCACCCGGTGATCTTCGCGATCGATACCGGCCGACTGATGTGCGAGCCGCTGCTGGGCGCGCCGCGCATCGACCGGGCGATCAACGCGGCCCTCCTGATGGCGTTCGTCTCGCTGAAGCTCGGCGACCGGGTCGGCTTCTACGGCTTCGACGTCAAGCCGCGCCTGTTCTCCGGCGCGGCGTCGGGCTCCCATGCCTTCCCGTTCCTGCAGCGGGTGGCGGCGCGGCTCGACTATTCGTCGGAGGAGACCAACTACACGCTCGGCCTCACCCAGCTGAACGCGGCGCTGGAGCGGCGGGCGTTGATCGTGGTGTTTACCGACTTAGCCGACACCACCAGCGCCGAGCTGATGCTGGAGAACGCCGCGCGCCTGATGAAGCGCCACCTCGTGCTGTTCGTGATCTTCCGCGACGAGGAGCTGGAGGCGATCGCCCGCCGCGAGCCGGTCGACCCCGAAGCCGTGTCGCGCGCGGTCACCGCCGAGGCCCTCTTGAAGGAGCGCGACCTGGTGATCGCCCGCCTTTCGCGCATGGGCGCCCACATCGTCGACGCCCCCGCCGCCCAGGTCGGCCCCGCCCTGCTCAGCGCCTACATCGACCTGAAAAAGCGGGACCTGCTGTGAGGAGAGCTGGCACCGTGCACCGGCCTTGCGCCCCCTCCGTCAGCCCGCTTCGCGGTCTGCCACCTCCCCCGTCGTCTACGCGACGGTGGAGGAGCGAGATCGTGCAACTTCGCTCCTCCACCGCACCGAAGCGTGCGGGGGAGGGGGACCGCCCGGCGCAGCCGGGTGGTGGAGGGGGCGCAAGGCCGCGTCCCGGCGTCAAATGAAGGAGCTCCAACTCAAATCGCGGCGGTTCCGGGCCGAGCGGGAGGGGGATTGGCGACGGCTGGAGGGGCTGCTCGCCCGCGTCGAGCGCGGCTCGGCCAAGAGCCTCACCGACGAGGAACTGCTGGCGCTGCCGGTGCTCTATCGCCAGGCGCTGTCGTCGCTGTCGGTGGCCCGCGCCACCTCGCTCGACCACAGCCTGATCGACTACCTGGAGAGCCTTTCCACCCGCGCCTACTTCTTCGTCTACGGCGCCCGCGCCGGGCTGCGGCAGCGGCTGGCGCAGTTCTTCGAGCACACCTGGCCGGCGGCGGTGAAGGGGCTGTGGCGCGAGACGCTGGCCTCGTTCGCGATCACCGCGGTGGCCGCGATCGTGGGCTTCCTGCTGGTGTGGAACGATCCGGGCTGGTTCGGCGGGCTGGTGCCGGGCGGCCTCGGCGCCGGCCGCGACCCGACCGCGACCACCAGGTTCCTGCGCGACACGCTCTATCACAGCGAGGGCAAGGCCTCGCTGGCGGTGCTGGCCAGCTATCTCTTCAGCCATAACGCCCAGATCGCCATCTTCGCCTTCGCGCTGGGCTTCGCCTTCTGCATCCCGACCGCCTTTCTGCTCGCCGAGAACGGGCTGACGCTCGGCGCCTTCTTCGCACTGTTCGCCTCGCGCGGGCTCGCGTTCCAGCTCGGCGGCTGGCTCTTCATTCACGGCGTCACCGAGCTCTTCGCCATCATCCTCGGCGGCGCGGCCGGCTTCAGGATCGGCTGGCGGGTGGCGTTCCCCGGCGAGAAGACCCGGCTCGACGCAGCGGCCGAGGCCGGACGCGCCGCCGCGCCGGTGATCGCTGGCGTCGTGCTGATGCTGATCGTCGCCGGCCTGCTGGAAGGCTTCGCCCGCCAGCTGATCACCAACGACTACGCCCGCTACGCGATCGCGATCTCCACGCTGGTGATCTGGCTGGGCTACTTCTACACGCCGCGCCGTGAGAGGAGGCCCTCATGACCGCCGCCGGCGCCTCGACATCGGCGGGCGCAGCCGCGCCGCCCGAGGTCCGCGAGTTCGTCACGCCGGAAGGCGTCGACCTGCGCCTGCGCATCGGCGGCGCCGGCGAGCGGGCGGCGGCCTTCATCCTCGACGCCGTCTTCCTGCTGATCGCGGTCATCGTCCTGACCCTGCTGGCGAGCTTCTCGGCCGGGGCGCTGGCCAGCCTCGGCGCGCTCGGCCTGAAGAACAACCTCTCCAGCGTGATGATGATCGTCTGGCTGCTGGGCTTCTTCGTGCTGCGCAACGGCTACTTCGTGCTGTTCGAGTTCACGCCGCGCGCCGCCACCCCCGGCAAGCGCATCCTCGGCCTGCGCGTCGCTGCGCGCGACGGCGGCCGGCTCACCGCCGAGGCGGTGTTCGCCCGCAACGCCATGCGCGAGATCGAGGTCTTCCTGCCGCTCACCTTCCTGTTGGCTTCGGGCGTCGGCGCGACCGATCCGATCGGCGGCTGGCTGGTGCTGCTGGGCCTGCTGTGGACCGGCGGGTTCGCGCTGTTTCCGCTGTTCAACCGCGATCGCCTCAGGGTCGGCGACACGGTGGCCGGCACCTGGGTCGTGAAGTCGCCGCGCGAGCGGCTCAGCATCGACCTCCTGGACGCGCAACAAGCGGCGGCGGGCCAGTTCGCCTTCACCGCCGACCAGGCCGGCGCCTACGGCATCAAGGAGCTCTACGTCCTGGAGGACGTGCTGCGCCGCAAGGACGCCAAGACCATGGCCGCCGTCGCCGATCGCATCCGCGGCAAGATCGGCTGGCGCAAGGAAGCCGCCGAGGCCGATGACGCGTTCCTCGCGGCCTACTACGGCGCGCTGCGCGGCCGGCTGGAGACCCGACTGCTGTTCGGCCACCGTCGGCGGGACAAGTTCGACGCCGCGTAAGCCGCGCTGCTGGCTTTCCCGGAACTTCAGTCGAACACGGCGGCCAGCTGCTCGGCGCCTATGCCTTCCTTGGCCTGGCGCAGCTCGAAGTAGACCGAGGCGACGCCGGCCTGGGCGACGCTGGCGAACAGCGTCGCCAGGACCAGGTTGGTGATCGTCTGGAAGACGAACAGGCTCTGCAAGGCGCCGCTTGCCAGGCCCGGCGCGGCGGACGCGCCGGCGCCCATGCCGACGCCGACGAAGCCGCTGATCAGCGACTGCAGCACCCACTCGGAGAACACCAGTGCGACCGCCAGGCCGAGGATCGCGCCGCGATGATTGCGGGTCAGGTCGGCGCTGCGGGCGAACGAGCCGAAGACGCCGCTCCGCTCCATCACCTCGGCGGGCGCCGCCACGCACCAGGCCAGCGCCAGCAGCACGCCCGGCACGATGAAGATCAAGAGGCCGAAGACGAAGCACACTGCGAAGATCAGTCCGATCACCACCAGCGGCAGGAAGAAGCGGAAGCCGGTTCCGAGGCACTCGCCGAACGTCGGGCGCCGCCCCGAGAGGTCGCTGACCGTGGCGTGGATCACCGCGCCCTGCAGCACCGCGTTGCCGATGACGCTGGCGAGCCAGGCGGCGGCGCCGATGCCGAGGCGCAGCGGCGAGAACAGGTTGCTCATCAGGGCGCTGGGATCGCCCGGCGGCGACGCCCCCGTCAGCGGCGTCATCACGCTGAGCTGGATGTAGCCGAAGACGCCGGTCGGCAGGCCCACCAGCAGCGCGGACAGCAGCAGGAACAGCACGATGTTGCGGCTGAGCACGCCGAACAGCCGCGAGATCACCCGCCCCATCGAGAAGCTTTCCGGTGCGGCGGCGGCGGTCATGCGCGCGCTCCGCGCGTCAGTCGAACAGCGAAGCCAGGCTGGAGGCGGCCAGCCCCTCCTTGACGCCGCGCAGCTCGACATAGACCGCGATCAGCGTGGCGACCGAGAAGATCTGCACGATGGCGCTGGCCACCGGCTGGACGCCGAGCGACATCCAGAGCGGCGGCCCGCCGACGAGCGAGGCCCCGCCGATGGCGCGGGCCGCGAGGCTGACCACGACGCCGGCGATGCCGTAGACGACGTAGATCAGGAAGATCTGGATGCGGTAGCCGCGGGTCAGCTCCATGCTGCGCCCGAACGCCTTGAAGCCGGTGTTCTCGACCGTGGCGACCACGCCGCCGACGGCCCAGGCCAGCGACAGCAGGACGCCCGGCACGATCAGCGCGAACGTGCCGAGGATGATCCCGAGCGTCGCCAGCACGCCCATCACATAGACCAGCGGCAGCCGACCGGCCGCGCGGCTGAGCGCCTCGCCGACACCCAGCGGCTTGTCGCCGAAGTCGCTCAGCGCGGCCGCCGCGGCCGAGCCCTGCATCACCCAGCTGAAGCCGCCGAACACGATCGCGATCGCCTCGACGATCCCCAGCCGCCGGAACGTGGCGGCGAAGTCGACCACGCCGGGGGTCGGCGGCGGCAGCCAGTTCGTCGTCAGCCACAGCGTCGCGGCGGTGGGCAGGTAGGCGAACAGCGCCCCGAGGATGACGAAAGTCAGCGGCCGCCGCGCGACGATCGCGAAGCCGCCCGAGAAGACGCGGCCGATGTCGAAGCGTTCCGGCGCGGCGGTCGCGGTCGTCATGCTGGTCCCCCAAAGCGGTGCACGCCCGGGTGGAGGCTAGCCCGGACACTGGCGTCCGGCCAAGCCCCAGACGCGGCCGCGGCGCCTATTCCGCCGGCTCGGGGACCTTGGTCTCCAGCGTGAAGTCGGCCGGGTTGGGGGCCAGGGTGGCGCTCCAGTAGTCGACCAGCGGGAACGGCCAGTTCTGCGAGACGCGGCCCTTGGCGTTCTTGTACCAGCTGGTCACCTGCGGCGCGCCCCAGGCCATTTGCGCGTTCGCCGCATCGACCTTGACGTTGAACGCGTCGTGCACGTCCTGGCGCACCTCCAGCGTCTGCGCCCCGGTCTCGGCCATCAGCTTCAGGCAGCCGGTGATGTAGCGGACCGCGCACTCCGAGAAGAAGATGATCGAGCCGTTGACCACGATGTTGGTGTTGGGACCGTAGATCATGAAGAAGTTCGGGAAGCCCGGCGTCGTCATGCCGAGGTAGGCGCGCGCGTCGCCGGCCCACTGGTCGTGCAGCTCGCGCCCGCCGCGGCCCTTCACCTGGTAGGTGCGCAGGAACTCGCTGGCGGTGAAGCCAGTGCCGTAGATGATGACGTCGAAGTCGTGCGCGCCGTCCTTGGTCTCGATGCCGCTCGGGGTGATCCGCGTGATCGGCGAGGTGACCAGCTCGACGTTCGGCCGCTTCAGCGCGGCGATCCAGAGGCCATCGTCGCGCAGGATGCGCTTGCCGCCGATCGGATACTCGGGGATCACGTTGGCCAGCAGCTGCGGCGCGTCGGCGGCCTGCGCCGCGATCGCCGCCGAGATCATCTCGCGCATCAGCGCGTTGGCGGGGCTGACCGCGCCCGGCCCGCCGTTCCAGGTGGGGTCGGATTTGACCGCCTCGTAGATGCCGTCGGTCAGCATCCAGAACAGCCAGAAGCGGTACCACTTGCCGTAGAACGGCATGTGCTCGATCAGCCACTTCTCCGCCGCGGTGGTGGGCTCATGGTAGTCGGGCGTCGGCGCCAGCCACGGCGGCGTGCGCTGGAACACCGTCAGGTGCGAGGCGACCTTCGCCACCTCCGGCACGAACTGGAAGGCGCTGGCGCCGGTGCCGATCACCGCGACGCGCTTGCCGGCGAGGTCCACGTCGTGGCGCCAGCGCGCCGAGTGGAACGCCGGCCCCTTGAAGTCGCCGACGCCGGGCACGTCCGGATAGCGCGGCTGGTTCAGCTGGCCGACGGCGGACACCACCGCTTTGGCGCTGAGCGTCTCGACCTTGCCGGCCTTGTCCTTGACCCGCACCCGCCACAGCGAGGCGGCCTCGTCCCATGCGGCCTCTTCCACCTGCGTCTCGAAGCGGATGTGCGGGCGCAGGCCGTGCTTGTCGGCGACGCCCTTGAAGTAGGCTAAGAGCACCGGCTGCGGCGAGAAGTGGTTCGGCCACT
>DATNEH010000041.1:0-9292 GCA_035553015.1 Caulobacteraceae bacterium | reverse complement strand
CACCAGATAGCCGTCGCCGTAGCTCATCCTGGCGGGCCCGCGTCGCCGGCGATGCGTCCCAGCTCGGGCGCGTCGTACTGCATGATCCCGACGACGTTGCCCTCGGTATCCTCGAAGTAGGCCAGCCGCCCGACCGCCTCGATGTAGAGCGCCGGCGCGAGCACTCGCCCGCCTGCGGCCTCCACCGCCGCCATCGCCGCGCCGAGATCCTCGACCGCCAGCGTGGCCTCGAAGCCGGCCATCCGCGTGCCGGGCTTCAGCTCGCGCCGGTGCTGGAGCGCGGTGACGACGCCGTCGGCGACGCCCTGCGCCTGGTAGTAGTCCGGCGGACCCCACGGCTCGAAGCGCCAGCCGAACACGGTCTCGTAGAAGCCCTTGGCGCGCTGCACGTCGTCGGCGTTGAGCGCAAGGTGGCGGAACTTGGCGGGCATGGCGCCGGCTCCCTCGTTGGCGGCGCAGCTTGGCCCTGCGCGGCCCGCGGCGTCTACACGATATTGCGACAGATTCTGTCGCCAGCGCGCCAACAAAGAACGTCTCGAAGCGAGAGAGGTTTCACAAAATTCATGAAGTAAATTCAGCTAACAGACGAAGTAATCTCGGCGAACTTCATGGCGCGCAATTAACTCACGCCCTTGCCCGTCCAAGTATATAACTCTGTTCACCGAACCTCCCCGTTCGAGGAACTTGACCATGATGACCTTGAAAACCCCTGCGCTCGGCGCAGCGCTGGCGCTCGCCCTCGCCGCCGGCACGGCTTCCGCCGCACCGTCCGCCGACAGTCTTCGCATCCAGGTGGGCGACGTCTCCACGCCGGCCGGCGCGCGCGCCCTCCAGCACCAGATCAACCTCGCGGCGGCGCGGCTCTGCGAGCCGAGCTACGCGCTGGTCGACCTGAATGGCTTCAACGCCTGCCTGTCGTCGGTCCGCCAGGCAGCGCTGCAGCAGCTGACCCCGGCCGAGCAGCAGGCCTACGCCGCCTCGCTGCGCGCGCCGACGGCGCTGGCGGCGCGCTGACCCGAAAGTCGCGAAACCGCGACAATCCCTGTCGCGGGCGCGCCAAGCTGGCGGACCCCGCCCCGCCGGTGCGTTGCCCTCGCGGCGCGCCTCCACTAGTCGGCGGCCCTGGTCAACCAACTGGGGCCGCCGATGTCTGGAATGATCGCCGATCCAAAGCTCAACGCGCTGCTGGCGCGGCTGCAGGCGAAGAGCCACGCCCAGGAGCCGGAGGCGCCGGCCTACTACCAGCGGCGCGCCGCCGCCGGGCGCACCGACTGGAGCATGGACGCCGAGGATCACGCCTTCTACGCCGACAAGCTGGTCGCGCTGGAGGAGCCGAAGGCGGAGTTCTGCTACGGCCTTTGCCGCGCGATCGGCGCGCGGCGGATCGTCGAGCTCGGCACCTCGTTCGGCGTCTCGACGCTGTATCTGGCCGCGGCCGTCCGCGACAACGGCGGCGGCGTCGTGGTCGGCACCGAGCACGAGCCGGAGAAGGCCAAAGCCGCGCTCGCCAACTTCGCCGAAGCCGGTCTCGCGGACTTCATCGAACTGCGCGAGGGCGACCTGCGCGAGACGTTGAAGACCCTCGAGGGGCCGATCGACTTCGCCCTGTTCGACATCTGGACACCGATGGCGCTGCCGGGCCTGGAGCTGATCTTCCCGCACCTGCGGGTCGGCTCGGTGATCTGCGCCGACAACACCGCCGAGCCGCGCGCCCGCGCCGGCTACGCCGACTTCTTCGCCTTCATTGACAACGCAGCCAACGGCCTGCGCACCATGACGCTGCCGTTCGAAGGCGGCTTCGAGATGACGGTGAAGGTCGCTTAGGGCGCGGTCGGCGCGTTCGCGGAAGCGATAGCGCGAATGCGCCCCCTCCACCCCCGCGCTGCGCGCGGCGGTCCCCCTCCCCCGCTGCGCGGGGCAGGAAAGTCCGCATCGGCGCCGCCTCGCCTTTTTCCTGCCCCGTGTAGCGAAGCGGAACGGGGGAGGGGGACCGCCCGGCGCAGCCCGGGGGGTGGAGGGGTTACGCGCCCAAAAACCGCCGCAGCACCGCTTCGCCGCGCGCGGGTTCGTCGCGGTAGATGCCGTGGCCGGCGCCTTCGAAGACGACCAGCTCGGCGACACCCTTCGGGAGTGCGGCCATGATCGCTTCGGCGCAGGCGAGCGGGGTGATCGGGTCGACGCCGCCGGCCATCACCAGGGTGGGGCAGCGCACGGCGCTGAGCGGGGTCAGGAGGTCCATGGTCCGCTGCTCGCCGTCGATGAAGTGGAACATCACCTCGCGGCGCATGATCGCGCGGGCGCGGTTGGAGCCGTCCTGCGGCGGCCCAGGATTGTAGAGCGGCATGCAGACGCGCATGTAGGCGTCGGCGCCCTCGCCGGTCGGCGCGCTCCAGAAAGCCTCGGCGATGCGGGCGGCTTCCGCCCCGCCGAGCTTCTCCATCATCGCGTAGGTGGCCGGCAGGGCCATGCGGCCGGCGGTGGACGAAAGGATCAGCTTCGAGGGGCCGTCCGGGTGGCGCGCGGCGTAGCTCATCGCCACCATGCCGCCGAACGACTGGCCGAGCACGACGGGCTTTTCGATGCCGAGCGCCTGGCAAAGGCCGTGCACGTCGTCGCCCCACTGCGCCAGTGTCCACGTCTCGCGCTCGCCGCCGGAGCGGCCGTTGCCGCGGTGATCGATGTAGAGCACCTGATGGGTGTCGGCGAAGCGGTCGAAATAGGGCCGCATCGACGCGTTGTCGAAGCCGGGGCCGCCGTGCATGACGATCAGCGTCGGCCGCTCGAGCATCCGGTCACCGTCGGGGACCAGCTGCGGCCCCACCACGTCGAAGAAGATCCGTGCGCCGTTGACCGCGATGTGCATGCCAGCCCTCCCCGAACGGGCGACGGTTAGCAGCGAACGGCGGGCTAGGCCACCTTGGCGCGGCGGGGGCGCAGCGGGGTGAGGGCGCCGTCGCGGCGTTGGCGCTCGATCTCGGCTTCCAGCCGCGGGCCGGGGTCCTGCCAGTCGTCCGGCTTCACCACCTTGCCGTCGCCGGGCCGGTGGCGCGGCTGGCCGTCGGGCCAGAGCTTGGCCATGTTGGCGGCCTGGACGATGTCCCAGAGCCGTTCGGGCCGCACGCCGAGGTTCACCAGGCCGCCGAGCGCGAAATAGATGATGTCGATGAAGGCGTCGGCCTGGTCGGCGATGGTCTCGGCCTCGCGCAGCTCCTCGGCCTCTTCCTCGATCCAGACGGCCCTGCGATCGACCAGGTCGGCGTGCAGCAGCTCCGGGGCCTCCGGCGCGGGCTGGCCGAAGGCGAGATGGAACGCGCGGACGTCCTCCCAGGCGCGGTCGATTCCCAACAGGCGCTCCCCATACATCCGGACCAAGACGAACGCGCATCCGGTTAACGGGGAGAGAATCGAGATTCGGTCCGCCCGCCAATGGCCTGGAATGACGCGTCCCCAGGCAAGACTCGTTTCGCGCGAGTTGCGGCGGGTGTAGCCTCATCGACGCCGGTCCTTGACGAGGAGCCGCAGATGCCCGACGACCTGGCCGCCCGCACGCCGAACTTCGACACCGCGATCCCCTGCATCCGGGAGGAGGTCTCGCCCGAGGAGTGGAAGGCGCGGGTGGATCTCGCCGCCTGCTACCGGCTGATCGACCTCTATGGGATGAGCGACCTGATCGCCAACCACGTCTCGGTCCGCGTTCCGGGCGAGCCGGGGCATTTCCTGATCAACGCGTACGGCCTGCTCTACGACGAGATCACCGCCTCCTCGCTGATCAAGATCGACCTCGACGGCAATGTCATCGCCAAGCCGCCGTTCGACTACGGGGTGAACCGCGCCGGCTTCGTGATCCACGCGGCGATCCACCGGGCGCGCCACGACGTGGACTGCGTGATCCACACCCATACGGCGGCCGGCATGGCGGTCTCGTCGCTGGCGTGCGGCCTCCTGCCGCTGAACCAGACCGCCATGCGCTTCGCGACTTGCGCCTACCACGACTACGAAGGCGTGGTGCTGAACCTCGAGGAGCAGGCGCGGCTGGCAGCCGACCTCGGCGATTGCGACCTGATGATCCTGCGCAACCATGGCCTGCTGGTGGTCGGGCAGACGGTCGCGCAGGCGTTCAACCACATCCACCGCGCCGAGCTCTCCTGCCGCACCCAGCTGATGGCGATGGCGACCGGCGCGGCGCTGGTGAGCGCGCCGACGCAGGTGATCGAGGCGACCTTCCAGGCCTACCAGCCGAACGTGCGCCGCCCGTTCGGCGTGCTCGACTGGCCGGCCCTGCTCCGGAAGCTCGACCGGTTGGACGCGAGCTACAAGAGCTGAGGTAGGTTCTCGCGGACTTCGAGCCTTTTGCCTCGCGCCCTGGCGCCGGCGGTCACGGCGAACCTTGCTCGGGTAGGTTACTTGTGGTACTCTCTGCGCCTGCCAATCGCAATGGATCACATGCGGACACAATCACCGGCCGGCGCCCTTGCCCTTAGGACTGAAAGCACAAGCAAGGCGCCGTATAAACGGTGAATCTACGGCATCGCCGCCAAGCGTTACCGCGGGTGTTTCACGTGGAACGTCGCGCCGTGACCGATCAGCTGGTGGAGCCGCCGTCGACCACGATGGTCTGGCCGGTGGTCCAGGCGCCGGCCTTGCCGGCCAGATAGACCGCCGCGCCGGCGATATCGTCCGGCTCGCCCAGGCGACGCAGCGGCGTGCCGGAGGACGAGCGGCGCTCGGCCTCGGGCGTATCCCAGAGCGCGCGGGCGAAGTCGGTCTTCACCAGACCCGGCGCGATGCAGTTGATGCGGATGTTCGAGGGCGACAGCTCCTGCGCCAGGTTGCGCGCCATCTGCATGTCGGCGGCTTTGGAGATCGCGTAGGCCCCGATCACCGACGTGCCCCTGAGGCCGCCGACCGACGAGACGATGATGATCGAGCCGTCCTTCCGCTCCTTCATCTCCGGGGCGACCATGTTGATGATCCAGTTGTTGGAGACGATGTTGTTGTCGAGGATCTTGCGGAAAGCCTCGTCGGAGATGCCGCTCATCGGCCCGTAGTAGGGGTTGGAGGCGGCGTTGCAGACCAGGACGTCGACCTTGCCGAACGCCTTGCGGGTCTCGTCGACCAGCCGCTGCAGGTCGTCCTTCGAGGAGATGTTGGCCGGCACGGCGATGGCGTGGCCGGGAGACTTCGCGTTGATCTCGGCGGCGACGGCCTCGACCGCGGCGGCCTTGCGCGACGAGATCGTCACCTTGGCGCCGTGCTCGACGAACCGCTCGGCGATCGCCTTGCCGATGCCCTTGGTGGAGCCGGTGACGATGGCGACCTTGCCGGTGAGGTCGAAGAGCTCGGGGATGCCGGTACGGGCCTGAGTTCCGGCCTGGGTTTCGGTGACGGACATGGGCGCGGGCTCTCCCTCAAACGCTCGTTTGATCTGATCGGGCGCGAGCTTGTAGACGGCGCCGCCGCAACGTCAAGCGAGCGGCGCTCGCCGCGGAACCCGCCGCGCGCTATAAGGCGGCGCTGATCTTGGGGAGGAGCTCTCGTGAAGAAACTGGTTCTGGCCGCCGCCGTCGCGTTGCTACCCGGCGCCGCATTGGCGGCCGATCTCTCCGGCGCGTGGAACGTCGCCGGATCGTTCGATGCGATGGGCATCAAGTACAGCTCGGCTTGCAAGCTCAAGGAAGACCCCGCCGGCAAGCTGTCGGGGTCTTGCCAGGGCACCCAGAACGAGGACGACGCCACCACGGGCGCCGTGACCACCGGCGCCGACGGCAAGACCGCGATCGAGTTCGCTTACGACACCACCTACCAGGGCTCGCCGGTGCACCTCGACTACAAGGGCACGGAGCAGGCCGACGGCACGCTGTCGGGCACCGTGGACGCCGGCGGCGCCGACGGCACCTTCACGGCGACCAAGGGCGCGCCACCGGCAGCTGCCGCGGCGGCGCCGACCGCAGGCGCCGCCCCGGCCGCGACCAAGTAGCGAGCGGCCTTTCGGCGCGGCAACAAGCCGGACCGAAAATCGCCCCATCGGTTGGAGAGGGTTGCCTTGCTCCTTCGGGCTGTCGGGGCGTCGTGTGGAGTCCTTGAGGGGCTGATGAGACGTTTGTCGGGTCTGACGATCGCTGCGGCGGCCGCCGCGGCGACCGTGGCCGTCGCCGCGCCGCCGGCCGGCCCGCCCGGCAAGCCGCCGCCGGCGCCGCGCGTCTTCCTCAGCCCGTCGGGCGAGCCGTTCCGGCAGGGGCCGGCCGTTCCCGACCCGCTGAAGGCCTGGTTCGACCAGGTCGACGCCAGCCACAAAGGCTACATCGACCGCGCCGACTTCCGCGCCGACGCGACCCGCTTCTTCAAGAAGCTCGACGAGAACGGCGACGGGATCGTCGACGGCTTCGAGGTGGCCGACTACGAGGCGAAGATCGTCCCGGAGCTGGCCGAGCTGGCGGAGGGACGCTACCCCGGCCAGTTCGGACAGGGCGGCCAGCGGAGCGGCGGCCAGGGCGGCGGCGGCCAAGGCCAGGGCCGTGGCCAGGATGAGGATCAAGACCGCGTGGCGCAGGTACAAGCCCGACAGGGCCAAGGCGGACCAGGTCAGAGCGGCCGCGGGCGCGCGAACCAGCACCCCATCCAGCAGCTGATCGACGAGCCGGAGCCGGTGTCGGGCGCCGACTTCGCGCTCGACAGCCACATCACCTTCGCCGAGTGGATGCGCGCCACCGACCAGCGCTTTGCGATCCTCGACGCCAACAAGGACGACCGCGTCACCCTGGAAGAGCTGCGCGCCCGCTTCCTGCCGATCAAGAGATAGCGCGCGGGCCCGCGCGGCTCGGCCGCATTTGAAGAGACCGCGGTTTTCGCCTATATGCGGCGCCCGCCCGACGACCCGGTGGTTGGGCGGGCGCCCAAGCGCAGATGAGGTTCGGCTTCAGCGCCATGATGTTGCTCACCCTGATGAAGGCCAAGCTGCACCGCGCCACGGTGACCCAGGCCGACCTCGACTACGAGGGCTCGATCTCGATCGACAAGGACCTGCTGGACGCCTCCGGCATCCTCCCCAACGAACAGGTCGACGTGCTCAACATCACCAACGGCGAGCGCTTCACCACCTACGCCATCGAGGCGCCGCGCGGGTCCAAGGTGATCGGCGTCAACGGCGCGGCCGCGCGCCGGGTGCAGAAGAACGACAAGGTGATCGTGGTCGCCTACTGCCAGATGCCGGCCGAGGAGGCGCGCAACTACGCCCCCACCGTCGTGCTGCTGGACGACGGCAACGCCATCAAGCGGGCGGCCTGAGGCGCATGCCCCGGGCGCTGGCTCTCGCCGCCATCGCCGGCCTCGTCGCCCTGCCGCTCGGCGCCTGCACGCCGAAATCGGCGCAGGGGCTGAACACCAGCCTGCTCGACAACCAGATCGCCACCGCGATCGGCGACCCCTCCACCTGCCTGCTGCTGGCCGACGCCAAGACCGGCCAGGTGGTCTATCGCTATGGCACCGACTTCAACTGCGCGCGGACGCTGCCGGCCTGCGACTTCGCCGGCGTCATGAACGCCAAGGCGGGGCTGCAGTACGCCAAGCGGCCGGGCGGGCGCATGGCCAGTTGCGCCAGCGTCCCCGACGGCTCGCGCCAGGTCGGCTGGGCCGAGGGCCGCGTACAGAGCGACAAGCGCGACCTGATCTTCTCGGCGGTGATGGAAGGCGAGCGCGCCCTCCCCGGCCACGAAATGAACGCCCGCCTGTTCGACGCCTTCCAGAAGGCGGGTCTGTAGCGGCTGCCTGCCGCCTCAGTGCGTCAGCTCGAACTCGCCGGTCACGTCTACGCTGACCACGATCTCGCCAGCCTCGACCGGAGTCGGGGCAGGCGCGCCGGCGGCAAGCGCCATCGCAAAGCGCGGCTGCGGTCCTTGCTGCATGGCGGACGCTTCGGCGAGATTGACCAGGCGGCGGATGTGGTAGCCGGCGGCGTCGGCGAACACCTGCGCCTTGTCGTCGAGGTCCTTCACAGCGGCCATCCGCGCGTAGTTGGCGGCCGAGCCGCGGTTCCTCAGGCCGAAGGTGATGGCGCCGACGTTGGTGGCCCCCGCGCCGGCCGCCGCGTCGACCAGCTGGCCGAGATGCGCCAGGTCCTGCGTGCGCACCGTCACCTGGTTGGACGCCTCGTAGCCGGTGAGGCGCGGCGCCTGGCCCTGCGCGTAGGCGTACTGCGGCGTCACCGCGAGCGTGGAGGTCTGGATGTCGCCCGCCGCGATCCCGCCGGACCGCAAGGCGGCGATCACCTTGGTCATGTCGGCGGCGTTGGCCTGCATGGCGGCGACCGCGCTCGGGCCTTGCGTGGTGACGCCGAGCTCGAGCGTCACCTGGTCGGGCGGCACCCGCGCCTCGCCGTGGCCGGTGATGTTGAGCGTGGTCGTGCCGAAGCGCGCGTCGGAGCCGAGCGTCTGCGCGGCCGCCGGCAGTACGAGCGCAAAGGCGGCCATCGCGCCCAGCGCTGCAGAGAGCTTCATGACGACTCCTTTTCTGGTCAGTTCCCGCCTTGGCGGTGCGGCCATGCTTGCACGGCGCAAGCTGAACGGCGGCTTTAAGCGCCGCCGCGCGCATGCTAACCCCACGCGGCCCTTGGGCGCACTGCTCCGGGAGCCTGCCCAAGAAGCTGCTCTGGGCCCGTAGCTCAATGGTTAGAGCCGGCCGCTCATAACGGTCTGGTTGCAGGTTCGAGTCCTGCCGGGCCTAGGCGGCGCGATTCAGTATCGCGAATCTGGAACGACCATGGCCGAGAGCTTCGATCCTGCGACTTTGCCCGACGCCAAGGCGGCCCGCTACGCGGCGCTCGCCGAGGAAATAGCGGCGGTGCTGGAGGGCGAGGCGAACGTCGTGGCGCGGCAGGCGACGGTGGCGTCGATGCTGGCGGATGCGTTCGAGCGCTACTTCTGGACCGGGTTCTACCTCGTGGACCCGGCCAAGCCGGACGAGCTGGTGGTCGGGCCCTACCAGGGCACGCTCGGGTGCCTTCGAATCGCGTTCGGGCGCGGGGTCTGCGGCACGGCGGCGGCGGAGCGGCGGACGGTGATCGTGCCGGACGTCGAGGCGTTCCCCGGCCACATCGCCTGCGACTCGCGCTCGCGGAGCGAGATCGTCGTGCCGGTGCTGGACGCCGGCGGCGTGCTGATCGGCGTGTTCGACGTGGATTCCACCGAGCTCGCGACGTTCGACGAGGCCGACGCGGCGGGCCTGGAGCGGATCCTGCGGGAAACCTTCGCGACTTAGAGCTTCAGTCGGGCCAGAGCTCCTGCACGTCGCCCTTGCG
>DATNEH010000040.1:0-11604 GCA_035553015.1 Caulobacteraceae bacterium | reverse complement strand
CCTCCGTCTCGTCGCGCTGGTAGCGCGCCGATCCACCTCCCCCGTCGTCTTCGCGACGGTGGAGGAGCGAGCGCGGGGGAGGTTGCAGACCGCGGAGCGGGCTGACGGCGGGGCGCAAGGCGGCGGCGACGACGCCCGGGCCGTTGCTCAGGCCCTGAACTTCCTTCGGTAGACGCCCTTTTCGCGGGCGATCGATTCGATCGTAGCGTGCGTTCGCTGCGCCTCAGCCCCCGTCATCGCCGCGGTTTCCATGCCCCAGGCCTCGCGGCGGACCGGAACGCATTGCGCGATCGGCGTGCCGCGCGGCAGCACGCCCGCAAAACCCGGGTCCCGCCAGACCGCGGGGAAGTGGATCCAGGCGTCGTGGTAGCGGTCGCAGTCGACGAGGCCGGTCAGGGTCGTGAACGGCAGGTCGAAGCGGTTGAACGGGTGGGTGAACAGCACCGCGTAGCCGGCCGGCGCCTCGATGGTCCACAGATTGTGGAACTTGAGCGGGAACTGGTCGGCGTCGAACAGCGGCGTGCCGGTCACCTGGCCGGGATCGTGGAAGCCGAGCGGCGTGCGCGGGAACGCGGCGTCTTCGCTGGGCGGCAGGTCGATGTCCCAGCTGAGCTGGCCGTCCTCGACCACCACGTCGCAGATCAGCGGGATCAGGAAGCCGGCGCTCATCGCATCGATGAACGGCGGGCAGCGCTTCACTGTGTCCTCGTCGGCCCCGGCCGTCGCATTGAAGGCCTGCGCCGGCATCGTCTTCAGCCAGGCGGGCAGTCCCTGGGCCGCCGGGATCGGTTCGGGGAGCCAACCCTTGAGCTCGGACGGGCAGCGGAACCTCAGCGTCGCGGGCTGCGAGTTTGTCGGGTCGGGCATGCAGGCGCGCTACGAAGTCCCGCCGCGCAGGAACGCGGCGGCGGCGCTGGGGTTCAGGAAGAGGCGGCCATGCGAGGCGGCCGCCAGGGCGGCGATGGCCAGGCCTGTCGCCGGCGTCGATCCGCTCGCCGCGGCTTTCAGCGCAGTTTCGCCCGCCGCGCGCTCGCCGAGCTCGAGCAGGCAGCGGCCGAGCTGGATCTGTGTCGCCGCGTCCGGACGGACCGCCAGCGCGCTTCGGCAGAGCGCGGCCGCGCCAGCGAAGTCGCCGCCCAGCTCCAGCACCCTGGCCAGGCCGACCGCGGCATCGAGCCGCTGGGGCGCCGCACGACGCACCGTTTCGAACTGCGCGCGGGCGGCCGCCCGGTCGCCCAGCTTCAGATGCAGATGCCCGAGGCCGACGCGCAGAACCGCCGCGTCGGGCGCCAGCGCGAGGCCCTCGCCGAACACCGCCAGCGCCTCGTCGAAGCGGCCAGCCTGGGCGCAGAGCTCGCCCAGCTCCAGGAACGACAGTGCGAAGGCCGGGCGGCGCGCCGTCGTGCGCCGCAGTTGCTCGAGCGCCTCGCGCGGCTTGCCGGCGCGGGCGAGGGCGCGGGCGAACAGCGTCTCGATGGCCGGGTCGTCGGCGCTCGCCGCAGGCCCGCGCAGCGCCTCGACCGCCTCGCGCGGCCGGCCCAGCATCAAGAGGGCATGCCCGAGCGCTTGCGCCGCGACCGCGTCTCGCGGATCGGCCGCGACCACCTCTCCCGCGAGCTCGGCGGCGCGCGCATGATCGCCCTGGCGCAGCGCGGCAAGCGCTTCCTCGCGCAGCCGGCTGGCGGCCGCGCCCGGTGTTGTGGACTTGAAGCGGGCGCCCATCATGCGTTTGATAGCGCGTGTGTCGGGCCTGTCGAGGGCTGGCCCCGTACGCGTGGCCCCGAGCGCGGCGCGCCAGCTGGCCGAGCTGGAGCGGAAAGCGCGAAGGCTGGTGCGGGTGGAGGGATTTGAACCCCCACGGTTGCCCGGCAGAACCTAAATCTGCTGCGTCTACCAATTTCGCCACACCCGCGCGCGGCGCGCCGCTTATAGCCAGGGTGATCGTCAGCGCCCAAGCGGATTGATGGCGCAGACGCTCGCAGGGCCGCCGGCCGCCGCCACTTGAGGCCCCGGCGCCCGCGTGACATAAGGACGGCCGTTTCGCGCCGCCGGCCAGGACGCAACTGGCGGCGGCGTTTCTCTTTTCTAAGGCGGCGCTCGAACAACCAGGGGCGGCCCGCCAGTCGAGGTTGGATCGATGCAGGTTACGCAGATTTCGGGCGAAGGCCTCTCCCGCGTCTACGGCGTCACGGTGGGCGCCGATGAGCTCGGCGAGAAGCTGGAGGCGAAGATCGCGGACATCGCCCCCCGGCTCAATCTGCGCGGCTTCCGCCCCGGCAAGGTGCCGCCGGCCCACGTCAAGCGCATCTATGGCAAGGCGCTGATGGGCGAGGTGGTCGACGAGACCATCAACGAGACCAGCCAGAAGGTGCTGGAGGACAACGGCCTGCGCGTCGCCGCCCAGCCGGACCTGAAGCCGCAGTCGGACCTCGAGGCGGTGATCGCCGGCAAGCAGGACCTCGCCTACGAGCTGAACGTCGAGGTGATGCCGGACTTCGAGCCGGTCGACGCCAAATCGCTGAAGCTGGAGCGGCTGGTCTATGCGCCGACCGAGGAAGAGGTCGACGAGTCGCTCGCCGACCTCGCCAAGCAGAGCCGCGTCTACGAGACCCGCGAAGGCAAGAGCGCGAAGGCGCAGGACGGCGACCAGCTGACCATCGACTTCGTCGGCCGCATCGACGGCGAGGCGTTCGAGGGCGGCTCGGCCGAGGACGCGCAGCTGGTGCTGGGCTCGGGTCAGTTCATCCCCGGCTTCGAGGAGCAGTTGGTGGGCGCCAAGGCCGGCGACGAGCTGACCGTGAAGGTGGCCTTCCCGGAGGACTACCAGGTCGAGCGCCTGAAGGGCAAAGCCGCCGAGTTCGAGACCAAGGTCAAGGAGGTGAAGGCGCCGGTCGAGAGCCCGCCGGACGACGCGCTGGCCGAGCGGCTCGGCATGGGCGACCTGGAGGCGCTGAAGAACGCGCTGAAGATCAACATCGAGAGCCAGTACGCCGGCCAGACACGCATGAAGCTGAAGCGCGCGCTGCTCGACAAGCTCGACACCGGCCACGCCTTCGAGCTGCCGCCGCGCATGGTCGAGGCCGAGTTCGACACGATCTGGAAGCAGGTCGAGGCCGAGAAGGAACGCGGCGAGCTGTCGCCGGAGGACGAGGGCAAGTCGGACGACGAACTGCGGTCCGAGTACCGCAAGATCGCCGAGCGGCGCGTGCGGCTCGGCTTGATCCTGGCCGAGATCGGCCGGCGTGGGAACGTCAGCGTCAGCGACCAGGAGCTGGGCGAGGCGATGCGCCAGGAGGCGCTGCGCTACGGCGCCCAGGCCCAGCAGATCTTCGACCTGCTGCGCAACAATCCCAACGCCCAGGCCCAGATGCGCGCGCCGATCTTCGAGGAGAAGGTCGTCGACCTGATCCTTTCGCAGGCGGATGTCACCGACAAGCCGGTCAGCAAGGACGAGCTGATGGCCGAGGACGACCTGCCCGAAGGCTACACCGACGCCAGCAAGGCCAAGCCCCAGAAAGCTTCAGGGGCCGCCGCCAAGGGCAAGGCGAAGGCCGCCAAGGCCGAAGCCGCCGAGGCGCCGGCCGAAGCGGAAGCCGCGGCTGACGCCGAGCCCGCACCGAAGAAGGCCAAGGCGAAGCCAGCCAAGGCTGAAGCCGCGGAGGGCGAGGCCGAAGCCGCGCCGGCCAAGCCGAAGCGGGCTGCGAAGGCGAAGCCGGAATAACGGCGGTCTCTTCAGCGTCGCCGCAGCACGGTTGCAACGCCGCTGCGGCGACGCGATATCTGGCGTCGTCGGCGCATTGCTTCGCGCCGGCCGCATCATCCTCAAAGGGTCGCCCGAATGCCTGACTACCCCGTCTCCATGAACCTCGTGCCGATGGTCGTGGAGCAATCCAGCCGCGGCGAGCGGGCGTTCGACATCTTCTCGCGCCTGCTGCGCGAACGCGTCGTGTTCCTAAACGGGCCGGTCGACGACAGCCTGTCCGCGCTGATCTGCGCGCAGCTGCTCTACCTCGAGAGCGAGAACCCCAAGAAGCAGATCGACCTCTACATCAACTCGCCGGGCGGCATCGTCACCAGCGGCCTCGCGATCTACGACACCATGCAGTACATCAAGAGCCCGGTCTCGACGATCTGCATGGGCATGGCCGCCTCGATGGGCTCGTTCCTGCTGATGGCCGGCGAGCCGGGCCAGCGCATCTCGCTGCCCAACGCCCGCATCATGGTTCACCAGCCGTCGGGCGGCTTCCAGGGCAAGGCCTCTGACATCGAGCGCCACGCCGAGGACATCATCAAGACCAAGCGCCGCCTCAACGAGCTCTACGCCAAGCACTGCGGGCGCAGCTACGAGGAGGTCGAGCGCACCCTCGACCGCGACTACTTCATGAGCGCCGAAGAGGCCAAGGAGTGGGGCATCGTCGACCACATCTTCGAGAGCCGCGCCGAGACCTGATCCCGGGATGGCGGAGGAGCTGCGCCTGCGCCTGATCCGCAAAGACGACGCGCCGGCGACCAATCCGCTGGGCGACGCCTTCGAGTTCGGCCTGCAGGACACCAAGGGCGCGCTGGCGCCCGCCCATCGCCTCACCGACGGCCGCCTCTATTGGGACTTCGAGCTGCGCGTGCAGCCGGGCAAGGGCGGACGCCCCAACTTCCTGGGCCGGTTCGCGAGCGGCCCGGCGGACGACCGCTTCGTCTATCTCGCCTGGCGCTCGATCCCGCGCGGCGTCTGGATCAACCGCGTCAAGGCGCGGCTGGCCGACATCGACTGGCCGCTGATCGAAGAGGCGCAGGGCGAGAGGGCGCAGGGCAGGGACGGGCGACTGGTCGCCGATATCTCCGCCTGGGGGCCTGGCGGCGGTCGCCGCGCGGTCGACTGGCGGCTGGCGTGAGCGCGCAGCCGATGGGGCTCTCGCCGCTGGAGCGCGCCCGCGCCGAAGCGGTGCTCGGCTGGCGGCCCGCGACATGGCGGCCAGTGCACGGCGGCTACACGCCCGCAGCGCGCTACGTCGTGACAGACGGCGCCCAGCGCGCCTTCGTGAAGGTGGCGACCAATCCGGTCACCGCCGGCATGCTCCGCCGCGAGGCCCAGGCGTACGGCGCGGCGTCGGGGGCATTCATGCCACGCTTCATCGGGTGGTCCGACGATCCGGCCGCGCCATTGCTGATCATCGAGGACCTCAGCGAGGCCGCCTGGCCGCCGCCCTGGACGACGGCGCGGATCGACCAGGTGCTGGAACAGGCGGCGGCGATGCACGCGCAGCGGGTCGACCTGCCCCTGCTGACCGACGTCAATCCGCGTGCGCTCGATGGCTGGTCGAGCGTCGCCCGCGATCCGTCGGCCTTCCTGTCGCTCGGGCTCGCTTCGCGCGCCTGGCTGGATGCGGCGCTGCCCGCGCTTGCCCGGGCCGAGGCGGACTGCAGCGTCGAGGGCGAGGCGCTCACCCACTTCGACCTGCGCAGCGACAACATCTGCATCGGCCCCGGCGGGGCGATGTTCATCGACTGGGCGGCGGCCGTGCGCGGCAATCCGGCGCTCGACCTCGGTTTCTGGCTGCCGAGCCTCCAGCTCGAGGGCGGGCCGGCGCCGGAGTCGCTCCTGCCGGGCCACCCAGAGGTGGCCGCCGCGGTCAGCGGCTACTTCGCCGCGCGCGCCGGCCTGCCGATCATCCCCAGCGCGCCGCGGGTGCGCGATATCCAGCGCGCGCAACTGGGCTTCGCGCTCCCGTGGGCGATCCGCGCGCTCGGCTTGGCGTCGCTGGCCTGATCCGGATGGCGCGCCCAAGGGCGTGGGCTCATGCGTCGGCGTGGTCGATGTCTGCTTCCGGGCTTCTCGTCGAGGCAGCTCTCGACTCCATAGCGGACCTAGCGACAGTCGCGGCTTTCACCGCCTCATGTCAGCCGCCCTTTGGCGGCGAGGACGAACACTTCCGCCCGATCGGCTCGCCACTGCTGACCGGCGGCGCCGCGCTCGCGCGAGGTTGCGCGCCGCCGAGCTACCGAGTGGAAGGCGTTGCGCATCAGGCCAAACAGCCAGAGCTTGACGTCGCTGCCCTCTGGCGGGCGCGCTTCATCCTCCAGGGCGGTCCGCATGGTGAACTGAAACAGTTCGCGAGCCTCGTCGTCGTCTTCGGAAAGGCGGTTGGCGTAGGCCTGTAGCGGTTCTTGCAGGCCAAGGATTGCCTGGCGCAGATCGATCGTTTCGGGAGTCATGGCGGCCTTTCCAACCCCAGGCGCCATTTCAGGCGGGCATCTGGGCGAGACGGCGGCGGCCGATCCGGCGCAATCAGGGCTGACGAAGCAGCCGCCAGCATAGCACCCCGATACGGGGCGGCGTGACTTTCTTCCGAACACTGTCATCCGGGGGCAGGTTGGCCCTCAGCGACCGCCGCTGGTCACTTCCTTGATCAGCGTCTGCACGGAAGCCTTGCCGCCGACCTCCCACATGAGCCTCAGGTAGGCCAGCGTCCGAGCGGCGGCCTCGTCATACTTCCAGTCGCACGCGTCGAAGCGGCATTCGGAGAAGCTGGGCAGAGTTCCGCCAGCATAGACGAGGCGGCACTTCCGGAACTCGCATTGCTCGAAGCTCTTGCCGTCGAGAACGACTGTCTCGTGATTGTAGATGGCGCCGTGCGGCATGATCCGGCTCAGGTCTCGTCGATGCGAACGTCAGAAGAGCCGGCTGGGCTTATGTCGGACCCGGCGCGCGCTCTCTCGCGTTGCTCGCGTTTCGCGCTCGCCTTCTCGGCCGCCTTGCTGGCCTTTAGACGCTCGCGTTCCATGCGTTCGAACTGGTAGTTCGGCTTCCTCGCCATGGGTCCGGCTCCGTGGGTGCGGGATCGGTTGAGGCGGGTGGCGGGGCGGGTTCGATCCGCCCCGCCGTAAAAGCTCAGACGGCTTGCAGACTGCCAGCGGACATCTTGCCGCTGCGCTGATCGCGCTCGAGTTCATAGCCCAGCTTCTGCCCTTCGTGGATCGAGCCGAGGCCCGACTTTTCCACCGCGGAAACGTGGACAAACACATCGTTGCCGCCTTCGTCGGGTTGGATGAAGCCGAAGCCCTTAGTGGCGTTGAACCACTTCACTGTGCCGGTCGTCATGTAGATCACCTTTTCGGTAAGAGTTCTCCCGCCACCTCAGGCAAGGGGACGGATCAAATTCGAAGAGGAGGAGAGTAGCCCGGGGCTCGATCCGAAGAACAAGCGTGGAGAGCGACCGAACCAAAACGATATTCGATCTAGGTTTGTATCAGTTCTTTCCGGCGCACGCCAGCGAAAACTTCGACGGTGTCTCAGCTTGAATTTGGATCGCCGCGAAGCCGTCGATTCTGACTCGCCATCGCGCGCCACTGCGGGTCAGGGCCGGAGCCGCCTCAGCTGGCTGGGCCGCCTCGTCTGCGCGGCGTTCATAGTCCTCGGCGCGATCCATTGAGGATGGAACGAAGTGCTCCGCTGCGGAGCCAGCTAGGACCCTTGGGCGTCGCGCCTTTCGCTCACGCCGATCAGGCCGTCGAAATCCTCGATTTCGCGCTTGAGGCGCTCGATCGCGGTCTCGCTGACATTCTCCGCACCCGAATGCATTTTCAGATCGCCGCTCTCGAATTTCGCGAGCTGCTCAATCAAGAGCTGGCGCAAGTAACGCCAGCGGGTGACGATCTCGGCCTGAGTTTCCATGCCCGGAAGATAGCGGCGCGCCCAGTCGGGCGCCATGTTTGTCGACGGGTGGCCCGGGCCGACGCCAGCGCGCTGTCCGATCACGCGCCGCCGACAGCATGGTTCCGAGCGGTCGCGAGACCTATGATGTCGGTCATGACCTCCATTCCTTCCGATCCCTTCGCTCGTGGGCGCGCCGCCTTTACGCTCGGGATTCCGCGCGAGGCTGTTCCGTACGCTCGTGGCCCCGACTGCGACCGCTGGAGGAAAGGGTGGGACGCTGGCTACGACAGCTCCTACCCTGGCAAGCGGTATAGCTAGACCAGCGGCCGGTCGCGCCACTGCCCCCTCCGGGAGCCGTGAGGGGCGGACCCGAAAGGGCGGACTGCGGGCGAACGGCGGTCGCCTGGTCGGCTACGCTCCCTTTTCGGCGGTCAATCGCGCCGGGTCGTATGCGTACACGACCTGGTCAGGCGTCGCGGCGCGCCTGCGCCGCCTTGCCGGCCTGGGAGACGCGGCCGGCCATCGCCGGATCGATGCCCCTGGCGCGCATCAGGCTGGGGTTGGAGCGCATGCCGTGATGGGCGTGGCGGCCGGGCGGCGGGCGCTCCGCCAGCTCGGCGCGGCGGACGAGCGCCAGCGCCTTCTGGTGGCCGGCGAAGGTGCGGGCGCGGGCCTCGGCGTGCTCGATCCGCTCGAGCTGGTGGTTGGTGCGCTTCAGCGCCTGGCTGAAGATCTGCTTGCGGCGCGACGCGTGCTCGGCGTCGCCCGATGCCGCGGCCGCGCGCGGCGGTCCCTTGCCCCGTGCCTCGCGGCGCTTGTGGACCGCGACGGTGCGAGCCTTGTCGCGCAGGTCGCGCAGGTGGGTGCGCGCCTCGCGCAGCTGGCCCGCGTCCAGCTCGGCCAGTTGCGGATAGTGGGTCTCGCCCACCACGGTCAGCTCCTCCTGCGAGAGGAAGCGGCGTTCGCCGGCGGCGCCTGCAGTCATGGCGGCTCTCCCGATGGGTTGTGGCGATGAGCGAGCCCGCGCTCAGCGAGCGTAGAGCACCGGCAGCGTGGACCGCGCGAGCAGGTCGCGCGTCACGCCGCCGAACACCCACTGATGCAGGCGCGGTTGCGCGTACGCCCCGGCAACGATCAGGTCCGCGTTGTGGTTGCGCGCTCGGTCGACCAGGCTCTGGGCGACGGCCCGGCGTTCGCGGCGCTCGGCCGCGCAGGACACCTTCACCCCGTGCAGCCGCAGGCGCTCCGCCACGTCGGCGAGCTCGACCTGCGCGTTCGCCTCGTCGTCGGCGATGCGGACGACCTCGACCGCATCGGCCGCTGTCAGCAACGGCAGCGCGACCGAGATGGCGCTGCGCGCCTGCAGCGTGTTCTTCCAGCCCAGCAGGATGCGCCGCGCGGCCAGTCGGTCCACGTCCGGCGGGACCACCAGCACCGGCAGGCCGCCGGCCATGATCAGCTCGCCCGGGTCGATCGGCGGCTCGTCGGCGCCGGCGCCGCCGTGCTGGCTGGCGACGATCAGGTCCGCGCCGCGCGCCTCGTCGGCGATCACCGTCTCGGGCCGCTCCAGACGTCCGCGCCACACCGCCGGCACACCGGCCGCGGCGGCGGCCGCCATGAACCTGGCCCCGGCCCGGTCGAGGCGCTCCTGGGCGTACTCGAGCAGCATCTGGACGGTCTTGGCGTCCATGTAGCCGCCGGGGGCGCTGAGGCCTCCGTAGAAGATCTCGCCGCCGGCGCCGATCACGCGGCCCTCGGAGCGCCGCGCCAGCTCGACCGCCAGGGCGAGGCGCGCATCGCAGGCGGCGTCCGCCGCGACGTGGACGAGGATCGACTTGTAGGCCGCGCCGGCCGGCATCGGCGTCTCCTGCGGGTTGGCTCAAAGGCGAACGATTGGGGCCTGACGATCGGGCCGCTCGCTCGGAGCGACAATCCAGCGTCTCCAGGACTCGCCCGCGGTTGAGCGCCTGACCTCGCCCGTGTGGCGCCGCAGCCCATCACCGACGCTTTCTGACTGGCCAAACGGGCAAGCGCCGCCCAAATCAGACGCTCGAGGCCACCACATCTTCAGGAAGCTAGCCGCATGACCGACGCCGCCGAATACGTCCCGCCCAAGGTCTGGACCTGGAATAAGGAGAGCGGGGGCCGCTTCGCCAACATCAACCGGCCGATCGCCGGCCCGACCAGCGAAGAGGCGCTGCCGGTCGGCAAGCACCCGTTCCAGCTGTATTCGCTGGCCACCCCGAACGGCCAGAAGGTCACCATCATGTTCGAGGAGCTGCTGGCGGCGGGCCACGCGGACGCCGAGTACGACGCCTGGACGATCGCCATCGACGGCCACCAGTTCGGGTCGGGCTTCGTCGACGTGAACCCGAACTCGAAGATCCCGGCGCTGATGGACCGCTCGGGGCCGGAGCCGTTCCGGGTCTTCGAGTCGGGCGCGATCCTGCTGCACCTGGCCGAGAAGTTCGGCGCCTTCCTGCCGGCGCCAGGCCCTGTCTCGGGCAAGGCGCGCGCCGAGACGCTGTCGTGGCTGATGTGGCAGATGGGCAGCGCGCCCTACCTCGGCGGCGGGTTCGGCCACTTCTACGCCTACGCGCCGACCAAGATCGAATACGCCATCGACCGCTACGCGATGGAGGTGAAGCGCCAGCTCGACGTGCTCGACCGGAGGCTGGCGCAGGCGCAGTTCCTGGCCGGGAGCGACTACACGATCGCCGACATGGCGGTGTGGCCCTGGTACGGCGGCACGGCCCGCGGGCTGATGTACGGCGCGGGGGAATTCCTGGACGTCGGCTCGTACAAGCACCTGCAGCGCTGGACCAAGGAGATCGGCGACCGGCCGGCGGTGAAGCGCGGCGTGCTGGTCAACCGGCCCTGGGGCGATCCGCCCGGGCTCGCCGAGCGCCATTCTGCCGCGGACATCGACGCGGTGCTGCAGGCGCGCGCGGCGGCGGAGTAACAACGCCGGGCAGCCAGTCAGCGCGCCCCTCCCCGCGCGGGGAGGGGAACACGTGACGGCGACCGCGCCTCCCGACCGGCCAGGGCTGGCGGCGAACGTAGAGGCCGCTATGGTGCGTTCCCGACGGCGCGAAGACGCCGGACGGGACGAACGCTCATGAGTTTCCTTTCGGACCGCGCCGCCGCGTCTGCGATGGATGTCTGCGCTTGACCGTGACGCCGGCGGATGAAGCCGCGGGCGCCGCGGCTGGGGCCGCCGGGGCCGCAGCGGCCCAGGCCAGGCGCGAGGTCGACCGGCCGACCCGCTGGCTCTACGGCTCCGGCTCGGTCGCGTTCGGGGTCAAGGACAACGGCTTCAGCTATTTCCTGGTGTTCTTCTACAACCAGGTGATGGGCGTGCCGGCGCAGCTGGTGGCGCTGGCGGCGCTGATCGCACTCGTCTTCGACGCCTGCATCGACCCGCTGATCGGCCAGCTGTCGGACAACACCCGCAGCCCCTGGGGCCGGCGCCATCCCTATATGTATGCGGTCGCCGCGCCGTTCGGGATTGCCTACCTGGCGCTCTGGAACCCGCCGCACTGGCAGGGCATGGCGATGTTCGGCTACCTGCTGGTCACCGCGATCGTCATCCGCACGCTGTCGTCGCTGTTCGAGGTGCCGAGCTCGGCGCTGTCAGCGGAGTTCTCCACCGGGTACGAGCAGCGCTCGGTGCTGCTCAGCTATCGCTTCTTCTTCGGCTGGGTCGGCGGGCTGACGGTCAACTACCTTGCCTACGCCGTCTTCCTGACCCCGGACGCGACCCATCGCGTCGGCCAGCTGAACCCGGCCGGCTACGGCCGCTACGGCATTGCGGCCGGCGCGATCATCTTCGTCTTCATCCTGATCTCGGCGATCGGCACCCACCGCCACATCCCCAACCTGATGCCGCCGCCGCCGAAGCGCCAGCTGACGCCGCTACGCACGCTCGGTGAGATGCGCGAGAGCCTCTCCAA
>DATNEH010000039.1:0-32114 GCA_035553015.1 Caulobacteraceae bacterium | reverse complement strand
GCGGCCGCCGCGTGCGCGGCCGCCCGCCGCTTTCACCTCCCCCCCGAACCGGTCATCGCCGGCGCTCCGAACGATGTTGTGACTGCTAGGACGACGCCGAAGCGGCGCCGCCGCAGGTCGCGCCGGCGATTTGCTTCGCGCGCGGCGAGTGCGGCGCCGATCCCCCCTGGCTTGACACCGGCGCAAGCTGGGCCGATGCGGCGGCCGCCGGCCCGCGCGGACGGTCGAGACGCGAGCGGCGCTCCTTGCAGCGGGAGGGGCTCGCCTGATCGTTGGATCGTTGGGAAGCGCGCGGTTGGACGAAGAGCCTGCATCGCCGCTGATGGCGGCCTACCTGCGCAAACGCGAGGATCTGCTCCGCTATTTCACGCTTCGCCTCGGGTCTCAGGCGCTGGCTGAGGACATCGTGCAGGACATGGCGCTGCGACTGGCTTCGACGACGGCGGGTCAGGTCGAGAGCCCCGCCGCCTACCTCTATCGGCTGGGCACGAACCTGATGCTTGACCGGCTCAAGCAACAGCGGCGCTCGGCGGCGCGCGACGAAGCCTGGCGGCGAACCGGCGCCACCCAGGTCGGCGGCGAGGCGGCTGCCGATGAGCCGCCCGCCGACGCCGTCGCGGCGGCCCGCCAGCGTCTGGCTCGGCTGTTGGCGGCGCTCGACGCGCTGCCGCCGCAGCGACGGCGGGCCTTCGTCCTGCACAAGCTCGAGGGCTTGAGCCACGCCGAGACTGCGCTGCGGATGGGCGTCTCACGCAGCGCCGTCGAGAAGCACATCATAGCCGCCGTGCAGCAGCTCATGGCCCTGATCGGTCCGGAGGACGGGGCATGAGGACGAACTTCTGCGGTGTCGTCATGACGACAAGGGCCGTCGCATCCGCGACGCGCAGGCGCCCATGAGCACGACCGACAAGCGCGAGGACGGAGACGCACTGGGGGCCGAGGCCGCGGCCTGGGCGCTCCGGGTCCATGCGGCCGGCGCGCGCGACGAGGACTGGCTGGCGCTCGAGGCCTGGCTCGCTGTCTCGCCGGAGCATCAGCAGGCATACGAGTGGGCGGAGCGCGTCTGGCTCGCGTTCGACGATCCAGCGCTGGCGCGGCTTGCCGCCGACCCATCTCGCCCGCAAGCGCCGCTCATCGCGCGATCGCCCGATCGGCGGCGGCCCGCCTGGATCGTTCCGGCGGGTCTCGCGGCGAGCTTCATCGCCATCCTGGCCATCGGCGCGATGTTGGTCTCGCGCTGGAGCGCGCCGCCGGCGCAAGCGTACAGCACCGCCGCCGGCGAGAGCCGCCTGATCCGGCTGGCCGACGGGAGCACGATCTGGCTGGGTGGCGCGTCCCGGCTGACCGCCCGCGTCGGCCGAGGCCACCGCGACGTCGCGCTGGATAGCGGCGAGGCGACGTTCGAGGTCGCCAAGGACCCCGCCCATCCGTTCACGGTGACCGTCGCCGACCGCACGGTCACCGTCGTTGGCACGCGTTTCGACATCTCGAAGGCCGAGGACGAGTTGAGGGTGACGGTGGCCAGCGGCGTCGTGGAGGTGGCCGGGTCCGCCGGGCAGGATCGGTTCCGACTGACGCCAGGCTGGCAGCTGACTCACCGGGTCGGCGCCGAGGCGTCGTCCGCCGCGCTGGTCGACCCTGCCGACGCGTTCGCCTGGACGAAGGGCTACCTGGTCTATCGAGACCGGCCCCTGACGGCAGTGGCGGCCGATCTCAGCCGCGATTTCCCGACGCCCGTCCGCGTCGAGGGCGCGGCGGCCTCGCTTCGTTTCTCCGGCGTGCTTGTGCTCGACAACGAAGACGCCGTTGTCCGGCGTCTTGGCGAGTTCCTGGCAGTCCGCGTCGTTCGCGACCCGGGGGCCATCGTGCTAAGGCCGAGGTAGTCAACCCGGAGCCGCCTTGGCCGCAATCGCCCGTGCCAGACCCCTGAGCGCTCTGTTGGGGGCTGGGATCGCTCTTGCCTGGGCGGGTCAAGCGTGCGCCGCGCCCGCCGAGACGCAGTTCCGCGTGCCGCCTGGCCCGCTCGCGGCGGCGCTGGCGCAGTTCGCCGTGCAGGCGCGCCTCTCGGTCGCCCTCCAGCATGTCGAGGCGTGCAGCCCGTCGAGGGGTGTTCAGGGTCGCCTGCTACCGCGCGAGGCCCTCGGTCGCCTGCTGGCCGGGACACGCTGTGCGTATCGGTTCGTGGGACCCGACGCCGTCGTCGTCAGCGCCGCGCCACGTCCCGGCCCGCCGCCGGCTCGCGAGCGCACCGTCGCAGCCGCAGCTCCGGCCGAGGTCCCCCTGCCGGAGATCGTCGTGACCGCGGGGCGCCGCCCTGTCGCCCTGAGCCGCGCCGCCTTTTCCGCCACCGTGGTCACGGGCGCCGACCTGACAGCGATCGGCGCCCACGATGTGGCGGATCTGGTCCCCCTGGTCGCTGGCCTCGGCATGACGGATCTGGGTCCGGGGAGGGACAAGCTGTTCCTGCGCGGCCTGTCAGACGGCCCCTTGACCGGCGAGACGCAGTCCACGGTCGGACTCTATCTGGACGGCGCGCGGATCACCTACAACGCGCCCGATCCTGACCTGAAGCTGGTCGACATCGATCGGGTGGAGGTGCTGCGCGGCCCGCAAGGCGCCCTCTACGGCGCCGGCTCCATCGCCGGGATAGTGCTGCTCACGACGAACAGGCCGGACCTCGACCATTGGTCGGCCGAGGCGGACGCGAGCGGGACGGCCACGCAGGGTTCGGCGCCGGGCTGGTCGGTCGACGGCATGCTGAACGCGCCGGTGGTCCCGGGCAAGCTGGCCGTCCGTCTCGTCGGCTACGAAGACCGGATCGGCGGCTACATCGACGACGCCAACCTCGGCCTGACGAACGTCAACGAGGTCGGGCGGATCGGCCTGCGCGGGGCGGCGACCTGGCGCATCTCCGCCAACTGGTCCGCAACGGCGAGCGTGGCCTATCAGACGCTCAACTCGGCCGACACCCATTACGCCCAGCCGAGCATCGGCCCGCTGTCGCGCGACCTCTTCCTGCAGGAGCCGCACGACAACGACTTCCTCGCCGTGACGCTCAACGTGAACGGTCACCTGCCTTGGGCCGACCTCGCGATGACCAGCTCTTTCGTTCGGCACCAGTTCGACAGCCGCTACGACGCCTCGCTCGCCCTGCCGCAGTTCGTTCCAGGCAGCGCCCCGGCGCGGAGCCCGTTCGACGAGGCGAACGGCGCTCGGCTGCTGGTCAACGAATTCACCCTCACCTCCACGGCGAACGGGCGCGTGGAGTGGCTGGCCGGCCTGTTCCAGAGCATCAGCGACGATGACCTGTCGCAGACCCTGACGGCCCCGCTCGGTCCGAGCGGGGCCATGGCGACCGCCTACCGTCAGCAGCGCGCCGACACGATCGACGAACTGGCGCTGTTCGGCCAGGTCACCTACGCGTTCGATCGAAACTGGTCGCTGTCGCTCGGCGGGCGCGCCTTCCGGGTCTGGACCGACACCCACGCCGCGACGGCCCAGCCGCTCGCGATGCTCTCGGGCTCGTTCGCCGGCGCGACCGGGTCGTCGGGCATCGCGCCGCAGGCGGTGCTGCGCTTCACGCCGAGCCGCGATCTTACCCTCTACGCCCAGGCCTCCGAGGGCTACCGGTCGGGCGGCTTCAACACCGCCGGCCTGGTCGGCCAGGTCTTCTCGGCCGACCCGACTGGACCCGAGCCACAGCGGCGCTACAGCGGTGACGAACTGTGGAATTTCGAGACCGGCGCCAAGGCCGACACGGCCGGCGGCCTGGCGCAGATCCGCGCCGCCGCGTTCTACATGGTCTGGAACCGCGTGCAGAGCAATCAGCTGCTGCCCGATGGTCTTCCCTACACCGCCAACCTGGGCGACGGACGCGACTTCGGCGCCGAGCTCGAGGCCGACGTCCGACCCGCAGAGCACTGGCGACTGCAGGCGAATGCGATCGTCAGCGAGCCCGATCTGACGCACCCGAGCCCCGCATTCGCCTCCGCTCCGGACAACGGCCTCCCCGGCGCCGCGACCTTCTCCGGCGCGACCTCCGCGCAGTACGAGCGATCCCTCGGCGGGTCGCTGGTGCTGCGACTCGAGGCCTCGCTCGCCTACGTCGGCGCTTCGCGGCTGACGCTCGACGCCACCACGTCGGCGCGGATGGGTGACTATGCGACGGGACGGGCCTCGGCGCAGCTGATCGACCGGGACTGGACGCTCAGCCTCTTCCTGCGCGCGCCGCTCACCGGCCTCGGCGACACCTTCGCCTACGGCAACCCGTTCAGCTTCCGCGACTTCCCGCAGACCACGCCGCAGCGGCCGACGTCCGTCACCCTGGAGGTCCGCCGCGATTTCCCCTGACGCGTGGCCGCTTCAGGAGGCCAGTCAGTCGGCTTTCGACTTTGCCTTCTCCAGGTCAGGCGTGTGGCCGCCCGTGGTGGCCATCATGGCGCGGCGGGTTTCCTTCAGCGCCTCGGCGGCTTTTTCGTTCTCCATGATCTTGGTCATGATCGCCTGGCCGGCGCGCTCGAACGACTCCCGATGATCGATCAGGTACTGGCGCGAGGTGCGCAGGCCGTCGACGTAGTTGTTGATTTCCGGGACCACGTAGCGGGCCACCAGGTCCCAGCTGCGCAGGGTGTCCTCGCGATTGGCCCAGTCGTGCGCGAAGCCGATCACCGTGCCGAAGCCGCCGGAGAGATCGATCAGCTTCTTGATGTTGGCGACCAGTTCGTCGGGCGTGCCGATCACGCTGATCGCGCCGTCCGCGCGCGCCGTCTTTTGGATCGCGTCCTCCGGCGACGAATAGGCCTCCGCGCCCGGGCGCTGCAGGGTGGCCACATTGTACTCGTTGTGCCAGCGCATCAGGCCCTTGCCGGCCTGGCGCTCGGCCTCCGCGCGGCTCTCGGCGAGGTGCCAGGTCAGCACCACGCGCCAGTTCTTGCGGTCGACGGTCTGGCCGTGCTTGGCGGCGGCGTCCTCGGCGAAGCCCCACTGGGTCGGCAGCGCGTTGAGCCCGGCTTCCGACATCGAGCCGATCGACAAGACGCCCGCGCCATACTTGCCGGCCAGCGTCATGCCTGACGGGCTGATCTGCGAGGCGACCACGAACTCCATGTCGTCCTGCACCGGAAAGAGCTGCAGGCGCGCGTCGCGCAGCGTGAACCACTCGCTTTCGTGGGTGACCCGTTCGCCCTTCATCAGGCGCTTGATCACGCCGATCGCCTCGTCCTGGCGGTCGCGCTGCACCATCGGGTCGATGCCGAGCGCGAAGGCGTCGGAGGGCAGGGCGCCCGGGCCGGAGCCGAAGATCGCCCGGCCATTGGTCATCAGGTCGAGTTGCACCATCCGCTGGGCGACGTTGTAGGGATGGTGGTAGGGCAGCGAGATCACGCCCGTGCCGAGCTTGATGCGGTGAGTGCGCTCGCCGGCGGCGGCCAGGAACATCTCCGGGCAGTCGATCATCTCCCAGCCGGACGAATGGTGCTCGCCGCACCAGAACTCGTCGAAGCCGAGCTCGTCGAGGCGTTGGGCGAGCGCGAGGTCGCTGCGGAACTGCAGGATCGGGTTCTCGCCGATCGGATGGTGGGGGGCGAGAAAGCAGCCGAACTTCATGCGCGCCATGACGGGTCCTCTCCGAGCCGGGCGCCTGGTTGCGGCGTCCGAACAGTTGTTTCACGTCTAGAGAGGGATTTCGGCGCTGGAAAGCGCCGAGGCTTTCGCGACGCGGCGTAAGGTTGGCATTTCCTGGCGTCGAAGCAGAACGAGGGGGCGGCGAACCTATGAGGCTCTATCACTGCAGCGATGCGCGCTCGTTCCGGCCGCTGTGGGCGCTGGAGGAGCTCGGGCTCGACTACGAGCTGGTGAACATGCGCTTCCCGCCGCGCACGGAGTATCCGGGCTACCTCGCCATCAACCCGCTGGGCACCGTGCCGACCTTCGTCGACGGCGGGCTGACGATGACGGAGTCGAGCGGCATCTGCCACTACCTGGCCGAGCGCCATGCGCCCAACGACCTGCGGGTCGACCCGGCCGATCCGGCCTACGGCGACTACCTGAACTGGCTCTATCGCAGCGACGCCACGCTGACCTTCCCGCAGACCATCGTGCTGCGCTACTCGCGCCTGGAGCCACGCGAGCGCCGGCTGCCGCAGGCGGTCGAGGACTACTCGATCTGGTACCTGTCGCGCCTGCGTTGCGTGGAGGCGGCGCTGGAGGGCCGCGACTACCTCTGCGCGGACCGCTTCACCATCGCCGACATCGCGGTCCACTTCGCACTCTACCTCGGCGAGACGCTGGATCTTCACGAGCGCTACAAGCCCAACTGCCGCCGCTACCTCGACCGCCTGAAGGAGCGCGACGGCTTCCAGCGCGCGCTGGCGCGGCAGAGCGAGACGGACGGTTAGCCACCCAGCTCGGCGTTGAGGTCGCCGATGCGGAGCTCGCCGTCGCGGGTCTGGCCGCCGATTTCCAGGAAGCGGGCCATGTTGCGGCGCGCGCCGTCGGTGCGGATCGACTTCTGGAAGAGGTAGCTCTCCTCGACGAGGCCCTCCTCGAGCGGGAGATCCGAGGCGTTCACCGACTGCTTGGCCAGGCGCACCGCCTCGGGCGGGAACGACGCGATCCGCCGGGCGAGCGCGTCGACGTAGGGCCCGACTTCGGCGGCCGGCAGTGCGCGGTTGAGGTAGCCCCAGCGCTCGGCGGTCGCCGCGTCGAGGTCGATGCCGCCGAGGATCACCTCGAGCGCACGGTGGCGGCCGATCAGGCGCGGCATGCGCTGGGTGCCGCTGCCGCCGGGCAGGATGCCGAGCGGCGCCTCCATCTGGTTGACGACGGTCTTGCCGATGACGCCGAAGCGCATGTCGAAGCTCATCGAGAGCTCGCTGCCGCCGCCGCCGACCCGGCCCTCGATCTGCGCGATAGTCGCCTTGTCCATCGTGCGGAAGCGCTCGCACATCGCGTGGTAGGCGTTGGCGCCGGGCTCGGCCCGCTCGGCTGGCCGGTCGATCGGGAACGAGAGGATGGCGGCGACGTCAAAGTGGGCGAGGAAGAAGTCGGGATTGGCGCTCTTCAGCACGAAGACGGTCGCGTCCCTGTCGTCGGCCACCTCCTGCGAGAGGCGCGCCAGCTCGCCGAACAGCTCCAGCGTGATCAGGTTGATCGGCGGATTGTCGACGGTCGCGGTGACGATGCGGCCGTCCCGCGCGACGCGCAGCAGCTGATATCCCTCGTAGGCCATGGGTTCCCCCTGACGATGTATGGCGATGTGTTGCCGCCATTGCGGCCCGCTGACGCGGAGGGCGTCAAGCGCTACGGTTGCGGATGGCTGACGCGGCTCGAACGCTCGATGACCTGCTGGACGAGGCGGAGCGGCGGCCACTGGTCGGCTGGGATATCAGCTACGACGGCCGGATCGCGTTCGCGCCGCCGTGGGACTTCGACGCGCTGGCCGACGCGCGGGTCCGGAGCTCTCCCGACCTGCTCGACATGGGGACCGGCGGCGGCGAATGGCTGAGCCGGCGGCCGTTTCGGCGAGGCCGCACCGTCGCCACCGAAGGCTGGACGCCCAACGTCGCGGTCGCCCAGGCGCGGCTGGCCCCGCTTGGCGTGGGGGTCGTGGCGGTGCAAGGCGCGCCGGACAACGCGGACCAGGCGGGCGCCGCCCGCCTGCCCAGCCTGCCGTTCGCCGACGCGGCGTTCCAGCTCGTCACCAACCGCCACGAGTCGTTTGTCGCCGCCGAGGTGACGCGCGTGCTCGCCGCGGGCGGCTGCTTCCTGACGCAGCAGATCGGCGGCGACTTCGACGCGCCGCTGAGGAAGTTGCTGGGCCTCGCGCCGCGATCCGCCCGTGCGGCCTGGAACCTTGTTGAAGCGCAGCGGCAGGTGCGCGCCGCCGGGCTGCGGGTGGTCGCGAGCGGGGAGGGCGAGGCGCGGATCAGCTTCGCCGACGTCGGGGCGCTCGCCTGGTATCTGGCCAACCTGCCCTGGGTGCTGCCCGGCGCGCCGCGCGAGGACTGGCGTCCACGTCTCGCGGCGCTGCACGGCCGCGGCACGCTCGGCGTGGGACAGCCGATGTTCTGGCTGGAAGCGCGGAAGGCCTGAGGCCGCGCTCAGCCCTGCCGCCTACGCGCCTTGGCAGGCGGCGCCGGCGCCCAGCGCCTTGGCGAGGCGCTCGGCGAGCTCGCGTTCCTCGAACGGCTTGCGCAGCACCTGGTGGCCGACGTTGGTCATCGCAGAGATGTCCGCGTAACCGGTGACGAACAGGATCGGTAGACCGGGACGCTTGGCGGCGGCGGCGCGGGCCACCTCGGCGCCGTTCATGCCGGGCATGGCGAAGTCGACCAGCATCAGGTCGATGCGGCGCTCGGAGTCCAGGATCTCCAGCGCGCCGCCGCCGCTGCCGACCTGGATCACCGTGAAGCCAAGCTCGCGCAGCATGTGGGCGGTGGTGTCGCGGACCGCCTCGTCGTCGTCGACCAGCAGGATCGCGGCGTCCTTGGCCTCGAGGCTCTGCGACAGGAACGCGTGGCGCTGCGTCGCCGAGGCCGCCGACTGGGCGCGGGGCAGGAAGATGCAAACGCTGGTGCCAACGCCGACCTCGGTGTCGATCCTGACGCCGCCGCCGGACTGCTTGCACAGCCCCAGCACCTGGCTGAGGCCGAGGCCGGAGCCGCGCCCAACCTCCTTGGTGGTGAAGAACGGCTCGAACGCGCGGGCCAGCACCGCTTCGTCCATGCCGCTGCCGTTGTCGCGCACGCAGAGCATCACGTACTCGCCCGGCTCCGGCTCCTCCGGCCGGGTGCGCGGATGGCCGATCGTCACATTCTCGGTCTCCAGCGAGATGAGCCCGCCGGCCTCCATCGCGTCGCGCGCGTTGATCGCGAGGTTGAGGATGATCATCTCGATCTGGGTCGGATCGACCAGCGCCGGCCAGGGGTCCGAGCGCAGCCGCGTCTCCAGCGTCACCGCACCGCCCAGCGTGCTCCGCAAGAGGTCCAGCAGCGAGAGGATGGCGTCGTTGAGGTCGACCGGCTTCGGCTCCAGCTTCTGGCGGCGCGAGAAGGCGAGCAGCTGGCGGGTCAGCTTGGCGCCGCGCTCGGCGGCGATGCGCATCATGGCGAGGCGGCGCCGGTCGTCGGCGGCCGCGCTCTTTTCCAGCCGCGCCAGGTTGCCGAGCACCACCGTCAGCAGGTTGTTGAAGTCGTGCGCGACGCCGGCGGTCAGCTGGCCGACCGCCTCCAGGCGTTGCATGTGCATCATCGTCGCTTCGACCCGCTCGCGCTCGGCCATCTCGGCCAGCAGCTGGCGGTTGGCGGCGGCAAGCTCGGCGGTGCGGTCCTGCACGCGCCGCTCCAGCTGGTCGGCGAGGCCCCGGAAGCGCTCTTCGCTCTCGCGCAGCGACTGGGCGGTGCGCAGCTGCTCCAGCAGCATCGCCTCGGCGTCGCGCTGGCGGCGGCGGGTCCGCACGACCGAGCGCGCGGCGCTGACCAGGCTGATCGGGTGCAGCGGGCGCTCCAGCACCGTGACGTTGCCGAGCCGCTCGATGGAGGCCTGGGTGTGCGGCCGGACCGGCGCCTCGCGGTTGCGCAACAGGATGATCGGGAAGTCCGACCAGGGCGGCTGGGTCTCCAGGAAGGCGCGCAGCGGCTGCGGGTCCAGCCGCTCGAACGCCTCCTCGGCGACCACCAGGCCGGCGGCCTCGCCGAGGCCCACGCGGCGATCGTCGAAGCTGGCGATGGTGTCGGCCTCGAGGCCGGCTGCGCTGACCATGCCGGCGATGACCTTCGCATCGCGCCCGACCGGCGCCAGCACCAGGATCGGTCCTGCGGCCAGCTCAGTCGGCATCCGGCCTCGCCTGGAGAAGCGAGGCTCCCGCGCCGGAGAAGGTGGGAACGCCGGTCAGCACGCCTTGGAACTCCGACAACACCGGACCCACGCGCAGGCCCTGGCTGTCGATAAGGAACTCCCGGATCGTCGTTTCGTGTCCTCCGGTGCGCTTCTTCATCACCGAAAGCGCGCGGCGGACGCGCCCGCCCGCCTCGAAGAAGCGCAGCAGCAGCACCGTGTCGGAGAGGTAGGTGAGGTCGATCGTGGTCTGCATGGCGCCGACCAGGCCGTGCTGGGCGAGGATCATGATGGTCACCACGCCCTGCTGGCCGAGATAGCTCAGCAGCTCGTGCATCTGCAGGGTGAGGTAGGTCTCCTCCGGCATGGCGTTCTGGTAGCCGGAGAGCGAGTCCAGCACGACGATGCCGGCGCCGGATTCGACTCGGTCGCGGATCATGGCCGTCAGTTCGCCGGGCGAGAGCTCGGCGGGGTCCACGTGCTCCAGGCAGAGCAGGCCGGCGCGCTCGTACTCCGCCAGGTCGACGCCCATGCCGCCGCCGCGCTTCAGCAGCACGCGGCGCGTCTCGTCGAACGACACCACCAGCGCCTTCTCGCCACGGTCCATGGCGGCGGCCAGGAACTGCAGCGTCAACGAGGACTTGCCGGAGCCGGCCGGCCCGATGACGAGCGTGCCGGTGCCGCGGTCGAGCCCGCCGCCCAGCAGACGATCGAGCTCGGCGATGCTGCTGCAGACGGGCTCCTCATCGGAGTAGTCGGCGTGGTGCTCGGCGGCGATCAGGCGCGGGAAGATGGTCAGGCCGCCGCGGCGGATGACGTAGTCGTGGAAGCCGCCCTTGAACTCGCGCCCGCGCAGCTTGAACACCCGCAGTCGCCGTCGGTCGCCGCCAAACATCAGCGCCTGCTGCTGCAGCCGCACGACGCCGTGCGCAAGGCTGTGCAGGCTGGTCTCCTCGATTTCCTGGGTCATGTCGTCGAGGAAGAGGGCGGTGCAGTCGAGTTTGGCCAGGAAGTGCTTCAGGGCCAGGATCTGGCGGCGGTGGCGCAGCGCGCTCTGCGAGAGCAGCCGGATCTCGGCGACGCTGTCGAACACCACGCGATGCGGCTTCAGCCGCTCGACCTCCTTCATCACCATGTCGACCGTTTCGCCGAGCTCGAGGTCGGAGGCGTAAAGCACGGTCTGGTCGCGCTTCGGGTCGAGCGTCAGCTCCGGCGGCACCAGCTCGAAGATATCGATGCCGTCCAGCGACCAGCCATGGCTGGCCGCGCTGGCGATCAGCTCGGCGCGCGTCTCCGAGAGCGAGACGTAGAGGCAGCGCTCGCCGCAGTCGCGCCCATCCATCAGGAACTGCAGCGCGAGGGTGGTCTTGCCGGCGCCCGGCGCGCCCTCGATCAGATGCAGCCTGGCGCGGGCGTAGCCACCCGCCATGACGTAATCTAGGCCCGGCGCGCCCGTCGGGACGACGCCTGCTTGGTCTTGTGCTGTCACGCCTCAACAATCCCCGCGCCGCCAAGCTTCGGCGGCGCCGGTTCAAATTCACGAGGCGGCGATCGGGTTCCCGGCTCGGGTTCCCACGGCGAAGGCTACTTGATTTTGCCTTCGCGGAATTCGACGTGCTTCTTGGCCACCGGATCGTACTTCTTCAGCACGAGCTTCTCGGTCATGGTGCGGGCGTTCTTCTTGGTGACGTAGAAGAAGCCGGTGTCCGCCGACGAGTTCAGGCGGATCTTGATCGATGCGGGTTTCGCCATGAGCGCAGGTCCTCAGCCGGCGCAGGCGGCCGGAAATTCGAAAGGCGCGGACAATACGAATCGCCGCCCCGAAGTCAATGCGGCGGGGCGCTGCTTTGGCGCTGCTCGCGGCCGCAGCCCGTCAGCCGGACGCGCCCCCGGTCTGCGGGGCGCCGCCGCCGCGGCCAGACGCGCCTTCGGTCTGCGCGCTGAACGCAGCGCGGCCCAGCACCTTGCGATAGGCCATCCCGTCGTTCTGCGGCGAGTGCACGTAGTCGTAGACGCGCACGAAATCCGGGTGCTCGGTCTTGCAGAGCCGGTCCCAGAACCGGGTGTAGAGGCCGTAGTTGCCGCGCGAGGTGCGGTGGTGCAGGTCGTGATAGGTTGGGCCGGCCAGCCAGCCCCAGCGCGGATGCGTGACCAGCGCGCGCGGGAACGGATCGAACCCCGAGTGGATCGCCAGATTGTGCAGGATCTCCACGAACTGGAAGAAGATCAGCGTGGCGAAGGTGGCCGGGAACAGCGCCACGTAGAAGACGCCGAACAGGCCCTGCACGAGCGCCTCGGGGATCGCGAACGAGTAGGCGGTGAAGACGGTCGGCGCCTGGCTCTTGTGGTGCTCCCAGTGGAAGGTGCGGAAGAGCATCGGGTGATGCATCCACCGGTGCGTCCAGTAGAAGTAGGCGTCGTGCACGACGAGCACGAGCGGGAAGCTGAGCGCCAGCTCCCAGAGCGGCATCGGCTTGTTCAGCGTGATGATGTAGCCGAACGCCAGCACGAAGATGCGCGTGACCAGCTGCACGCCGTTGTAGAGCACCACGCTGAGGGCAGAGTTATAGACCTCGCGGTGCACCTGAGCGGGCCTGGGGCCGGGCGCGCGGATCATCATGCGCAAGGCGCCGCGGCTGTAGAGAAAGAGCGCCAGCGCGAACAGCGCCGCCCCGACCAGCAAGTAGGTCAGGAACTCCACCAGCGCCATGTCGCGCAGGTGGATGAGGTTGTGGTCGAAAAGCTCGGCGAGCGAACTCGAGCTGCGCTGCAGGACGCTCATCGTCCCCCCAGTTTGCGGCGGCGCAATGTGTGCTTGCGCCGCGACGCAGCGTCAAGCGGCGAAACGGCGCGGCGGTGGCGGCGGCTACTTCGACGTCATGCCGCGCTGGCCGCGACGCATGCGCCAGTCGGGGATCGGGCGGGTGGTGTCGGCCAGACGCAGCGGGATCTCCTTCAGCACGAACTCGGTGACCGTCGGCAGGTCGAGCGCCAGCGCCGCCTCCAGCTCGAACCAGGCGATCTCGTCGAGCTCGCCGCAGTCGGCCTGGCGCTCCAGGCTGACCAGGTTCTCGGCGTCGGCCATGAAGAAGCGCGCGTCGAAGCGCTTGGGCACCATCGGCGGGGTGACGGCGCGGGCGATGAAGTCCACCGCCGATAGGTCGGGCAGCACGCCCTGCGCCAGGAACTCCTTCCAGGGACCGGTCTTGACGCTGCCCTGGCCGGGCCTGGCCAGCAGCAGGCCGGTCTCCTCGAAGGTCTCGCGGATGGCGGACAGCGCCAGCGCGCGGGTGCGCCTCGGATCGCCGCCGGCGCGGGCAAGGCTCTCGGCCACCGCCGGCCTGAGCTCGGCGGCCACCGGCGGGCGGAAGTCGGCCGGGTCGATGCGCCCGCCCGGGAACACCCACTTGTCGGGCATGAAGCTGTGGCCGCCATGGCGACGGCCCATCAGCACGCGGGGCCTGGGACCATCGCGGCGCAGCACGATCAGCGTGGCGGCGTCACGCGGACGGACGGGGCGCTGCCCCTTGGCGCGCGGCGGCAACCTGGGGGTATCCGGGTGTGAGTCAAACGCTTGTTCGGCCATGGTTTGACTTTGGCGTGCGCCGATGACGGCTGCAAGCGTGACGCACGGTCACCGTCGCCTTCCGCGCGGGTAGCGGCCGCCGGTGGGGCGGGGCGGCGGGCGGCCGGGACGGCGCGGCGCCGCGGCGTCGCCGGCTTCCGGCTCGCTCAGCATCTCGAGCAGCAGGCCGCCGGTGATCGGCGTGGCTTCCCTCAGCCGAACCTCGACCTCGCGGCCGAGCCGCCATTGAGCGCCGGAGCGATCGCCGACCAGGGCGTGGGCGCGCTCGTCGTGGCGGAAGTATTCGGTTCCCAGCGTGGCGATCGGCACCAGGCCGTCGGCGCCGGTCTCGGCCAGCCGCACGAAGAGGCCGAAGCGGGTGACGCCGGTGATCCGGCCCTCGAATTCGGCGCCCACCCGCTCGGCGAGGAACGACGCGACATAGCGGTCGGTGGCGTCGCGTTCGGCGGCCATGGCGCGCCGCTCGGCCATGGTGATCCGCTCGGCGGTGTCCTTCATCCGCGCGATGTCGGTCTCGGCGAGGCCATCGTCGCCGAGGCCGAGCGCGCGGATCAGCCCGCGATGCACGACGAGGTCGGCGTAGCGGCGGATCGGCGACGTGAAGTGCGCGTAGCGGTCGAGGTTGAGGCCGAAGTGGCCGATGTTGTCGGTGTCGTAGATCGCCTGCATCTGGCTGCGGAGCACCACCTCGTTGACGATGTCCGCATGCGGACCGCCGCGGGTCTGCGCCAGCAGCTGGTCGAAGCGCTCGGTGGTCGGCCGCTGACCCTTGCTCCACTTGATGCCCAGCGTGTCGAGGAAGTCGACCAGCGAGGTGATCTTCTCGTCGCTGGGCGTGTCGTGCACGCGGTAGATCAGCGGCGTGCGGCGCTGCTCCAGCGTCTCGGCGGCCGCGACGTTGGCCTGGATCATGAACTCTTCGATCAGCTTGTGAGCCGGCAGCGAGGCGCGCGGCACGATCGCGGCGATCTTGCCGTCGGCGCCGAAATGGATGCGCCGCTCGGACGACTCGATCTCCAGCGGCGCGCGCGCGTCGCGGCCCGCCTTCAGCACGGCATAGGCCTCGAACAGCGGCGTCAGCACGCGGCCCATCAGCGTCGCGGCGCGTTCGTCCGGGCGGCCGTCGATGGCGGCCTGCGCCTCCTCGTAGGAGAGCTTGGCGGCCGAGCGCATCAGGCCGCGGTGGAAGCGGTGCGAGCGCTTCTTGCCGGCCTTGTCGAACACCATCCGCACCGCGAGGCAGGCGCGCGGCTCGCCTTCGCGCAGCGAGCAGAGGCCGGCCGACAGCACCTCCGGCAGCATCGGCTCGACGCGGTCGGGGAAGTAGACGCTGTTGGCCTTGTCGCGCGCGACCGTGTCCAGCGCCGAGCCAGGGCGCACATAGGCGGCGACGTCGGCGATGGCGACCCAGACGATCCAGCCGCCGGCGTTGCGCGGGTCCTCGTCCGGTTCGGCGTAGACCGCATCGTCGTGGTCGCGCGCGTCGGGCGGGTCGATGGTGACCAGCGGCAGCTGCCTGAGGTCGGTGCGGCCGGCGAGGGTAGGGGGCTCGGCGGCTGCGGCCTCGGCCTCGGCCTCGCGCGAGAAGCCGGTCGGGATGCCGTGCGCGTGGATCGCCAGCAGCGAAGCGGCGCGCGGGTCGTCCTCGCGGCCGACCACCTCCAGCACCTTGCCGCGTTTCGGCCCATAGCGCCGCTCGGCGTTGCCGCCGACCTGGGCGAGCACGAGGTCGCCGTCCCGCAGGTCGCGGCCCTCGACCTCGGGGATCAGCAGGCTCTCCCTGGAACGGCGGTCGACGGGCTCGATGCGCACCTCGTGGCGCGCCTTGCGCACGACCCCGAGGATCCGGTGCGCACTCTGGCCGAGCCGCTTGATCAACCTGGCCTCGACCTCGCCGCTCTCGCTCGTCTCGAAGCGCACCAGCAGCCGATCGCCCAGCCCGGGCGCCCCGGCGGCGCTCTCGCGGCGATCGGGGACGAGGCGGGCGAGCGGCGCGCCCTCGTCGGCCTTGGTCGGGCGCACGTAGAGGTCGCCGTCCGCATCGCGCTCGACCACGTCGGCGACGCCGACGGGCGGGAAAGCGCCGTCGTTTCGGCGCTTGCCGCCGCGCGCCGGCTGTCGACGGCCGCCACGGCTCGGCCGACTCGGTTTCTCGGGTTTCGGACGCCGGGCCATCCGCTTCGATACGCGCGAATAGCCGTTACCACCAACCCAATGGTGTCATCTCGGAAGCTCGCGCTGCGCCGCTGCGTGGCTTGTCCGCGATGACACTCGCGAGAGAGAGTCAGCCGCCCTTCACGATCGCGGTCGCCGCATCGATCCGTGCGCGCGCCGCGTCGACCGCAGCCGCCGTGCGCCCGATGTACGCCTGCGCCTCGGCCCAGCGGCGGGCTTCGATGGCTTCGCGGACACCCGGCAGGGTCTTGGACCCGTAGCCGGTAAGGAGGCCGGGCGCGTAGATCAGGTGGACATACCAGGGCCGACCAGGGAGGCCGCGCGGGTCGGTGAGCGCCCGCTCGACGCCGATCAGCACGCCGTCGAGCCTGGCCCGCGTCGCCGGGGGCAGCGCAGGGGCGGCGGCGAGCGCCGCGTCGTAAGAGCCTGCGCTCGCCTTCAGTTTCGCGATCGCGGTTTCCAGCGGGGCAAAGTCGAGCGCCGGCACGACGTCGTCGCGCGGCGGCGGGGCGCTGGGCTTGGTCGGATCGGCGGCGAGCTCGAAGGCGTGCTGGTCGAGCAGTCGGTCGGTGGTCACCGAGCGCTCGCGCATCGTGTCGGTGAGCTTCTTCACCTCGTCGAGGTTGGCCGCGAGATTGGCGGCGAGATCGCCGAACTGCAGCGGCGCGACGTCGGCGTCGGCGGTGCGCAGGACGAGGCGTCCGGCCGTTTCGGCCAGCACTACGCCGTAGATCATGCCCGGATCGCCGAAGCGGGCGAAGTGCTCGAAGGTGTCGTACTGCGAGTGGTAGACGCCGGCCTGTTCGCCCTCGCCGGCGTACTCGAGGTTGATCGAGGCGACGCCCAGGTGCTGGACGAATGGCGTGTAGTCCGAGCCGGAGCCCAGCGGCAGGATCGGCAGGTCGGGGCCGGCCGCCGCCTCCCTGGCGCGGCGCTTCACCTCGTCGGTCGCGCCTTCAGCCAGCGCTGCGACCTGCATGGCGGCGGCGGCCCGCACCTTGGCGCTGACGCCGGTTTCGGGATCCTTCACGTCCTCGGCGGCCTCGGAGAGCAGCCGCTGCATGTCGTAGCTGGCGCCGGCCGCCAATACGCCGCGGGTGTTGCTGTCGGAGTTCACGTAGAGCAGGCCCTTGGCGCGCAGCTCGTCGGCATGCGCCTCGGCCCACTCGCTGGAGCCCAGCAGACCCGGCTCCTCGCCGTCCCAGCTGGCATAGACGATGGTGCGCTTCGGCTTCCAGCCAGTCTTGGCGAGCGCGCCGATGCTGCGCGCCTCCTCCAGCATCGCCGCCTGGCCGGAGAGCGGGTCCCAGGCGCCGAACACCCAGCCGTCGCGATGGTTGGCGCGGATCACCCATTCGTCGGGCCGCTCGGCGCCGGGCATGACGGCGATGACGTCGTAGAGCGGCTTCAGGCTCCAGTCGGATTTCACCACAAGGTGCGCGCGGGCCGGGCCGGGGCCGACATGGTAGGTGACCGGCAGCGCGCCGCGCCAGGCTTTCGGCGCCACCTGGCCGGCCAGCGCCTCCAGGAACGGCTGCGCGTCGCCGTAGGAGATCGGCAGCGCCGGGATCTTCATCAGCGTCTCGGCCTTGTCGAGCGGCAGCCGCTTGGCGTCGGCCGTCGCGCCGACGTTGGGCGTGAGCGGATCGCCGGAGCGCACCGGTATGTCGAGGATGGAGCCGCGCTGCACCCCCTCGTCTGGCCGCCAGGCGCCTTTCGGGTAGGCGTCGCCAGCGGCGAAGCCGTCGTCGGCTGGGTCGGAATAGATGATGCAGCCGACCGCGCCATGCTCGGCGGCGAGCTTCACCTTCAGCCCGCGCCAGATCTGGCCGTAGCGGACGATGACGATCTTGCCCTTCACGTCGACGCCGAGGCGGGCGAGCGCCAGGTAGTCGGCCGGGGAGCCGTAGTTGACGTAGACGAGGTCGGCGGTGACGTCGCCGTCGGCGCCGTAGATCAGGTAAGGCGGCAGCGCAGCTGCGCGCACCGCCGAGGTGGCGTCGCCCGAGACCGGCGGCTCGGTGAGGCTGGCCTTGAACCGCGCGGGGCCGACCAGCTCCAGGGATTCGGTGATTGGAGTCGGATACAGCGCCTGGAAGGTCTCGATGTGGGCGTCCCAGCCCCAGGATTTCAGCTGCCCGAGCACCCACTCGGCGTTGGCCTTGTCGTGCGGCGAGCCGACCTGGTTGGGCGCGGCGGCCAAGAGCTTCAGCCGCGCGCCGATCGCATCGGCCGAGAGGTTCGCGTCGAACCTGACCTCGAGCGCCCGCTCTGCATCGGCGTTCGCGCCGGAGAACCCGAGCATCGCCGGGCCTGCGGCCGCGCACGCCGGCAGCAGCGCCGCCAGAGCGCCGCCCAGCGCATACGCCAACACCGTCCTACGCATGATGCTCAACCCCCGCTCGCGACCGCTCGCCTGTTAGCTGAGCCGCGCCGAGCTGTCAGCCGCTGTCGGCGCTGCCCCGATCAGGACTCGACCTTCCGATTGCTCAGGCCATCGGTCCGCGCTGGCCCACTTGCCGGCCGGCGGGATCGATCAGCACGCCGGGGTTCATCACGCCCGCCGGATCGAGCGCGGTCTTCGCCGCGGTCAGGGCGGCGCGGAACAGCGGCGGGCTCTGCGCCTCGTAGCCCGGCCGGTGGTCGCGCCCCACCGCGTGGTGGTGGGTGACCGTGCCGCCCAGCGCCACCACGGCCTCGTTGGTCGCCGCCTTGATCTCCCGCCAGCGGGCGAGGGAGTCGGCGAGCCTGCCCTCGCGGGTCCCGACCGCCGAGTACGAGAAATACGGAGCGGGTCCGTCCGGATAGACGTGGGTGAAGCGGCAGGACACGGTCGTCTCGTGGCCGCAGATCTCGGCGATGGCCTTCCGGGTTCGCTCGCGCGCGCCTTCGTAGAGCGCCTCGAAACCGTCCCAGGGGATCGCCGTCTCGAAGGTGTCGCCGATCATGCCGAGCGCCACGGAGAGGTTGCGAGCGTAGGGCATGCGGATGAAGGCGTTGCGCCACTGGCCGGCCGGGCCCTCCCGGCGGGCGGCGGTCTCCGCGTTGGGCGAGAGGGAGGCGGCGACCGCCTCACGATCGTAAGCGCCGCCATGGTCGGCGACGAGCTCGATCGCCCGGTTCATCCAGGCGTCGAGCGGATGGTCGGCGGATTCGAAGCCGAGGACGAGGATCGCCGCTGCGCCGTCACCGACCCCGTTCGCCAGGGCTTCCGCCGGATCGAGCAGGCGGCAATTGCTGGGGTATAGCCCCGATTGCGAGAGGGCCCGCACGGCGGCGACGGCTCTCGACATGGACGGGAAGGCGACGCTCGCCGAGGCCTGATGGCGCGGACGATCCTGCAACCGCATCCACGCCTCGACGATGACGCCGAGAACGCCTTCTGAGCCGATGATCATCCGATCCGGCGAAGGTCCCGCCCCCGATCCCGGCAGCCGGCGCGTCTCGATGACGCCGGCCGGCGCAACGGTCACGGTCGATTCCACGAAGTCGTCGATGTGCGTGTAGAGCGAAGCGAAATGACCGCCGCTGCGGGTGGCGATCCAGCCGCCCAGCGTCGAAAGCTGGAAGCTCTGTGGGAAGTGCCGGAGCGTCAGGCCCTGCGGGCGAAGCTGGTCCTCGATCTCGGGGCCGAGCGCCCCCGCCTGGATGCGCGCCGCCCGGCTCGCCCGGTCCACCTCGAGGACACGGTTGAGGTGCTGGATGTCGACGACGACGGCGCCGGCGTAGCTGTCGCCCACATCGGCCTCGACGCCGCCCGCGACGCTCGAACCGCCGCCGAACGGGATCGCCGCCAGGTTGGCCGAAGCCGCCCAATCGAGGATGTCGACGACGTCCTGGCGGGACTTCGGGAAGGCCACCAGGTCCGGCGGATGCGGAACCTGGCGCATGCGCATGCGGACCACGTCGGCGAACGACTTGCCGAGCGCGTGGGTGAGCCGGTCGTACGGCGTCGCCGAGACGATGGCCTGCAGCGCCGCAGGCGCCGCCACGCGGGGCGCCGGCAGCTGGAAGTCGGACTCGACGGGTTCGTCGCCTTCCTGTGGCGCGTGGCCGATCGCTCGCGCGGCGGCCACCCGCACGCGGGCTTCCTCCGCCGCGGAGAGCCCTTCATCCGCATAGCCCCAACCCCAGAACCGCAGGCGGCGTCGGTGCGCGAGGGTGCCGGAGGTCTGGTTCATGGCCGCTTCGTCGCGTTCAACCGATAGGACCGCCACCTTCGGCGTTTTCAGACGGCGGTCAACGACTCCGGCGCCCGCCGCCTGCCGCAGCTCGCGCTCACCCGTTCAGGAAGGCGACCATCGCCGGGGTGGCCGTTCGGTCCTGGATCATGAAGAGGTGGCCGCCGTCGAAGAACTGCAGCGTGGAGCCCGGGATGCGGCCGGCCATGCGCTCCTGCGTGGCGGGGAGCGCAATGCCGTCGTAGCGGCCGGCGGCGATCAGCACCGGGCAGGCGATCTGGCCGAGCCGGTCCCAGGTGTCGTGGCCGGCGCGCGCTTCCAGCTGGCGGCGCGCACCCGTCTCGCGGCCGGGTTCGCCGGCGTAGGGGTCGGCCGAGCCCATGGCGACGAACTGGGCGTAGGCCTCCGGGTTGGCGGCGGCCCAGGCGGCGTCGCGGCGGGTGTCGGAGATCGGGATCAGATGCCTGGCGCGTTCCTCGCCCTTCAGGTGCTGGATCTGGTGGAACGGAAAGGAGGCGCCGCCCGCGCCGCCCGGCGAGGTGCAGGCCAGCACCAGCCGCTCGACCTTGGCCGGATGGCGCAGCGCCAGCTCCTGGGCGACCATGCCGCCGAACGAGACGCCGACCACCTTGGCGCTCGGCCAGCCGATGTGGTCGATCAGCGCCGCCGCGTCGTCGGCGTAGTCGGCCATCGTGTAGTCGATCTCGGGCTTGGCGGAGCGTCCGAGACCGCGCTGGTCGTAGGCGAGGAGGTCGAAGGTCCTGGCGAGCGGCCCGTCGAACACGTTGGGCTTTACCCGCAGGTCGCCGCCGGTGCCGGAGATGAAGAGCAGCGGTGCGCCTTCGCCAGCGCGCTCGTAGTAGAGGTCGATGGTCGGCAGCTTCGCGGTCGGCATGGGCGTCCTCGGCTAGTGATCGTGCGCGCGGGCGAGCTTCACCGGCTTGCCGTGGGGCGTGTGCCGGTGAGCCTCGGCCCAGTCGACCTTGCGCTGGGCGAGCTCCGGTGTCGCGACAAGGCCGCGGCCGGTGGCGAGGCGTTCCAGCGCCGCGACCCAGTGCTCGTAGTAGCGGCTGCCATCGTCGCCGGGATCGGCGGCGAGCTCGGCGGCCAGCGTCTGGGCCCACTGCGGCCAGGTGAAGACGCCATCGGCGCTGAGCTGGACGGCCAGCGCGAAGGCCTGCGCCTGCCAGGGCTCGGCGAACACCGGGCCGCCGGCGTCGCGCGGCAGGCCGGGCAGGGCGGCGAGCGCCGCCGGATCCGACAAGGTCTCAGGCGCGCTCAAGGTATGGCTCCCAGAGGTCGAGGCTGACGCTGTCGCCTTCGCGCGCCTCCGGGCCCCAGAGCTCGCGGGCCGAGAAGCGCACCGTGTAGAGGTGGCGCGGGTCCTCGCCGCCGCCGTGCGCGTGGACGTCCGGAAAGACGTGCGCGCCGTGGGCGCGCTCGATCACGCCGCTGCGGCCGCGCACGTAGCGGGGCAGGCGGGTGTGGCCCGTGGGGTTGATGTTGACCGCGCGGACCCGGTTGCCGACCTGGAAAGCCGGCTGGGCGGCCACTTCGCGCTGGTAGGAGCCGCCCGTCGACAGCGCCGGCGTCACCATTTCGGGGCGCAGGCGCGGCGTCGCCTTGGCGGCGGCCGGATCGGCCCGGCCGCTGGCCAGTTCCTCGGCCGTCACCGCACCGCCCTTCACCAGCATCGCACAGAGGCCGGTCAGCCACTTCTCGTAGTAGCTCATGCGCAGGTAGTCGGCGCCGGGGATCAGCTCGCGCTGGTGGCGGCCGGCGTCGATGTTGCCGCGGGTCGGCGAGGCGATGACCATCGCGTGCACGCGCCGCTCCCAGTCGTGGTGGAACACCGGCTCGTCCGGCTCCGGCGCCAGGGACCCCAGCCCGTGCATGCCGCCCATGTCGTGGACGCTGTTCACAGGCGAGCGGTCCCGATCATGCCGTCGCGAGTGACGAGACCGGCGAGCGCCGCTTCGCTCAGGCCCTCGGTCCCGGCCGGCCGCTCCGGGATGACCAGGTAGCGGATCTCGGCGGTGGAATCCCAGACGCGGACCTCGGTCTCGGCCGGCAGCTCGGTCCCGAATTCGGCGAGCACGCCGCGCGGGTCGATCACCGCGCGCGAACGGTAGGCGGGCGACTTGTACCAGACCGGCGGCAGCCCCAGCACCGGCCACGGGTAGCAGGAGCAGAGGGTGCAGACGACGAGGTTGTGGACGGTGGCCGAGTTCTCCACCGCGACCATGTGCTCGCCTTGCGCCCCGGAAAAGCCGAGCTCGGCGATGGCGGCGGTGGCGTCGGCCAGCAGGCGTTCGCGGTAGGCTGGATCGCTCCAGGCCTTGGCCACGACGCGCGCACCGTTGCGCGGGCCGACCTTGGTTTCGAAATGGTCGACGATCGCGTCGAGCGCGGCCGGGTCGACCAGGCCCTTCTCGACCAGCAGCGACTCCAGCGCCTTTACCCTGAGCGCAATGTCCGACGGCGGGTCCTGGCCGTGGTCGTGCCCATGCTCGGGGTCGTGTTGCGGATGTTCGTGCGCCATGGCCGCCAGCTTGGCCCAGCGCGGGCCGGCGGTGAAGCACCTTTCCGCTTCGTCATTTGACCGGGTGCGCCACCACGCGCTAGCCCTTCGCCATGGGCGTCGCATCTGCGCGCGCGGGGCGGCTGGCCGCCGCCTGGACCTGGGTCCGGGCGCGCGGCGGGGGCTTTGCGCTGGAGGTGCTGGTCAATGCGGTCCTGCCGTTCGTCATCTACAGCCTGACCGACAAGCAGCTCGGCGACGTCGGCGCGCTGATCGCCTCGTCGGTCCCGCCGATCGGCTGGAGCATCGTGCAGTTCGTACGCTCGCGCACCGTCGACGCGCTCTCGCTGCTGGTGGTGGCCGGTATCGCGCTCTCGCTCCTGGCGCTCTGGGGCGGCGGCGGGGCCAAGTTCCTGCAGCTGCGCGAGAACCTGGTCACCGGCGCGATCGGCCTGGTGTTCCTGGGCTCGGTCGCCATCGGCCGGCCGCTGATCTACTACCTCGCGCGCGCCGGCATGCAGCGGCGGGGCGCCGCCGGCGAGCTCGCCGACTTCGAGAACCTGCGCGACAACGCCTTCTTCAAGCGGACCATGCGGGTGATGACGCTGGTCTGGGGCCTTGGCCTCGTGCTGCGCACCGCCATCGCCGCGGTGCTGGTGTTCGCGGTCTCGATCCCGACCTACCTCGCGATCCACCCGATCCTGGGCTACGCGACGATGGGCGCGCTGGCCGGCTGGACGCTGCTCTACGCACGCCGAGCGCAGGCGCAGGGCCGGGCCCGACGGGCCGCCGCCGAGACCGAAGCGCTGCGCGCCGGCGGGGCCGCCGACGGCGCCGCCTAGCTGCGATCTAACGATCCGGCGGCGTCCAGGGCAGCATCCGCTCGACGACGCCGTCGCGCCGCACGAGGGCGTGGAACAGCGCGGCGCCCGCGTGCAGCCCGATCAGCAGCGCCAGCGCCACGGCGCCCAGTTCGTGCGCGGCGTGCAGCGCGTGGAACCCGGGCTTGTACGGGTAGACAAGGCGCGGAACCGCCAGCCCGAACAGCACGAACGGATGGCCGCGCAAGACGGTGTCGCCGAGCCCGGTGAGCGGTTGGAGGACGAGCAGCGCGTAGAGACCGTATTCGTTGGCCTTGGCCACGCGCTGCTGCAGCCTCGGCATGCCGGTCGGGAAGGGCGGCAGGTGCGCGAAGGCGGCGCGCCAGACGAGCCTGCCGATGACGACCAGCCAGGTGGCGAGGCCGGTCGAGCGGTGGATCGCCAGCAGCAGCCCGGCGTCGGGACTGTCCTCGCCGCCGCCGATCAGCGTCAGCGCGGTGGCGAACTGCGCGGCCACCAGCAGCAGCGTCAGCCAGTGCAGGGCGATGCTGACCTGGTCGAAACGGCCGGCCTTCGGCCTTGTTTGCCGGCCAACGGCGGCCGTTCCTGCGCGCATGACGTGCTCCCGCTCGTTCAGGCGGCAAGACGCAGGTGCGGCGGCGGTTATTCCCGCGGCGGCGCCGCTAGGCCTTCTCGGCGACGAACACGGCCCAGCCGAAGAGACTGCGCTCCGCGGCAAGATAGCGGCGACGGTCCGCCGCCGTCTTCTCGGCGAGCCAGGCTGCGTCGGGATCGTCCGGATGCGCGCGCAGCCAGGCCGCCGTGGCGCGCCAGTGCTGGCTGAAGTAGTGGTCCCAGTCGTCGTCGGACGAGGCGACCAGGCCGATGGACGTGAGCCCGCGCGCCGCCATCAGGTCGGCGATGTCGCCGGCGGTGCGATCGTACTCGGCCCAGCGCGCCGCCACCTCCGGCGTGAACGGGCGCAGCGCGAACGGTTCGCCGATCGCCACCCTTCCGCCCGGACAGACGGCCCTGGCGAGCCGGCCGCCGACGCCGCTGCTTTGCGCGGCCCGGCGGGTTGGATTATGCGAGCACCATCCTCCTTCGCCGAAACCTGCCCGGAGTGCGTGCATGAGAATCGATTTCGTCGACGCCGACGCCAAGCCCGCCGAGACCACCGCGCTCGCCGTGCTGGCGTTCGAGGACGGCGAATATTCGCCGTCGGCCGAGGCGCTCGACAAGCAGCTCTCCGGCGCCTTGAAGCGCGCTGCGGCGGCGAGCCGGTTCCGAGGGCAGATGGGGCAGACGGTCAGCATCCTGGCGCCGACGGGCGTGGCCGCCGGCCGGGTATTGGTGGTGGGCGCCGGCAAGCGCAGCGCCTTCGATGCGAAAGCCGCCGAGAGCGCCGGCGCGCACGCGTTCAACGCCGCCAAGGACAGCGGCAGCGAGAAGCTGCTGATCATGGCCGCGGGCGCGCCGGCCGACGAGCAGGCCGCCGCGGCGTTCGGAATCAAGCTGGCGGCGTACCGGTTCGACAAGTACCGCACGACGGAGAAGGCCGAGAAAAAGCCGTCGGTGAAGCACGCCTCGATCGCGGTCGGCGACAAGAAGGCGGCCGCCGAGGCGTACAAGACGCTCTCCACGCTGGCCGACGCGGTCTGCTACGCCCGCGACATGGTCTCCGAGCCGGCCAACATCCTCTATCCTGAAGAGTACGCGCGGCGGGTGCGCGAGCTCACCAAGCACGGCCTCGAGGTCGAGGTGCTGGGCGAGAAGGAGATGAAGAAGCTCGGCATGGGCTCGCTCTTGGGCGTGGGGCAGGGCAGCGTGCGCGAGAGCCAGCTGGTGGTGATCCAGTGGAAGGGCGGCAAGGCCAGCGCGCCGCCGATCGCCTTCGTCGGCAAAGGCGTCACCTTCGACACCGGCGGCATCTCGATCAAGCCGGCCGACGGCATGGAGGAGATGATCACCGACATGGGGGGCTCGGCCGCCGTGGTGGGCGCGCTGTATGCGCTGGCCTCGCGCAAGGCCAAGGTCAACGCGGTCGGCATCCTCGGCCTCGTCGAGAACATGCCGGACGGCAACGCGCAGCGGCCCGGCGACGTGGTGACTTCGATGTCGGGCCAGACCATCGAGGTGATCAACACCGACGCCGAAGGCCGCCTCGTGCTGGCCGACGCGCTCTGGTACTGCCAGGACCGCTTCAAACCGAAGTTCATGGTCGACTTGGCGACGCTGACCGGCGCGATCGTCGTGGCGCTCGGCAAGGACCTGGCCGGCGTCTATTGCACCGACGAGACGTTGGCCGCGAACCTGCTGGCCGCATCGCAGGCGAGCGGCGATCCGCTGTGGCGGATGCCGCTGCCGCCGCAGTACGACAAGATCATGGATAGCCACGTCGCCGACGTGAAGAACACCGGCGGCCGGCCCGGCGGCTCGATCACCGCGGCGATGTTCCTGAAGCGCTTCACCAACAGCTGCGCCTGGGCGCACATCGACATGGCCGGCACCGCCTGGAAGCCGAACTCGTCGGTCCCGACCATCCCGAGCGGCGCGACCGGCTTCGGCGTGCGCCTGCTCGACCGGCTGGCCGCGGACTACGAGGGCTGAGCGGCGCGAGCTTGCGGCTGGCGCTGATCCACAGTCCGTTCGTCGGGCCGTCGAGCTGGCGGCGGACGGCGGAGGCGCTGGCGGCGACCGGCGTAGAGGCTGTCGCCGCCGACTACGGCGGCGTACGCCCGCCCGACTGGTATGACGGCGCCGCGCACCGGATCGCCGCGGCGCTCCCAGGCTTCGAGCCGCTGGCGCTGGCGGTCCACAGCGGGGCGGGCGGCCTCGTTCCGGCTCTCGCCGATGCGCTCGGCGCACGCGCCAGCGCCTTCCTGTTCGTCGACGCCGTGTTGCCCTATCCCGGCCAGCGCTGGCTCGACACCGCGCCGCCGGCGCTCGCGGATCGCATGCGCGAGATCGCGGAGGAGGGCGTGCTGCCGCCCTGGGATACGTGGTTCGGACGCGGCGCCATCGAGACGCTGATCATCGACCCGGCTTTGCGCGCCGCCTTCTGCGCCGACCTGCCGCGCGTGCCGCTGGCGTACCTCGAGGCCGTCGCGCCGGGAGGAGAGGCGTGGCGCAATCGCCGGGCTGCCTATCTGCAGCTGAGCGGGCCCTACGCTGCGGAAGCCGGCGCCGCCGAGGCGCTCGGCTGGATCGTCAGGCGCGAGCAACTGCATCATCTGGCGATGCTGACCCATCCTGATAGGCTCGCCGGCATCCTCGCCGAGATGGCGGACGAGTTGGCAGCCTAGGTGACCGAGATCCCCCAAGAGAACGTGTGCGAGGTCTGGTTCTACCACCTGGAGCGCACCAGCCTCGACCAGGCGCTGCCGGAGCTGCTGGAAAAGACGCTGGCGCGCGGCTGGAAGGCGCTGGTGCGCTCGACCGAGCGCGACCGGGTGGACCACCTGGACGGCTGGCTCTGGAGTTACCGGGACGACAGCTTCCTGCCGCACGGGCGCGACGACGAGCCGCTGGCAGAGCGTCAGCCAGTGCTGATCACGCTTTCCATGGAGAACCCGAACGGCGCCGACGCGCTCTTCCTGATCGACGGGGCCGAAAGCGGCGACATCGGTGGGTACAAGCGTTGCGTGTTGTTGTTCGATGGACGCGACGAGGCGGCGGTGGCCGCCGCGCGTCGCAAATGGTCTGGCTTCAAGGCTTCCGGCGCTGCAGTCTCGTACTGGCGGCAAGGGGAGTCGGGGGGATGGCGCAAGGAAGCCTGAGGCGGGGCGTGGCCGTTTGGGCCGCGGCCGGCCTGATCGCGATCGTGGGGGGCTGCAGCGAGCCGGCCCAGCCGTCGCCCGCGCCGCCGCCGCCTGTCGCCGAGGCGCCGCCGCCACCGCCACCGCCGGTGGTGTCGCCGCCGCAAGCGCTGGGTTCGAGCGACGCCTGCGGCGCCGATCCGCTGCAGTACCTGATCGGCAAGCCGCGCACCGACATCCCGGTCCCGGTGAATCCCGGCCTGCGACGCGTGGTCTGCTCGAGCTGCGCCGTCACCCAGGACTTCGTCGCGACCCGCCAGACCATCGTCTACGACAGCCAGACCGGCCTGGTGCGTGCGGTGAAGTGCGGCTAGCCGTCCGCCTGCTCGTACGCTTCCGCCGCTTCCAGCCACGCCGCTTCCGCCTTGGTCAGGCGTTCGGCCAGCCGTGAGCGGCGCTCGGTGAGGCGGGCGGTCTCCACGGGGTCTTGCGCGTAGAGGGACGGGTTGGCGAGGGTTTCGTCGAGTTCGGCAAGCAGCATGGTCTCGCGCGCCAGCGCCGCCTCGGCCGCCTCCAGCTTGCGCTTCAGCGGACCGGCGGCCGCGCGCCGCACGGGTGGCGGCGACGGCGCAGGCGGAGCGGCGGCCGGCTTGGCGGCCGGCGCTCTCGCGGCGGCGCGGGCGCGGTCGAGCACCAGCTTGGCGTAGTCCTCCATGTCGCCGTCATAGGGACTCACCGTGCCGTCGGCGGTCAGCCAGAGCCGGTCGGCGACCATCTCCATCAGCGCGCGGTCGTGGGTGATCAGCACCACGGCGCCTTCGTAGTCGTTCAGCGCGTCCAGGAGCGCGTGGCGGCTGTCGATATCGAGGTGGTTGGTCGGCTCGTCGAGCAGGATCAGGTGCGGCGCCTCGAGCGCGATCAGGTTGAGCAGCAGTCGCGCCCGCTCGCCGCCGGAGAGCGACTCGATCTTCGTGTTCACCCGATCGACGCCGAAGCCGACGGCCGCGAGCCGGCCGCGGCGCTGCGCCTCGGTGAGGCCGGGGAGGGCGCGGCCGATGATCTGCAGCGGCGTATCGTCGGCCGCCAGCGCCTCGACCTGGTGCTGGTGGAACCAGCCGACCTTCATGCGCCGGTCGCGCAGCAGCTTGCCGCCGATCAGCGGCAGGTCGCCGGCCAGCAGCCGGGCGAAGGTCGACTTGCCGGCGCCGTTGACGCCCAGGAGGCCGATGCGGTCGCCGGGGTCGAGGCGCAGGTTGAGCTTCTCCAGCACCGGATGGCCGGCGTAGCCGACCGACGCGCCCTCCAGCCGCATCAACGGCGGCGGCAACGGCTTCTCCGGCGAAGGCAGCAGGAACGGCGCGGTCGATTCCTCGACGACCGGCGGGATGGCGCCCAGCCGCTGGATCATCTTCAGGCGCGATTGCGCCTGGCGCGCCTTGGTGCCGGCGCTGAAGCGGTCGACGAACGACTGCAGGTGCGCGCGACGCGTCTCCAGCTTGACCCGCATCGAGGCCTGCAGCTCCAGCCGCTCGGCGCGCTGGCGCTCGAACGCGGTGAAGCCGCCGGAATAGAGGGTGAGCTTCTGCTGGTCGAGGTGGAGGATGAAATCCATCGCCCGATCAAGCAGTTCGCGGTCGTGGCTGATGACCAGCGCGGTCGACGGATGCCGCTTCAGGCGCGCTTCCAACCAGAGCGCGCCTTCGAGGTCGAGGAAGTTGGTCGGCTCGTCGAGCAGCAGGAGCTCCGGCTCGGAGAAGAGGGCCGCCGCCAGCGCCGCGCGCATCCGCCAACCGCCCGAGAACTCGGCCATCGGACGGGCGAGGTCACTCTGCGAGAAGCCGAGGCCGACCAGGATCTCGGCCGCCTTGGCCGGCTGCGCATCAGCGCCGATCTGGGCGAGGCGCGCGTAGATGTCGGCGAGCCGCTCGGGCGGGGCGGTCTCGAGTTCGGCGGTGAGCGCGGCCCGCTCGACGTCGGCGGCGAGCACCGTCTCGATCAACGGGACCGGGGTCGCCGCCTGCTCCTGGTCGGCAGAGCCGATGCGGGCGACCTTCGGCAGAACGATCTCGCCGGAACCGGCGGTCAACTCGCCCTGGATGATGCGAAAGAGGGTGGTCTTGCCGGCGCCGTTGCGGCCGACGAGGCCGACCTTGGCGCCGGTCGGCAGCGCGGCGGAGGCGGAATCGAAGAAGCGGCGCCCGTAGGCGTCGAAGACAAGGTCCTGGATGCGGAGCATGGAGGGAAGACTTCAGCTGGGGTTCTAGAGGGACGAGCGGATGCGGCGCGCCGTGCGGCGCGACCGGGGCCTAGCCGGCCCGGCTCATCCTCGACTTCGAACCCCGGCGGCGCTCATCGGGCGCGTAATCCCCTTCAGGTGTCGCTTCTGGTCCTCGGCCGCCTTGGCGGCGAAGGCGCGGGCCGTTATATGCGCGCACTCCCCGATCCGCCAGAACGATAAACATGCCCGAACGCACGCTTTCGATCCTCAAGCCCGACGCCACGCGCCGCAACCTGACCGGCAAGATCAACGCCGTGATCGAGGATGCGGGCTTGCGCATCGTCGCCCAGCGCCGCATCCGGCTCTCGCGCGACGCCGCCGAGCGCTTCTACGACGTGCACAAGGGCAAGCCGTTCTTCGACGACCTGGTGGGCTTCATGACCTCCGGCCCGGTCGTGGTGCAGGTGCTGGAGGCGGATAACGCGATCGCGCGCTACCGCGAGGTGATGGGCGCGACCAACCCGGCCAACGCCGCGCCCGGCACCATCCGCCAGCTCTACGCCGAGGGCTTCACCGAAAACTCGGTGCACGGCTCCGACAGCCCCGAGAACGCCAAGGTCGAGATCGGCCAGTTCTTCTCCGACGCCGACATCGTCGGCTGACGCTCAGGCAGGGACCAGGTTGGCGACGCCGTCGCGCTCGGCGACCAGCTCGGCGATGGTCGCCTCGAGGGCGGCCTGACCTTCCGGACCGTGCTGCACGGCGTCGACGACGCGGTGCGAGCGGCCGTCGGAAGTGACCGGGTAGCTGAACACCAGGCCCGCTGGCACGCCGTACTGGCCCTGGCTGACCACGGCGAGCGACATCCAGTCGCCGCCGGTTCCGGCGTGGACGGCGCGGACCGAGTCGATCACCGCGTTGGCGGCCGACGCGGCCGAGGACTGGCCGCGCGCCTTGATGATGGCCGCGCCGCGGTTCTGCACCATCGGCGTGAAGTCATTGGCGAGCCACGCGTCATCGCCGATCACCTGGGCCGCGGGCCGCCCGCCGATCAGTGCGTTGCGGTAGTCCGGGTACATGGTCGAGGAGTGGTTGCCCCAGATCGCCATGTGGCTCACCTGGCCGACCGAGGCGCCGGCCTTGGCGGCAAGCGCGCTCTTGGCGCGGTTGTGGTCGAGCGCGGTCATCGCGAACCAGCGGTCGGCCGGAATGTCCGGCGCGTTGCGGTGGGCGACGTAGCAATTCGTGTTGCACGGGTTGCCGACCACCAGGGCGCGCACGTCGGACGCCGCCTTGGCGTTGAGCGCCTCGCCGATCGGCTTGAAGATGCGGGCGTTGACGGCCAAGAGGTCGCCGCGCTCCTGTCCCTGGCGGCGCGGGACGGCGGCCACCAGCAGCGCCCAGGAGACGCCGTCGAAGGCCTTCGCCGGATCAGCGGTGGCGACGACGCCGGCCAGGGTCGGGAAGGCGCAGTCCTCCAGCTCCATCACCACGCCCTCGAGCGCGGGGAGGGCGCTTTCCAGCTCGAGCAGGTGCAGGGTGACCGGGGTGTCCTTCCCGAACACCTCGCCCGACGCCAGCCGGTAGAGCAGGGCGTAGCCGACCTGGCCGGCCGCGCCGGTCACTGCGATGCGCATGCTGCGAAACTCCTGGCTCCGAAACTGCCGAAACGCCTGGCCCCGAAACGCCTGACCCCGAAACGCCTGGCGACGATGGGTGCTACGCGCGGATCCCCCTACTCACGGATCACCGGGTCTGCGCCGCACTTCCGCGAGGCTTCCTGCAGCAGGTGGCCGATGCGGTGGGCGGTCTCCAGGCTGTAGAAGTCGAACTCGTTGAGCTTGCCGTCGTTGCGGATCGACTCGACCGAATAGATCGTCGGCTGCAGATGGCTGGAATAGGTCGGATGGCCGTTCTGGGCGTCGCGCACCTTGATGACGTCCGCCAGATTCGAGATGCGGATCGTGGTCAGGTCCTTGAGCGGGATGCCGGCGTTGTCGTCATCGGTGCTGACCTTGCCGTCGACGGTCACCTTGAAGTGGTAGTCGAAGTCGCAGCTGTCGGTGTCGTAGGTGAAGTCGGTCGCATCGATCCGCTTCTGGTAGGTCCAGTCGGCCTGGTAGCCCTGCTGCGGGTTGGAGTCGTGGGCGAATCCTTCCCAGGCCACCGCCCCCTGGGCGATCAGCTCGGTCTCGATCTGGTTGAGCACGTCGCCGAGCGAGGCGCTGCGTTCTTCCGGCGGCGGCGCCTGATAGTGCTGCGCCGGCGGGCGTTCGACGCGCGCCGCGCGCCGCGCCTCGACGGCGTTCAGCCGGGCGTGGGCCCGCTCCAGCAGTTGGGTGCAGACGCCCGGGATGGAGCGCAGCGTCGCGCGCATCTTGACGAGGTCGCCGCTGCCCGAGGCGCGGTCCCAGGCGGCGCCGGACGGCGCGCAGGCGGTGACCGGATCAGCGACGGCGGTTGGGGCGACGCCCGCCAGCGCCAGAGCCCCGGCGGCGGCCGCCAGCGCCCAGATGGCCGGCGCGCGCATCGTGGTCTTCAGCTTCAGCATCTGTGGTAGGTCATCGAGCCTGTGGTGAATCCAAGCGTGAGGGTGTCGCCGCTCACGGAGTCGTACTCGGTGTGGCCGTCGCCGCTGAAGCTCAGCTGCACCGCCCCGTCGGAGGCGCGCAGGCCGACCAGGTTGCCGACCGACGGTGTGTTCGACGTGGTCATGCGCACGGTGCGTGCGGCTGGGTCCACCGCGATGGAGAGCGGGTTGCTGCCGCAGACCGCGCCGTTGCCACTCCAGTCGCCAGCCATCGCCTGAGCCGCGGTGATCAGCGGATCGGCCGGCGCAGGCGCCGGATTGTCGGCCACGTTGGTGGAGGCCGCGGTCGTGTTGTCCGCCGCGACCGTCGTGTTGTCCGCAGCGACCGCCGTATTGACGGCCGCGGGATGGTGGCCCGAGAAGAGCGCCAGCGCCAGGACGCCGACCACCAGCACGGCGATGCCGCCGACCACCATAGGCATCGGCGACG
>DATNEH010000038.1:0-4595 GCA_035553015.1 Caulobacteraceae bacterium | reverse complement strand
AGCCTCGCATGTCCGTGCCACCCGTCACGCGCCGCCTGCTGCTCGGCCGCCTGGGTTCAGGCGCCGGAATCGTCGGCACCTTCCTGCTGCCGCCGGCGCTGCACCGCGCCATGGCCGCCGGGCCGCACCACCACCCGCCCGCGCCGCACAAGGATCAGCCGCGTCCCACCGTGCCGCTGGTCATGCTGGACCCCGGCCATGGCGGCAAGGACCCCGGCGCGATCGGCGTCTCCGGCACCTATGAGAAGAACATCGCCCTCGCCGCCGCCAGCGACCTGCGGCGGCTGCTGGAGGCGGGCGGGCATTACCGGGTCGAACTCACGCGCACGCGGGACGTGTTCGTGCCACTCGACGAGCGGGTGGCCCGGGCGCAGAGCCGGGGCGCGGCGCTGTTCGTCTCGATGCACGCGGACGCCGTCTCCAACCACTCGGTGCGCGGCGCCAGCGTCTACACGCTCTCCACCGCCGCGTCGGACGCGCAGACCGCCGCCCTCGCCCAGCGGGAGAACAGCGCCGACCGCTTCGGTGGCCCGGCCTTCAAGGACGCCTCGCCCGAGGTCGCGCAGATCCTCGCCAGCCTGGTCCGCCAGGAGACAAGGCGGGGATCGGCCCGCATGGCGCGCAGCGTGGTCGGAGAGTTCGAGCCCGACGTGATGCTGCTGGAAAATCCCTCCCGCCACGCCGGCTTCGTGGTGCTCAAGGCCGCCGACATTCCGAGCGTGCTGGTCGAGATGGGCTTCATGTCGAACGCGCAGGACGAGGCGGCGCTGCGCAAACCCAAGCACCGGTTGCAGGTCGCCACGGCGATGAAACGGGCGGTCGATGCATACTTCGCGGCTTCCTTCAAAGTGACCGGAGAGTCCGCCTAGACTGCTCGCGCACCCCTCGGCGGGGGCTGGCCTCGACACAGGAAGCGTGTAAACCGCAGCGATGAACGGCCCCCTCACAGCGGGCGAGCCCCTGGCGCCCCAACCGTCCCCAGGCGGCCCCCCGCGCGACCGCAAGCCGCCGAAGCGGCCCGCCAAGCCGCGCTCGCCGCTGCGCTGGATCGCCCGGCTGGGCGGCGCGCTGCTCGGCCTCCTGTTCATCGTCGGCGTGGTCGGCGCGGTGGCGCTGTACGGCGCCTATCGCCACTTCGCCGCCGACCTGCCGGACGTCGACGGGCTGCGCGGCTACCAGCCCAAGGTGATGAGCCGGGTCTATGCCGGCGACGCGCGGCTGATGTCGGAGCTCGCCGCCGAGCGGCGCATCTTCGTGCCCTACACGGCGATCCCCGAGATCGTGAAGCAGGCCTTCGTCTCGGCGGAGGACCAGAACTACTGGAGCCATCGCGGCGTCGATCCCGTCGCCATCGCCCGCGCCGCGTTCACCGATTTCATGCAGATGGGCCAGGGCCGCCGACCGGTCGGCGCCTCCACCATCACCCAGCAGGTCGCCAAGAACATGCTGCTGGACAACCAGCTGTCGCTATCGCGCAAGGTGAAGGAGGCGATCCTCGCCATGCGGATCGAGGAGAGCCTGACCAAGGAGCGCATCCTCGAGCTCTACCTCAACGAGATCTATCTCGGGATGCAGTCCTACGGCGTGGCGGCGGCCGCACAGGCCTATTTCAACAAGCCGCTCGACGAGCTCAACATCCAGGAGGCGGCGTTCCTCGCGGCACTGCCGAAGGCGCCCAACAACTATAACCCGTTCCGCTACCCCGACGCCGCCAAGGCGCGGCGGGACTGGGTGCTCGACCGCATGGCGGACAATCGGGTCATCACTGCCGCGCAGGCGACGGCGGCCAAGGCGCAGCCGATCATCCCGGCACAGTTCCGCCGACCCGAGCCGATCCAAGGGGCCGACTGGTTCGCCGAGGAGGTCCGCCGCCGCCTGATCGACCGCTTCGGCGCCGATACCACGACGCAAGGCGGCCTGATGGTCCGCACCAGCCTCAACCCGACCCTGCAGCTCGCCGCCGAGAAGGCGCTGCACGACGGCATGATGGGATACGACCGCAAGCTCGGCGGCTGGCGCGGCCCGGTCTCGCATCTCGACGCCGCCCCGGCCGCGCTCAAGACCGATTGGGCCAGCCTGCTCGGCGCGGCGCCCCGCCCGCCGGGGATGCTGCCTGACTGGAAGCTCGGCGTGGTGATCGAGACCACCGAGGGAGAGGCGCGGGTCGGTTGGCTGGACCGCGCCTCCGGCGCCGCGAACGCCGCCGCCGAGCCGCATACCGGCGCCATGTTCCTCTCCGATCTCGGCTGGGCGCGGCCGGTGCGCGACGGCCGGCCCGGCGCCGCACCCCGTCGGATCACCGACGTGGTGCATCCCGGCGACCTGGTGATGATCGAGATCGCCGCCCAATCGCCGGCGCCGGCCCACCCGGCCAAGGGCGCCCGCGCGACCGCCGCCGCCACCCCGCGGCCCGAGCGGGTGCTGCTGCGCCAGATCCCGCAGGTCCAGGGCGCGCTCGTCTCGCTCGACCCGACCACCGGGCGGGTGATCGCGATGGTCGGCGGCTGGAGCTACGAGACCAGCCAGTTCAACCGCGTCACCCAGGCGATCCGCCAGCCGGGCAGCTCGTTCAAGCCGATCGTCTATCTGACGGCGCTGGAGCAGGGCATCTCGCCGAGCCAGAAATTCCTCGACGCGCCCATCGTCATCGACCAGGGCGCGGCGGGCCAGTGGCGGCCGAACAATTACGAGATGAACTTCAGCGGGCCGGTGCCGCTGCGCATCGCGCTGGAGAAATCGCTCAACCTCGTCACCGTGCGGGTCGCCGAGAAGGTCGGCATGGAGGCGGTGGCGCAAAACGCGATCGCCTTCCACGTCGTCGACAACATGCCGCGGGTGCTGCCCACCGCCCTCGGCGCGGTGGATACCACCGTGCTGCGCATGGCCGGCGCCTACGCCTCGCTCGCCGAGGGCGGCCGGGAGGTGGTGCCGACGCTGATCGACAGCGTGCAGGACCGCGACGGCCACGTCGTCTGGCGCGCCCCGGGGCGGGACTGCGAGACCTGCGACATCGCCTCCACCCCGCCCACCCTGGGCGACACGCGCAAGGAGATCGCCGATCCGGCGAGCGTGTTCCAGATCGTCACGATGATGCAGGGGGTGGTGGCGCACGGCACCGGCTACGAGGCCGGCAAGGGCCTGAACCGGCCGATCGCCGGCAAGACTGGCACCACGCAGGATTTCAACGACGCCTGGTTCATCGGCTTCACGCCCGACATCGTCACCGCCGTCTGGATCGGCTTCGACAACCCGACCAGCCTCGGCGACAAGGAGACCGGCGGCACGGTCGCGGCGCCGATCTGGCGCAACTACATGACGACCGCACTCAAGGATCATCCCGTCCTCGAGTTCGCCCAGCCGCCCGGCGTGACGATGGCGCGCTGGGACACCGGCTCCGGTTCGCGGACGGATGCCTTCAAGCCCGACCAGACGCCGGGCGCCTCCGGCCCGGTCGGCGGCTGGACCGCGTCGGCCAACAGCGACGACATCAGCAACGCCAACGTCCCGGCCGGCGGGGTCGACAGCGGCATGGGCGGGCTGTATTGACCCGGCCCACCCTTTTCATCGGCCGCTCCAACCCCTGATAAGCACGATCATGTCCGCCGAATCAGACGCCCTCAACGACCAGATCAAGCAGTCCACCGCGCTGCTGAGGAGGCATCTTTGACTGGGATGCCGCCCAAGCCCGCCTCGCCGAGCTGAATGCCCGCGCCGAAGACCCCGCGCTGTGGGACAAGGCCGATGCCGCGCAGAAGCTGATGCGTGAGCGCAACCAGCTCGCCGGCCAGATCGAGGGTGTCGAGACCCTCGAACGCGAGGTCGGCGACACGCTGGAGCTGATCGGCATGGCCGAGGCCGACGGCGACACCGCGATGGTGGCCGACGGCATCGCCAGCCTGCGCACCCTCGCCGCCGAGGCCAAGCGTCGCGAGATCGAGAGCCTGCTGTCGGGCGAGGCGGACGCCAACGACAGCTACATCGAGATCAACGCCGGCGCCGGCGGCACCGAGGCGCAGGACTGGGCCGAGATGCTGATGCGGATGTATCTGCGCTGGGCCGAGCAGCACGGCTACAAGGCGCAGCTGCTCGAACAGAGCGAGGGCGAGCAGGCCGGCATCAAATCCGCCACCCTGCAGATCAGCGGGCCCAATGCCTATGGCTGGCTCAAGACCGAGGCCGGGGTGCATCGCCTGGTCCGCATCAGTCCGTTCGACGCCAACGCGCGGCGGCAGACCAGTTTCGCCTCCGTCTGGGTCTACCCGGTGGTGGACGACAGCTTCGAGGTCGAGATCAACGACGCCGACCTCAAGGTCGACACCTTCCGCGCCTCGGGCGCCGGCGGGCAGCACGTCAACAAGACCGAGAGCGCCATCCGCATCACCCATGTTCCGTCCGGCATCGTCGTCGCCTGCCAGACCGACCGCAGCCAGCACCGCAACCGCGCCACCGCGATGGGGATGCTGAAGGCGCGGCTCTACGAGCAGGAATTGCAGCGGCGGGAGGCGGCCTCGGCGGCGGTGGAGAGTGCCAAGACCGACATCGGCTGGGGCCACCAGATCCGCAGCTACGTGCTGGCGCCATATCAGCTGGTGAAG
>DATNEH010000037.1:0-23803 GCA_035553015.1 Caulobacteraceae bacterium | reverse complement strand
TCACGCCCGGTTCGAGGCGCAGGCGCGGGCCAACCTGCGCCGATCGCTGGAGGCGCTGCGCGCACGCTGATGCCGAAAGGGAAGCGACCGCCTACGCATTCCCAATGTCTACGCGCCTAAGGAAGATTATCGGAAATATTAGGGCGGGTCGTTCCGGGCTGCGGCTTAGCACCCCCCGGCTATCGCTCATGCGACGTTGCCGCTAAGCGCGACCCACATGGACCTTGAGATCGCCGCGTGCGCTGCCCCGCCGTCCGAATTGCGCCAACGCTATTTCGAGTCGCTGCCGGCGCCGCAGGTTCACTACGTCGAAGAGCGCGTCGCCCTGGCGCGGACGCTGCAACTCGGTCCCGCCGACGCGCCGCTCGGCTACATGGCGATCCATGACGGCGCCGTGGTCGAGTTCTACGCCACCAATGCCCTGCTGCCGCAACTCGACGAGGCCTTCCGAGCCGCGGCCGCGCATGGCGGCGCAGGCTCGGCGATCATCAAGAGCTACGATGCGCTGGCGCTCGTCGCGGCCAGCGGACGCGCCGTGCGCGTCACGACTATCGGGGTCAACTGCACCGCCTGGACCGACCAGCGCTTCGAGCCGCCGCCGGGCTTTGCGGCGCGGCTTGCGAGTGTGGCGGATTTCCCTTTTCTCAGAGAGCTTTCGCCGGGACTCTTCGAGCGTCCAGAGACGGAAATCCCGCGCCATCTCGCCGCCGAGGAGATCACCCTCTACGAACTGGGCGGAACGCCGGTCGGCTGCGGGATCTGTACGCCGGTGCGCGCCGGCGCGGATGTGTTCGATCTGGGCGTGGGCGTCCATCCGGACTGGCGGCGTCGGGGTGCTGCGTTGGGCCTAGAGAGCAAGAACCACGACGGCCATTGACGGTGGTCATTTCGCCTGCGCTCGCTCTGCCGGTCGGCGGCGACGCCGGCGGGTCTTTGATATCGTTTATCGACACGAAACGCGGGCCAGCGGACACGACCGCATGATCGGGGCGCACGATCGGGCGCACGATATCAACGGCGGTTTACGGTCAACGGTCGCGGCCCCGCGGTGGGTCTGAAGACCGTAGTTTGCGGTGATTTTGCGGTGGACCACGGCCACCTAAGGCAGCGTCAGCGAGCCCTCGGTGATGCGGCGCACGACGTCGACGAAAACGCCGGCTTCGGCCGCGGTGACCTTGGCTTCGATCGTCGCCGCATCGTCCCCCGCCGCCAGCGGCACCGGCAGCGCCATCACCGTCGGCCCATGGTCGTATTCGCCGTCGACCACGTGCACGGTGACCTCGCTGGCTGAGAGGCTGGCCGCGGCCACCGCCTCGTGCACCCGCCGGCCGTACATGCCGCGTCCGCCGAACCGCGGCAGCGGCCCCGGATGGATGTTCAGCACCCGCCCGGCGTAGGCCGCCAGCGTCTTCGGCCCCAGCTTGCGCAGATAGCCGGACAGCACCACCAGTTCGACGCCCGAGGCCTGCAGCGCCGCCGCGAGCCGCGCGTCGGCGGCATCCGGGTCTTTGGCGGTCGGGATCACCTCGGTCGGCACGCCGTGCGCCTCGGCGAACGCCAGCGCCGGCGCTTCGCGCTTGTTGCTGACCACCAGCCGCGCCTCGGCGCCCAGCGCGCCGGCCTCGATCGCCAGCACGATGGCGCGCATGCTGCTGCCGTTGTTCGACGCGAGGAATCCGAGTTTAAGTGGCGGTGTTTTCACGTGTTTTGGTCGCTCGTCTTGATCTCGAAGCGCATGCCGTCGAAGGCCGGCTCGACGCCGTCCGGCAGGCGGCCGCGCAGCTCGCGATAGTCGAGGTCGATGTGCATGTTGGTGAGGATGGCGCGCTTCGGCTTGACGCGGTCGATCCAGCCGAGCGCGCGGTCGACGTGGGCGTGGGTCGGATGCGGCGTGTAGCGCAGCGCGTCGACGATCCAGACTTCGACGCCGGCCAGCGCCTCGAAAGCCGCCTCGTCGAGCTCGAGCACGTCGCTGGAGTAGGCCACCGGCCCGAACCGGTAGCCGAGGCTGCGGATTGGGCCGTGGTCCTGATCGAAGGTGACGACCGGGATCGCGCCCGCCGGTCCCTCCACCGCCCACGCCTCGCCGTGCGGCGGGACGGCGACCAGGTCGGCGATCGCCGGGTAGCCCTTCTCGCCGTGGAAGACGTACCCGAAGCGCGTCTCCATCGTCGCGGTCGTCGGCGGATCGGCCCAGACCGGGATGCGGGCGCGCTGGATCATCGCGAAGGCGCGGATGTCGTCGATGCCGTGCGACTGGTCGGCGTGGTCGTGGGTGAGCAGCAGCGCGTCGAGCCGCCTGGCGCCGGCCGCCGCGGTCTGCAGCCGGAACTCCGGCGAGGCGTCCACAACCGCTGTCGTCCAGCGATCGGGCCCCTCGCCCGATGTCCGGCGGATCATCATCGAGCAGCGCGAGCGGCGGTTCTTCGCATCGTGCGGGTCGCAAGCGCCCCAGGCGCCGTCGGCGCGCGGCACGCCGCCGGACGAGCCGCAGCCCAGGATGGTCACTTCCAGCTTCATGCGGTGAGGCTCACGCCGATGGTTTGCGACGGGCGCGGGATCCGGTCGAACAGGTCGAAGAAGGCCGCCTCGGTGCGCGCCTCGGCCTCGGCCAGCGACCAGCCGCGGATCTCGGCGAGCTTGGCCAGCACGAGGCCGATGTAGGCCGGCTCGTTGCGGCGGCCGCGATGCGGGACAGGCGCCAGGTAGGGGCAGTCGGTTTCGACGATGATCCGTTCGGCCGGCATGGCGCGCACCCGCTCGCGCACGTCCCCGGCGTTCTTGAAGGTCGCGATGCCGCTGACCGAGAACCAGGCGTCCAGCGCCGCCGCGCGCGCCAGCAGCTCCGGCCCTGATGTGTAGCAGTGCATCAGCAGCCTGAACGGACCCGCGGCGTGCTCTTCTTCGAGGATGCCCGCCATCTCGTCGTCGGCGTCGCGGGTGTGGACCACCAATGGCAATCCGCTCTGGCGCGCCGCGGCGATGTGGGCGCGGAACACGCGCGCCTGCACGTCGCGGGGCGAGAGGTCGTACCAGAAGTCGAGCCCGGTCTCGCCGATGCCGACGCAGCGCGGATGCGCCGCCAGCGCGACCAGCGTCCCGGGCGCCAGGTCCGGGTTCTCCTTGGCCTCGTGCGGATGCGTGCCGACCGTGTGCCAGATGTCGGCGTGCGCCTCGGCGATCGCCCGCACGGCGGGCTCGTGCGAGACGCGGTCGCAGATGGTGACCATCAGGCCGACGCCGGCGGCCCGCGCGCGGTCGATCACGGCTTCCTGGTCGGCGGCGAACTGCGGCGCGCTGAGATTCACGTGGCTGTCGATCAGCATGCGAGGGCGTGCCTAGCCGTATGCGGCGGCGAGGCGCCCGAGCGCCGTGAAGAAGACGTCGGCGCGGTCCAGGTTGATGACGTCGGCCTCGCCCGGCGCGTCGCTGACCAGGCTCCAGGCTTCCGCCCGGCGGTCGAGCGCGCCCCGCCCGTCGAGCGCGGCGGCGGCCGCACCCTCGTGCAGCGCGGCGGCGATGCGGTCCATGGCGAGCGCGAAGCGCTGCGCGCCCTCCGGTCCGCGGAAGCCGTCGGCCATGTGCAGTGCGGCGGACTGGTCGATGGCGGGGAGCCTGGCCACCAACTCGCGCGCCGCCTGGTCGATCTCCAGCGCGCCGGCGCCGGCCAGCCGCAGCGCCCTCCCCGGCGCGCCGCGCGCCATCTTCAAGAGGATCATCGCCGCTTCCGGCGAGACGTCGGCGGCCGCGGCCACCCAGCGGGCGGCGTCCTCGGCCGGCGGCGCGGTGAAGACCAGCCGCCGGCAACGCGAGCGGATGGTCGGCAGCAGCGAGCCCGGCCGGTGCGAGACCAGCAGCAGCACGCCGCGCGGCGGCGGCTCCTCCAGTGTCTTCAGGACGGCGTTGGCCGCGTTGGCGTTGAGGTCGTCGGCCGAGTCGATGATGGCGACGCGGTAGGCCGCGCGGCCCGGCGACTTGGCGAAGAACTCGGGCAGCGCGCGCGCCTCGTCGACCGGGATCGACTTGCGCGTCTTGGCGTCGGGATCGTCGCGTTCCAGCACCATCAGGTCGGGGTGCGCGCGGCCGGCGACCTGGCGGAACACCGGGTCGTCCGGGGCGGCGCCCAGCTGGCCGTAGCCGGGCTCGGGCCGGGCGCCGAGCAGTCGCCGCGCGGCGCGATACGCGAAGCTCGCCTTGCCGACGCCCTCGGGGCCGACCAGCAGCCAGGCGTGGTGCAGCCGGCCGCGTTCCAGCGCGTCGAGAAAGGCGCGCTCGGGGCCCTCGTGGCCTTCCAGGCGCGCCGCGTCGCGGGGATGGACGAGCTCCGCCATGGTCAGGTCGCCGACCCCGACACCGGTCCCGACACCGGCCCCGGCGCCGGCCCCGACACCGGTTTGGGGGGCGCCAGCCGGCTTTCGACCGCGGCCCAGATCGCCGCCTCGACCGCGTCTGCCGGCTGGGTGGCGTCGATCACCACACAGCGGTCGCGCTCGACGCGGGCGATCGCCAGGAAGCAATCGCGCAGCCGCTGGTGGAAATCCTCGCCCTTGCCTTCGAAGCGCGTCTCGGCGTGGTCGCGCGAGGCGATGCGGGCGTGGCCCACCTCCACTGGCAGGTCGAGGATCAGCGTCAGGTCGGGCCGCGTTTCGCCCAGCACATAGCGCTCCAGCGACTGGATCAGCGAGCCTGGCGCGCCGCCGCCGGCCCCCTGGTAGGCGCGGGTGGAGTCGGCGAAGCGGTCGCTGACCACCCAGGCGCCGTCCGCCAGGGCCGGGGCGATGGTGCGCTCGATGTGGTCGCGGCGCGCGGCGTAGGCCAGCAGCGTCTCGGTGACGGCGGACCAGCGGTCGGCCTCGCCGGTGACCAGCAGCGCGCGGATGGCTTCGGCGCCCGGCGAGCCGCCGGGCTCGCGGGTGACGACGGCCTTCAGCCCGCGTGCGGTCAGGCGCTCGCCGAGGCGCCGCGCCTGGGTCGACTTGCCGGCCCCCTCCCCGCCTTCCAGGGTGATGAATCGTCCCAAAGCCACGCCCGCCACATGGGCTTTGCGCCCGGCCTTTGTCCAGCCGGTCGCACCGGGCATAGTGGCCCACTGCGGCAGAGCTTTGAACAAGGCGAAGAGGTGGCTGGATGCATCGGATCGGACTACTGGGCGCCTCGAAGATCGCCCGAGGCGCGGTGATCGCGCCTGCGAAGAACAACCCCGACTTCGAGGTGGTCGCGGTCGGCGCCCGCGATGCGGGGCGCGCCCGCGCCTACGCCGATGAGCACGGCATCGCTCACGTTTCCGGCTCCTACGCCGAGCTGGTGCGCCGCGAGGACGTCGACGTGGTCTACAACGCCCTGCCGCCGGCCGGGCACGCCGAGTGGACGATCGCCGCGCTGGAGGCCGGCAAGACCGTGCTCTGCGAGAAGCCGTTCGCGATGAACGCCGGCGAGGCGCGGCAAATGAGCGAGGCCGCCGAACGCACCGGGCGGCTGCTGATCGAGGCGTTCCACTACCGTTTCCACGACGTGATCCGCCGCGCCGAGGCGCTGACGAAGGGCGGTGCGCTGGGGCGTCTCACCCGCGCCAGCGCCGAGTTCAAGGGGACCATCGCGCGCTCGCCGGACGAGCTGCGCTGGCGGCGCGACCTCGGCGGCGGTGGGCTGATGGACCTCGGCTGCTATCCCACCCACGCGCTGCGCACGCTGATTGGCGCGGAGCCGCGGGTGGTAAGCGCCGAGGCGACGTTCGAGGACGGCGTCGACGTGGATCTCGCCGCGCGCCTGGCCTTCCCGGACGGCGTCGAGGCGAGCCTCGCCTGCGCCATGGTCGCGCCGGGCTTCTCCGCTCCGTTGCGGATCGAAGGCGAGCGCGGCAGCCTGGAGATCATCAACTACCTCGCCCCGCAGATGGGCTGCCGCTTCACCACGACCATCGACGGCAAGACCGAGACGCAGGCAACTGACGGGCCCAGCACCTACGAGGCGCAGCTGATCCACCTCGCTGAGGTGCTGGCCGGCAAGGCGCAGCCGCTGACCGGCGGCGTCGACGCGGTCGCCAACATGACGGCGATCGACGCGATCTACGCCGCGGCGGGGCGGCCGAGCGCGTAGCGGATGCGGCGGACGAGCGCCTGGCGCGGCCGGTAGAACAACTCGCGCTCGCCAACCGCCTGGAAACCGAGCTTCCGGAGCACGGCGCCCGACGCAGGGTTGTCGGCGGCGTGGCCAGACTTGAACCGCGCGATTCCCAGCGAGCGGCGGGCGAAGTCCATCACCCCGCGTGCGGCCTCCGTAGCGTAGCCACAGCCCCAGGCCGCCTCGTCGAACCAGTAGCCGATCTCGCCCAGGTCACCTGCGATCTCGTCGACATCGGCGCAGCCAATCAGCGCGCCTTGGCGGATCACTGCGAAGCGGTAGGCGCTGCCCGCGCGCCAGTCCTCAACATGCGTCGCGAGCCATGCGCGCTCGCCGTCCAGCGTCGCCGGCCAGGACGCCATCGCGATCATCCGCGTGACGTTCCAGTTGGACAGGATCTCGGCGACCCGCGCGGCGTCGCTGAGCTCGAACGGGCGCAGGGTCAGGCGCTCGGTGCGCAGCTGCAGGCGCAAGGGTCGCAGCGCCGGCGCATCGCGCGCCTCCCAGCCGACGGCGTTGCGCAAGCGGCTGCCGCTGAAGTGGAGCGTGGAGTCCCAGGCGCCGTTGAAGGGCAGCAGGTCATGCATCACGTGCAGCTCGGCCCCCGCGGCGTCCAGCGCCGAGCCCAGATCGCCGACCGGCTCCACCGCGAGCGGCCGCACGGCTTCGCGCGCCACGTAGTAGCCCGGACCGCCGCTCGCCTCGACCCGTTCGAAGGCGCTCGGATCGAAGACGTAACGATAGAGCTCGCCGGCGTTGAACCGCTGCAGCCAGGCCGCCTCGATGTGGGCCTGCATCCGCCGCCGCCGGTCGCCGCGCCACCAGTGGTCGAGGTCGGCCTCGGTGGTCTGTGGCGTGCGCCAGAGCGTGATGCGGGGGCAGTCGCGCGGGAAGAAGAACATCGGCGCGTGCCAGGCATCGATCGCCCACACCAGTGGGCCGTTCAGCCAGTCGAGCCCCGGCGGCCGCTGCGACGGGACCAGCACCGGGCGCGGCTCGAAGACCTCGATCGCCGGGTCTTCGCTGAAGTGGAAAAGCCGGTCGGCGTCCATGCTCTGGCCTGCGTCGGGGCGGGGCGCATGCGATAAGGGCGGCAAGCTTCCACGACCAGCGATTCCTTGCCATGCCCGCGCCGCCGCCTGCCGATGACAGCCATCCCATCTTCCGCCTGGTGGAGATCATGGCGCGCCTGCGGGCGCCGGAGGGCGGCTGCCCGTGGGACCTCGAGCAGACCTTCGCCACCATCGCCCCCTACACGATCGAAGAGGCCTACGAGGTGGCCGACGCCATCGAGCGCGGCGACCTCGCCGATCTGAAGGACGAGCTCGGCGACCTCCTGCTGCAGGTGGCGTTCCACGCGCGGATGGCCGAGGAGGCAGGCGCGTTCGATTTCGCCGACGTCGCCCGGGCGATCAACGACAAGATGGTGCGCCGCCATCCGCACGTGTTCGGCGACGTCACCCACAAGGATGTGGCCGAGCAGACCCGCGCCTGGGAGACGATCAAGGCCGGCGAGCGAGCAGCCAAGCGCGCGCCGGGAAGCGGCGATGCGCCGCCCAGCCTGCTCGACGAGGTGCCGACCGCCCTCCCCGCCCTCACCCGCGCGGTGAAGCTGTCGAAGCGCGCGGCGCGGGTCGGATTCGTCTGGCCGTCGGCAGCCGAGGTGCTGGCCAAGTTGCACGAGGAGGTCGCCGAGCTGGAGGCGGAGGTGGCGGCTGGCGACATCGCCAAGGCGCGCGAGGAACTCGGCGACGTGCTCTTCGTCTGCGCCAACCTGGCGCGCGAGCTGGATGTGGATCCGGAGGCCGCGCTGCGGACGACCAACGCCAAGTTCGTGCGTCGATTCAAGTACATCGAGGCGGAACTTGCGGCCCACGGCTCCTCACCCGAGCAGTCCGACCTTGCCGAGATGGACGCGCTCTGGGACGCGGCGAAGGCCGCCGAACGCGCGGCCTGACGGTTCGTGGCGGGGCGCTAATTCACACCAGTTCGACCTTGATGTGGCCGGCCGGCGCCGGGCGCAGCAGGTGGCCGACCTCGCCGTCGGACGTCAGCCACTCGCCCCAGTTGGCCGGCTCGATGATCACCACCTGGCGGTCGTGCAGCGGCGCGATGTCGGGGCCAGGCTGGCAGGTGAGCAGCGTGAAGCGGTCGTCGCGCACCAGACCGGCGATGCAGAACACCTCCTCGCCCTCCACCGTGCAGCGCCAGCGGGTCTTCGGATACTTGGTCCCGGTGAACTCGAAGAAGTGGGTGGCGGGCGCGAGACAGCGACCGTGCGTGAACCGGCGGCCCTCGGAGCGGAAGTTGATCACCGGGCCGGCCTTCGGCCTGGGCGGCGGAAACCCCCAGCGCAATTGGTCGAGCCGCACGCCGTCTTCGAACGCGCGCACGATCGGCGCCGGATCGGTCGGGTTGATCTCCTCGAGCGGCGCCAGGTTGGGCGCGGCCTCGGGCCAGCGGAACGGCAGGTCTACCTGCCCGAAGATCTCGCGCAGCCGATGGTGGGGCGCGTTGTAGCCGTACTTGTTGCACATACGCTCGCTCCACCCCGCTGGGTTCGGAGCGTTAGCTTTCCACGCGGCCGTAGGCCAGCAGCGTTTCCAGCGCCTCGCGCGTGACGACGCCGCGCCAGGCCGCGACCGCCGCGGCGCCGGCGGTCTTGTCGACGAAGCTCCAGTCCCAGTCGGGGTTCCAGGGCCAGCCGCCGTCGTCGGTCTGGGCGGCGATCAGCGCAGTCAGCGCCGGCTCGATGCGGCCGTCGACCACGTCGGCGAACGGACTGTCAGGGGTCGATGCGGCGTCGAACGGCGAGGCATGCGCGTCATCGGGGTCGTGCGCGGCGATCGAGCGCCGCACCAGCCCATCCAGTGGGCGCGCGAGGTCGGGCGGCAGGCCATCGCACTCGGCCAGCCGGATGGCGCACTTGATGTCGTAGGGGCTCTCGATCATCTCGGTCTCGGCCAGCGTGTAGCGCAGGCCGGCTTCGACACACGCCAGCATCGCCGCCGGCGCCTGCTCGCGGAAACAATAGAGATGCGCCAGGATCTCGGCGGTCGGATTGAAGCGGTAGCCGTTCCATCCGACCGCCATCTCGTCCGACCAGTTCCACCAGGGCGCATGCGGCGCCAGTTCCACGTCCTTCCCGACGATCGGCCAGACCCCTGTCTCGCTGTCGAGCGTCCCAGCCAGCCAGTCGATCGCGGCGACAGCGGTCGGACGCCGGGCTGGGGTATCCAGCCGCGCCAGGATGCGCAGGCCGACGCTGGTCGCGATCGCGCTCGAAGCGGGCGTGGCGAGGTCCGGCTCCAGGCCATGCCCGAAGCCGCCGTCGCCGTTCTGGAAGCCGACCAGGGCCGCCAGCGCATCGTCGGCCGAGCCGCGCCCCAGGCCCAGCGCCAGCAGCGCCGCATCGAGCGGCCGCCCCTTTTCGCGCACGAACGCTTCGGCCGCGGCGAACCGCGCTCTGGTCAGCAGCTTGGTCACGAGCGGCCTCCTGGGCTGACCGCCAGAATGCCTCAAGCCAGCTCGCCGGACAAGAACAAACGAAGAACGAATAGCAAAGGCTCGCTGGACGCGCCGGCCAGGCTCTGGTTCTCTGAGCGCCGGCTGAGGGGCCTCGCATGACCGCAGCTTCGCTCACGTCCGACGAAGCCAGGCTGGACATAGGCTGGGTGATCAGCGCGACCTTGCGCGTGCTGCGCACCCGGGCGGGCGACCTCATCCTGGTGGCGCTCCCCTTCCTCTGGCTGCCTAGCGTGATCTCGGGCTTCGCGCCGGACAATCGGGCGGTCACGCTGCTGATGAACCTGCCTGGTCCGGTGTTCACAGGCGCAGGCAGCCTGATCACCTACCAGACGTTGACCGGCGCGTTGCCGGTGGCCGCGGGCGAGGCGACGCGGGCGGGCGCGAGCCGGTTCGGCACGCTGTGGCTGGTCGCCCTCGCCTCCGGCATCCTGCTGGTCATCGGCCTGATCCTGTTGATCGTGCCGGGTATTCTCGCCGGCGTCGGCTTTTGCACGGCGTCGGCGGTGGTGATGGCGGAGAACAAGAACACCGTGCCCGCCATGGAACGCGCCTGGCGACTGAGCCGCGGCCAGCGCTGGCGGCTGGTCGGGCTGACCGGACTGCTGCTCGTCGCCAGCCTGGGTGCTCTGCTGGTGGGCGCTATCGGCTTCGCGATCCTCGGCGCCATGGGCGCGAAGGCCGCGGTCGACCCGGTCGCAAACCTCGGCTTCGGACCGATCTTCGAGACCGTAATCGCCATGCTGACCACGGTGGGGACCGCTGCTGCCTACGTCGGCCTGCGCAAGGCCAAGGAGGGCCGCTCAGAGGAAATCGCCCGAACGTTCGAATGACGAGGGCGACTGAGCGCCTCGCTACTCAGCCGCGGCGGCGGTCAGCGCGCTCGGGCGCAGGCGCTCGAACCGCGCGAGCGCGGCCGGGTCGAGGCGGGCCGTGACGATCATCTCGGCGCCCTCGGCGCCCGTGTCGCCGGCTTCGCGGCTCACCACGCGGCCGTGGCGGTAGAGCCAGGCGAGCGCCTCGCCGTCGCCGGCGTCGAGCGCCAGCGTCACCAGCGGACCCTCGTCGACCAGCGCGGCGAGACGCTGGGTGAGCCGCTCGATCCCTTCCCCAGTCGCTGCCGAGACGGCGATCGCGCCGGCTTCGCTGCGCTGGGCGCGGGCCGCCAGGAACTCGCGGGAGTCCGGGTCCAGGAGGTCGATCTTGTTCCAGACCTCCAGCAAGCGGTGGCCGGTCTCCTCGCCGGCGCCAAGCTCGTCCAGCACCCGGCGCACGTCGGCCGCCTCGGCCTCGGTCTCGGGGCTGGCGATGTCGCGCACGTGCAGGATAATGTCGGCTTCCTTGACCTCTTCGAGCGTCGCGCGGAACGCCTCCACCAACTCGTGCGGCAGGTTGGAGATGAAGCCGACCGTGTCGGAGAGGATCGCCGGGCGTCCGTCCGGCAGCTTCAGCCGCCGCATGGTGGGATCGAGCGTGGCGAACAGCATGTCCTCGGCCACCACGTCGGACTGGGTGAGGCGGTTGAACAGCGTCGACTTGCCGGCGTTGGTGTAACCCACGAGGGCGATGGTCGGAAAAGGCACACGCCGGCGCGCGCGGCGGGCCAGGGTGCGGGTGCGCCGCACCTCCTCCAGCTCGCGCTTCAGCCGCACGATCTTCTCGGCGATCAGCCGCCGGTCGGTCTCGATCTGCGTCTCGCCGGGACCGCCCATGGCGCCCAGGCCGCCGCGCTGGCGCTCCAGGTGGGTCCAGGTGCGCACCAAGCGCGAGGCCTCGTAGGCGAGCCTGGCGAGCTCGACCTGCAGGCGCCCCTCGCGGGTGCGAGCGCGCCGGGCGAAGATCTCCAGGATCAGCCCGGTGCGGTCGATCACCTTCACCTTCCAGGCGCGCTCGAGGTTGCGCTGCTGGACGGGCGACAGCGCATCGTCGAGCACCACGACGTCGAGCTCCAGCTCGGCGCAGAGGCGGCCGATCTCGGCCACCTTGCCGGCGCCCAGCAAGGTCGCGGGAACGGGCGCGCGCATCGGCGCGACCAGCGCCTCGAACACCTTCAGGTCGAGCGCCTCGGCGAGGCCTACCGCCTCGGTCAGCCGCGCCTCGGCGGCGCGCAGGCCCTCGCGCCGCGCCCGGTCCGGATGGACGACGAGCGCGGTCTGAACGGGGACGGTTCTATCGATGCTTCTGGTGGTCAATCGGCGGAGTCGGGGCTCGGCTCGTAGAGCTGCACGGGCTGGGCCGGCATGATGGTGGAGATGGCGTGCTTGTAGACGAGCTGGGATTGGCCATCGCGACGCAGAAGCACGCAGAAATTGTCGAACCAGCTGACGACGCCCTGCAGCTTGACGCCGTTCACAAGGAAGATCGTGAGCGGGGTCTTCGAGCGGCGCACGCTGTTCAGGAAGGTGTCCTGCAGGTTTTGCTTCTTGTCGACGGCGGTTGCGGTGTTCATCGGGTTCGACCCCTTGTTCTCGTCTTTGCTCAGGCCGCCTCATCAAGGGCGGCACACACACGTTCAATCTGAGCGCGAACGGACGGATCAGACCGCCTTCCGTCGCGCCTCTTCGATATAGAGCCCGCGCAGGCGTTTCGCCACCGGGCCTGGCGTCCCATCCCCAACCGCACGGCCGTCGATGCTGACAATAGGCAGCAGCAGCGTGCCGGCGCCCGTGATGAAGGCTTCGCGCGCCTCCTTCACCTCGTCGAGCGAGAACGGCCGCTCCTCCACCTTCAAGCCCTCGCGCGCCATGATGTCGAAGAGGGTGCGCCGGGTGACGCCGCGCAGGATGTTGGCCTGCGTGTCGCGGGTGCGGATCGCGCCCGACTTGTCGACGATCCAGGCGTTGCTGGACGCGCCCTCGGTGACGAGGCCCAGGTCGTCGACGAACCAGGCTTCCACCGCGCCGGCGGCCCTCGCCTGTTGCTTGGCGAGCGCATTGGGCAGCAGCGACACGGTCTTGATGTCGCAACGCGCCCAGCGGGTCTCCGGCACGGTGATCACCGCCGCACCGCGTGCGGCGCGCGCCTCGGCGGCGGCGCGGTCGACGCTGTGGGCGGTCAGCACGATGCTGGGTGGCACGGGCGGATCGGGGAAGGCGTGGTCGCGGGGCGCAACGCCGCGAGTGATCTGCAGGTAGACCAGCCCCTCGCGCACCCGGTTGCGGCGCACCGTCTCCTTCAGCAACACCTCGAGCGGGCCTCGACCCATCGGCGCGGTGATCTGCAGCTCGCCGAGGCTGCGCTCCAGCCGCTCGAAGTGGCCGGCCGCGTCGCCGAGGGCGCCGCCCAGCACCGCCCAGACCTCGTAGACCCCGTCGGCGAACTGGTAGCCGCGGTCCTCGATGTGGACGGCGGCCTGGCCGTGCGGCACGAACCGACCGTTGACGTAGGCGATGCGGCTCATGCGACGTCCGCGTCTTCGAGCTGACGGGCGCCGCCGAAGCCGAGCGACTTCAGCTTGCGGTGCAGCGCCGAGCGCTCCATGCCGATGAAGGCGGCGGTGCGCGAGATGTTGCCGCCGAAGCGCATGATCTGCGCCTCGAGGTACTCGCGCTCGAAGAGCTCGCGCGCCTCGCGCAGCGGCAGGGCGATGATCCGCTCGGCCCCGAGACCGCCGGTCGGCGTCTGGCCCATGGCGTCGACCGGCAACAGGTCGGCGGTGATCGGTTGGCCCGGGTCGCCGGGCGCCAGGATCAGGATCCGCTCCACCACGTTGCGCAGCTGGCGGACGTTGCCGGGCCAGGATTGCACCTGCAGCGTGGCGATGGCGTCGTCGGCGAATGCGCGCCGCATCAGGCCCTGGGCCGCGCCGATGCGCTCGACGCAGTCGCGGATCAGGTCGGGAATGTCGTCGCGGCGCTCCTCCAGGCCCGGCACCCGCAGCGGCACCACGTTCAGCCGGTGGAACAGGTCCTCGCGGAAGCGGCCGGCGCCGATCTCTTCGCGCAGGTCGCGCGATGTGGAGGAGATCACCCGTACGTCGACCTGCACATCGGTGCCGCCGCCGACCCGGCGGAAGCGCTGCTCGACCAGCACCCGCAGGATGCGGCCCTGGCTCTCCCACGGCATGTCGGCCACCTCGTCGAGGTAGAGGGTGCCGCCGTGGGCGCGCTCGAAGACTCCGATCCGGCGGGGGCGACCGCCCTCGCCTTCCTCGCCGAACAGCTCCAGGTCCATGCGCTCGGGCGTCATACCGGCGGCGCTCACCGGCACGAACTCGCCCTTGGCGCGGTGGCTGGAGGCGTGGATCAGCCGCGCGGAGGTCTCCTTGCCGGCGCCGGCCGGGCCGGTGATCAAGACGCGGCTGTTGGCGGGCGCGACCTTGGCGATGGTCTGGCGCAGGTGCTGGGCCGGGGCCGAGGCGCCGGGAAATCCGTCGGGCGTGGCGCTGAGCGTACGGAGCCGCCGGTTCTCGCGCTTCAGCGAGGTCGCCTCCAGCGCCCGCTCGACCACCAGCAGCAGCCGGTCCGACTTGAACGGCTTTTCGAGGAAGTCGTAGGCGCCCTTCTTGATGGCGCTGACCGCGGTCTCGATGTTGCCGTGGCCGGAGATCATCACCACCGGCAGGTCGGGGTCGAGCTCCTTGACCAGGTCGAGCAACTCCAGCCCGTCCATCCCGGCGCCCTGCATCCAGATGTCGAGGATCAAGAGCGACGGGCGGCGGGCGCGCACCGCGGCCATCGCCTCATCGGATGATCCCGCCGTGCGGACCGCATACCCCTCATCGGAGAGGATGCCGGCCACGAGCTCCCGGATGTCGGGCTCGTCATCGACGATCAGCACATCACCAGTCATTTGGTCAGGCGTCCTTCAAGGATTCCGCGGGAGCGGAAGCAGCGGTGGAAGCAGGTTCGGCGGCCGCGCCGGCGGCAAGATCTGGCGCGATCGGCAGGCGCAGGGTCACCCTCGCGCCGGGCGGATGGGCGGCGTCGGAGAGGCCCAACTCGCCGCCGTGCTCCTCCATGATCCGGTCGACGATGGCGAGGCCGAGGCCGGTGCCCTTCTCGCGGGTGGTCACGTAAGGCTCGGTCAGCCGGTCGCGGTCCTTGGCGGGCAGGCCGACGCCGTTGTCCTCGATCTCGAACGTCGCCCAGCCGGGCGTGGTGACGAGGCGCGCAGTGATCCTGCCGGGCGGCTCGGGCGCGACCAGCCGGCGCGCGGCGATCGCCTCGCCGGCGTTCTTCAGCAGGTTGGTCAGCGCCTGGCCGATCATCCGCGCGTCGCAGAAGAGCCGCGTCTCGCCCGCCGGCAGCACCACGTCGACCTGGGTCTCCGGATCGGCGACGCGCTGGGCGAAAGCCGCCTGGCGCAGCAGCTCGGCCCCGTCGCTTGCCGCGAACTTCGGCGCCGGCATGCGGGCGAAGGCCGAGAACTCGTCGACCATCCGGCCGATGTCGCCGACCTGCCGGATGATGGTGTCGGTGCAGCGGTCGAAGGTCTCCAGATCCCCGGTCAGCTCGCCGCGGTACTTGCGCCGCAGCCGCTCGGCGGAGAGCTGGATCGGGGTCAGCGGGTTCTTGATCTCGTGCGCGATGCGCCGCGCGACGTCCTTCCAGGCGGCGTTGCGCTGGGCGGCGACGAGGCGGGTGATGTCGTCGAAAGTCAGCACGAGGCCGTCGGGGCTGTGGCCGATCCGCAGGCGCAAGCGCCGCGATTCGCCGCCCCGCACCACGTCGACGTCCTCCTCCAGGGGGCCGGCGGTCTCGCCGGCGCGCTGCACCGCGTCGCCGAACTCGGGCGCCAGCTCGCGCAGCGGCCGGCCCTGTCGCGCGCCGGGCAGCTCCAGGAGCGACGCAGCCTGGCGGTTGACCACCGAGATGCGCCCCGCCGAGTCGAGACCGATGACGCCTGCGCTGACCCCGAACAGCATGGTCTCGACAAATTGCCGGCGCGATTCGGCCTCTTTATGGGCGCTGACCAGGGCGTTCTGCTGCGCCTCGAGATCGCGCGTCATGTTGTTGAAAGCACGGAATAACCCGGCGATCTCCTCCAACCCCTCGCCGGTCTCGACGCGCACGCCGAGGTCGCCGGTGGCGACGCGGCCGGCGGCCTGCACCAGACGGGCGAGCGGCGCGGCGATCGACGAGGCGGCGGCCATGCCGAACGAGACCGCGCCCAGCAACACCACCAGCACCACCTCGAGGTAGACCAGGAAGAAGCCGAACTGGATCGCGGTGCGACTTGCCCGCGCCTGCCGGTACTCGGCGAGCGAGGCCTCGGTCTCGCGCAGGTGCTTGAAGACGCCCTTCTCCACCGGCCGCACCACGTAGAGGTAGGCGTTCGGGAAGCTGCGCAGGCGGTAGAGGGCGCGCAGCACGTCGGTGTGCTCGAACGGGCGCGCCTCCACCTCGTCGCCGCCGGTGTCGGCGTCGGTGAAGGTGGCGGTCGGCGGCTCCAGGAAAGCCGGCCCGTCCGGCCGCTCCGACTTGGCGATCACCCGCCCCTCGCCATCCAGCACGTAGGCGGCGGCGAAGCCGTTGTCGGCGGCGACTCCCGCCAGGTACTGCGAGAAGGCGATCGGCGCGTCGGTGAGCGCCGCGGGGCCGGCGCCGTTCAGGTCGCGCGCCACCAGCCGGATGTGATCACTGAGGTAGTTCTTCTGCTCGTCGATGTAGGAGTTGGCGACCTTCGCCGAGTTCTCCATCACCGTGCCGACCCGGGCGTTGAACCAGTTGTCGACGCCGCGGGTGACCAGAGCGCCGAAGAAGAAGGCGACGATCAGCGCCGGCAGCACCGCCGCGGCGGCGAACAGCGCGACGAATCGCAGGTGCAGGCGAGCCCCGGCGTCGCCGGTCTGCCGCCCCGCCAGGTGCAGCACGCGCCGCCCGATCAGGACGCCCAGCGCCAGGATCAGCAGGAAGTTGAAGCCGAGCAGCGAGAGCACCAGCGGGCTCGCCGGCCCCAGCGGTCCCGAGAGGCTGGGCGAGGAGCCGAGCCCGACCGCCGCGGCGGTGAGCGTCGCCGACAGCGCATAGCCGGTCCAGAGCAACGGGCGGGCTTCGAGCCCGCTCAGCCAGCCGCGTCCGAGCGCAGGACTAGCCGGATAGGACAACGCTGCGTCGGACTCCATGAGCTGGACCCTAGGGCCGAGTGTGCCCTGCAATCAACAGCCATGTTGCCGGAAAGCGTCAGCGGCGTCCCCGCGTCATAGAGACGCCAAGCTCCTGGATTTTCTTGCGCAAAGTGTTCCGGTTGAGCCCCAGCACCTCGGCGGCGCGAACCTGGTTGCCACGGGTGGCGGCCAGGGTGAGCTGGATCAGCGGGCGCTCGACATCCTCCAGCACACGGTCGTAGAGGCCGGCCGGCGGCACCCCGTCGGGCTGGTCGGCGAAGTAGGAGGCCAGATGCCGCTCGACGAGCGTCGAGAGGGTGATGGGGCCTTCGTCGCCGGTCGGCGCGGTGGCTTGCTCGGAGAGCTCGCGCTCGACGATGCGGGCGGTGATCAGCTCCTCCGCGTAGAGCGCGCAGATGCGGCGCACGAGATTCTCCAGCTCGCGCACGTTGCCCGGCCAGCTGTGCGCCTTGAGTCGCTCGATCGCGCCCGCGTCGATGGTCTTGGCCGGCAGACCCTCGCGGTTGGCGCGCAGCAGGAAGGCGCGGGCCAGGTCCGGGATGTCCTCGGTGCGCTCGCGCAGCGGCGGCAGGCGCACCGGGGCGACGTTGAGCCGGAAGTAGAGGTCCTCGCGGAACAGTCCCTCGCGAATCAGGCCGCGCAGGTCGCGGTTGGCGGCGGCGATCACCCGCACGTTCGGCTTGCGTCCGGTGCGCGGGTTGATGGCGGGCTCGGCGCCGTCGAACACCCGCAGCAGTCGGGTCTGGGCGTCGAGCGGCATGTCGCCGATCTCGTCGAGGAAGAGCGTGCCGCCGTCGGCTTCGACCAGCTTGCCGAAATCGCCGTCGCCCTTGCCGAACAGTTCGGTCTCCACCCGCTCGCGCGGCACGGCGGCCAGGTTGATCACCACGAACTTGCCGTCGCGCCGCCGCCCGAGGTCGTGCAGGGCGCGGGCGACCAGGTCCTTGCCGGAGCCCGATTCGCCGAGGATCAGCACGGTGAGGTCCGCGCCGACCAGGCGGGCGATGGTGCGGTATACCTCCTGCATCGGCGCCGAGCGCCCGATCAGCGGCAGCCGTTCGTCGCGCATCGCGCGGGCCTGGGCCCTCGCCGCTTCGGTGTCGGCGGGCCGAGCGAGCGCGCGGCGGGCGGTGGCGGTGATGTCGTCGAGGTCGAAGGGCTTGGGGATGTAGTCGAACGCGCCGATCTCGGCAGCGTTGACCGCGGTCAGCAGCGTGTTCTGCGCGCTCATCACGATCACCGGCAGCTTCGGGCGCTGCTTGCGGATGCGCGGCAGCACGTCGAAGACGTTCTCGTCGGGCATCACCACGTCGGTGACCACGAGGTCGCCCTCGCCGTCCGAGACCCACTTCAACAGCGTGGTGGCGTTGCCGGTGGCGCGCACCTGGTAGCCCAGCCGGCTGAACGCCTGACTGAGCACCAACCGCACCGAGGAGTCGTCGTCGGCGATCAGGATCTTCTGCGCTTGTGCGCTCATCTGGACACCTGGAAAGCGCCCGACGCTGGCGCGGCGGGCAGGAGGACGCGAAACACGGTGCGGCCGGGCTCCGATTCGAAATCGATCAGGCCGCCGTGGCCGGCGACGAGCTTGGCGACGAGGGCGAGGCCCAGGCCCACGCCGTTGGCCTTCGAGGAGACGAACGGCTCGAACAGGTGGTCGCGCAGGTGCGGCGGCACGCCGGGCCCGTTGTCCTGCACCCGCACTTCCAGCGGCGCGCCCTGCGCGGCCTTGCCGTCGCTGGAGCGTACCCGCACGCCATGCCGATAGGCGGTGGTGATCAGCACCTCGCCGCGCCCGTCGCGGCGGCTGTGGGCCGCTTCGGCGGCGTTCTTCACCAGGTTGAGGAAGATCTGGATCAGCTGATCTTCCTCGCCCCACACCGGCGGCAGCGAGGGGTCGTAGCTCTCCTTCAGCGCCAGCCCTTCGGCGACGCCGTTCGCGGCCAGCGCCCGCACGCGGTCGAGCACCTGGTGGATGTTGACCGAGCTGCGCTCCGGCGGCGCGTCGTCGGAGAAGGCCTCCATGCGGTCGACGAGGCGGCGCACACGGTCAGTCTCGTCCATGATCAGCTGCGCGAGCGGCGCATCGGCGGCCTGCGCGCCGGACTTCAGCAGCTGCGCGGCGCCGCGGATGCCAGCCAGCGGGTTCTTGATCTCGTGCGCCAGCATGCGGCCCAGCCCCACGACCGAGCGCAGGCCGGCGATGTCGCCGGCGCGGTCGACGCCGAGCGCGCCGCCCTTCACGTGCAGGCTGAGCAGCACGGCGCCGCCGCCCAGCGGGGCGGCCGCACCGTCGGCCTCGAACGAGGGATGCCCGAAGAGGGTGATCTCGACGCCGCGCTCGCGCACCGGGCCGTCCTCGGCGAGCGCACGGTTGATCAGCGAGACCAGCGCCGAGTCGGGCGGCAGCGCCGCCTTGAAGCGGCCGCGGGCCAGGAGCGCCAGGCCCTGGCCGAACAGCGCCTCGGCGGCCTCGTTGACCGCCACGAGCGCGCCCTCATGGTCGACCACCATGGCGGGCTCTGGGCTGAGATCGAAGGCGACCGCCTTCAGGCCTTCCACTGCCCGTCCGTCCGCCGCTGAACGCACTCGCCGATCGGTCATTCCCCTTTGACCCCTCGCGCGGTGCTCATTTTACGCGCACCCGATGAGCCCGCTTTTTAGGCATATTGTGCGGCGCCGTAAAGCCTAGACTTGAACCTCCGTACCCGTGATGAGGATGGCCATGGGATTCTCTGCCGTCATCGTCGCCGCGGGGGTCGGCGCGCGCGCCGGACCGGGCGAGGCCAAGCAGTGGCGGATGCTCGCCGGCCGGCCGGTGATCCGCTGGTCGGCCGAGGCGCTGCTGGGAGCAGGCGCGGACGAGCTGGTGGTCGTGGTGGCCGACGGCCAGCAGGCGCGCGCCTGCGAGGCGCTGGCAGGGCTGACTGGCTGGCGGCTGGCGGTCGGTGGCGCGGCCAGATCCGATTCGGTGAAGGCGGGGCTGGCGGCGCTCGGCGGCGGCGAGGACGCCATCGTGCTGGTGCACGACGCCGCGCGCCCGCTGGTGCGCGGCGAGCATGTCGAGCGCCTGCTGGCGGCGCTGGCTGACGCACCGGGCGCGATCCTGGCGCTACCGCTGGCCGACACGCTGAAGCGCGAGGCTGGGCAGGACGATGGGGCCGCTCGCATCGCGGAAACCGTGCCGCGCGCCGGGCTCTGGCGGGCGCAGACGCCGCAAGGTTTCCGGCTGGGCGCGCTGAAGGCTGCCTATGCCGCATGGCCGGCCCACGAGGAGCCCACCGACGAGGCCATCGTGCTGGAGCGGGCGGGCCTCGCCGTGACGCTGGTCCCCGGCGATCCGGCGCTCGCCAAGCTCACCTATCCGGAGGACTTCGCCATGGCCGAGCTGATGGCCGGCGCGGCGCGCAGCTTGCGCGTCGGCCAGGGGATCGACGCCCACCGCTTCGGCCCCGGCGATGGCGTCTGGCTGTGCGGCGTCCTGATCGCCCACGACAAGGCGCTGATCGGCCACTCCGACGCCGACGCCGGCCTGCACGCGATCACCGACGCGGTGCTGGGCGCGATCGGCGAGGGCGACATCGGCGACCACTTCCCGCCGAGCGACCCGAAGTGGCGGGACGCGGCCTCCGACCAGTTCCTGCTACATGCCGCCGGGCTGGTCGCCGCGCGCGGCGGGCGGATCGCCAACGTCGACGTGACCCTCGTGTGCGAGCGGCCGAAGATCAAGCCGCACCGCGAGGCGATGCGCGTGCGCCTCGCCGAGCTGCTGGCCCTGCCGCTCGCCGCGGTCTCGGTGAAGGCGACCACGATGGAGGGCATGGGCTTCACCGGCCGCGAGGAAGGATTGCTCGCGCAGGCCGTGGCGATGGTCGAGCTGCCGGCGTAGTAAGGCGGCGCGCCGCTTCAAGGTGACGACGGGAGGCCCAATGTTTTCGCTCGAGATCGAGACCCTGGCGCGGCTGGTGATCGACGACGCCCGCGAACGGTCCTTGAGGATCGTCACCGCCGAGAGCTGCACCGGCGGCCTCGTCGCCGGCGCGCTCTGCTCGATCGCCGGGGCCTCCGACGTGCTGGAGCGCGGCTTCGTCTCCTACTCGAACCGGGCCAAGCAGGAGATGCTCGGCGTCTCCGGCGACCTGATCGCCGACCTCGGCGCGGTCTCCGAGCCGATCGCGCGGATGATGGCCGAGGGCGCGCTGGAGAACAGCCACGCCCACCTCTCAGTCGCCATCACGGGCGTCGCCGGCCCGGGCGGCGGCACGCCGCTGAAGCCAGTGGGCACCGTGCATTTCGCGACCGCGCGCGCCAACCAGTCGGTCTACCACCGCCACGAGTTCTTCGAGCTGGAGAGCCGCGAGGAAATCCAGCTCGCCTCCGTCCAGGTCGCCCTGGAAATGCTCCGCGAGCGGCTGCGCTAGGAACAGCGCGCGCCGCCTAGGCCTTCGGCCCGTACAACACCTTCGCGCGGTCTTCGAAGCAGCGGACCAGGCGCTCGACGGCGTAGTGGAAGTTGGCTGCGAGCAAGGTCTGCAGCAGGCGCGACTTGAACTCGAAGTCGATCTCGAAGGTCAGCTCGCAGCCCTTCGGGTGCGCCGCGAAGCGCCAGCGGTTCTTCAGGCGGCGAAATGGGCCGGAGATCAGGTCGACGTCGATGACGAGCGCCGGCTCGTCCAGCCGCACCCGCGTCGCGAAGCGCTCGTGCACGATCGCGAATCCGACGTCGGCCTCGGCGTCGAGCAGCGTGATCCCTTCCCCGCCCGGCCTCCGGTTCCAGCTGCGCAGCCGGTTCACCCAGGGCACGAACTGCGGGTAGCGATCGACGTCGCCGACCAGCGCGAACAGCTGCTCGGGCGCGTACGGCAGGATGTGCGTCAGGCTGTGGCGCAAGCGGGCCGCTAGCCAGAGTGGGCGCGGCGGGCCGCGCGCAGCCGCTCGAAGTCCTCGCCGGCGTGGTGCGAGGAGCGCGTCAGCGGGCTCGACGCCACCATCAGGAAGCCTTTCGAGTACGCGACGGTCTCCAGCGCCGCGAACTCGTCGGGGGACCAGAACCGGTCGATCGGCGCGTGCTTGCGACTGGGCTGCAGGTACTGGCCGATGGTGATGAAGTCGACGCAGGCGCAGCGCATGTCGTCCATCACCTGCAGCACCTCGTCCCGGCTCTCGCCGAGCCCCACCATCAGGCCGGACTTGGTGAACTGGTCGGGATCGCGCTCCTTCACCCGCTCCAGCAGGCGCAGCGAGGCGTAGTAGCGCGCCCCGGGCCTTATCGAGTGGTAGAGCCGGGGCACGGTCTCCAGGTTGTGGTTGAAGACGTCCGGGCGTGCGGCGATCGCCACCTCGGCCGCGCCGGGCTTGCGCAGGAAATCCGGGGTCAGGATCTCGATGGTGGCCTCAGGCGCCGCCGCGCGGATCGCCGCCACGGTCGCCGCGAAATGGGCGGCGCCGCCGTCCTCCAGGTCGTCGCGGTCGACCGAGGTGATCACCACGTGCTTCAGGCCCATTTTCGCCACCGCCTCGGCCACCCGCGCCGGCTCGGTGGGGTCGAGCGCGCCGGGCTTGCCGGTCGCCACGTTGCAGAAGCCGCAGGCGCGCGTGCAGACCTCGCCCATGATCATCATGGTGGCGTGGCTCTTCTCCCAGCACTCGCCGATGTTCGGGCAGCCGGCTTCCTCGCAGACGGTGACGAGGCCATGCTCGCGCACGATTGCCCGCGTCGCCGCATAGCCGGGCGAGCCGGGCGCGCGCACCCGCAGCCACTCGGGCTTCCTGAGGATCGGCGTATCCGGCCGCGCCTGCTTCTCCGGATGGCGCAGCTGGCGGGCCGTGCGGGGCTCTAGGACCACGGTCATGGCCCCTAGATCGTCGGTTCGCGCCTTGCGATCAAGCCGGCCAAGCGTCGCTTGCTTCAGTCAACCTGCGACAGCGGCGGCGCCACGTGCTCCAGCGGCTTCCTTTCAGCGTCGACCCCGATGGTGAACTCCACGATCGCCGCGAACACCATCAGCGCCCCGCCGATCAGGTAGCCCCAGAGCAGGTTGCCCCGCGACCCCGTCGCGATCTGCGCGCCGAACAGGATCGGTCCGGCCACGCCGCCCAGCCCGTTCCCGAACGCGTTGAAGATGCCGATGATCATCGCCCGCGTCTCCAGCGGGAAGCTCTCGCTGATCGTCAGGTAGGCGGCGCTGGCCGCCGCCGAGGCGAAGAAGAACACCACGCTCCAGCACAGGGTCAGCTGCGTCGCGTCGACCAGATGGCGCGCGAACAGCCAGCCGGTGATCGCCAGCAGCACGCCCGAGAGCGCGTAGGTCGCCCCGATCATCCTGCGCCGGCCGATGCTGTCGAACAGGTGTCCGAGCAGCAGCGGCCCCAGCACGTTGCCGGCCGCGAACGGCAGCAGGAACCAGCCGATCGACTGGTCCGGCACGCCGTAGAAGCGCTTCAGGATCAGCCCGTAGGTGAAGAAGACGGCGTTGTAGCAGAACGCCTGCGTCGCCAGTAACGTGACGCAGAGGGCGGTCCGCTGCGGGTATTTCAGAATCAGCGAACGGGCGACTTGCACGTAGCCGGTGCGGCTCTGCGTGCGCAGCGCGATGCGCGGGTGTCCGCCGCCTTGCCCGACCGGCACGTCGCAGCGCGCCTCGATCCCTTCGACGATCGCCTCGGCCTCGGCGGGCCGGCCATGGGTGATCAGCCAGCGCGGGCTCTCAGGGAGAAACCGGCGCGCGTAGACGATGACCAGGGCCAAGAGCGCGCCGCCGATGAAGGCGAAGCGCCAGCCGATCTGCGGCGGCGCCACGCGCGGGTCGAGCAGCACCACCGAGGCCAGCGAGCCCAGCGCCGCGCCCGCCCAGAAGCTGCCGTGGATGATGATCGACGATTGCCCGCGTCGCCGGGCCGGGATCAGCTCGTCGATGGCCGAGTCCATCGCCGCCCCCTCGCCGCCGATTCCGGCCGCGGTCAGCGCCCGGAAGACAGCGAAGCTGGCGAAGCTCCACGCCAGCCCCGTCGCCAGCGTGGCGACCATGTAGAGGCCGAGCGTCCAGGTGAAGAGCCGCTTGCGCCCCAGCCGGTCGGTCAGCCAGCCGA
>DATNEH010000036.1:0-5186 GCA_035553015.1 Caulobacteraceae bacterium | reverse complement strand
CCTCAAAACGTCCGATCCACACATAGGCCCGGTCCGGGCTGATCCCCCAGCCCCGACAAAGCGCCCTCACGTTCGCCCCAGGCCGAAGCGCCAATCGGCAGAACTCCTCCCGCTCGTCCATCACGGATCGCCCTCTGAACGACATGAACCCTCCATCGACTCATGCCGCAAGTGTCCGCGATGTCTCCGAACACCCGTCAGGGATCTCTCCGGTCCGTACACAGAGTGCGGGGGAGGTGGCGCTCGTCCCCCGGACTTGATCCGGGGGACGGGAGACGGAGGGGGCGCAAGGCGGCGTAGGAAACGCTCGCCACGAAGCCACTCAAACCGGAACGTCCCCCCGCAGCGTGATGCGGTGCATGACGCGGCGGTGGCCCTGGTAGTCGTTGAGGGGGAAGTGGAGGAGCTGGCGGTTGTCCCAGACGGCCAGCGTGCCGGGGCGCCAAGTGACGCGGCAGGTGAACTCCGGCCGGATCTGGTGGGCGAAAAGCTCGGCGAGCAGCGGCGCGCTTTCCGCCTCGGTCATGCCGTCGAAGCGGACGGTGTGGGCCGGGTTGACGAAGAGGGCGCGGCGGCCGGTTTCGGGATGGCTGCGCACGACCGGATGGGCGGCCTCGAAGACCTGCGCATCATCCGAGCGGGCGTGATCGCGCAGGCGGTCCTCGCGGGTGAGGGAGACCTCGGCCTTGGCGGAGCTGTTGATAGCGCGAAGGCCTTCGAGGCGTTGCTTGAGATGGTCGGGCAGCGCGGCGTAGGCAGCGGCCTGGCTGGCGAACAGGGTGTCGCCGCCCACCGGCGGGGTCTCGCGGGCGATGAGCAGCGTCGCCATCGGAGGGCGCGGCAGGTAGGTGGTGTCGGAGTGCCAGACGCCGCCGAAGTTGACCGTCTCGTGCTCGAGCTTCACCACCTCGGTGATCTCCGGATGGTCCGCGAGGCCGCGCAGGAACGGATACTCGCTGACCTCGCCGAGCGCGCGGGCGAACGCCAGGAACGCTTCGCTGGACAGCGGCTGGTCGGGGAGCGACAGCACGCCGGCGTCCAGCCAGGCCCGGCGCAGCTGCGCCAGCGCCTCGGGCGCCGGCGGCGCGGAAAGGTCGACGCCGCGTACTTCTGCGCCGACCGACGCGGAGAGCGGCGTGATCTGAAGCGTCGTCTCGCGTGGCGGCCCGGCCATGGACCGCAGGCTATCGCCCCGCCCGGCGTCCGCCAACGTCAGCGCGCGACGGCTTCCGGCTCGGCCGCACCGCGGCTCTCGCTCATCGGGAACGACAGCTCGGCGACCAGCCCGCTCGGGCGCCAGTCGTAGCGGATGGTCCCGTGCAGCTGGCGCATCAGTTGGGCGATCAGGCGCGAGCCGAAGCCGAGCGTGCGCGGCGCCTCGACCGGGCCCGGGCCCTTCTCGCGCCAGTCGAGGCGCACGATGCGGCCGGGCAGCCGCTGCCAGGCGACCTCGAGCCTGCCCTCGGCCTGGGCGAGCGAGCCGTACTTGACCGCATTCGAGGCCAGCTCGTGCACCACCATGCTGAGCGCCTGCACGTCGACGGCGGGAAGCACAACCTCCGGGCCGGTCACGCTGAAGCGGTCCGGCAGGGAGATCGTGGCGAGCGCTTCGACGACGATGTCGCCGACCACCGCGCCCTCCCATTTGCGGGCCGCCAGCGAAGTCTGCGCGCGCGCCAGGCTGGCGATGCGGCCGTCGAGGATCTTGCGGAATTCCTCCAGCGAGGTCGCCGTCGAGAGCCGCACCAGCGACTGCACCAGCATCAGCGCGTTGCGGGCGCGGTGGTCGACCTCGCGCATCAGGAGCGCGCGGGCCTCCTCGCTGCGGCGCCCCTGGACCTCGCCGGTGACGTCCTGCGAGGCGCTGACGATGTGGGTGACCTCGCCGCGCGGGCCGAGGATCGGCGTGTTGGTGGCCGTCCAGTAGCGCTCGGTCGGCTCGCCGGTCGGCGAAGCGAGGTTGAGGCGGCCGACGCGCATCTTGTCGGGCTTGCCGGTGGCCATGACGCGGTCCAGCGACTCGCGGATCGCTGCCACGAACTCGGCCACGATCGGCTCGGGGTCCGCCGGGAAGACCTCGAAGACCCCATGACCCTCCAGCGCCTCGGGCGTCGTGCGGAACGTGTGCGCGTGCGCCGCGTTGGCCGCCAGCATGGTGAAGCGCGGCGCATCGGCCGCCATCAGCAGCAGCGGCCGCGGCGAGGTGTCGAACACCGCGCGGAAGACCTCGGCGCTGGGCTCACCGCCGGGCAGAGGTCGCGGGTTCTTGTCGAGCAAGCCTGGCATCCGGCCCCCCGATGCTTTCGCGCTTAACGCTAGCGAGACGCCCACCGCCCGTCCAGCGCATTGCCCCAACGATGGTATGCGAAAAACGTATACGCGGCGTTTGCGACGTTCGCCGGGGCGCCGGTGATTGGCGGGCGCGGGCGTTTGGACCTAATGACATCGGGCGGACTATCGTTCCGCGGCCAGCAGGTGAGGTGAGGCATGGACGGATCGTCTGGACCGACACCCGAGGCGCTGACGGCCATGCCGCAGGCGCTGGCCGGCGTGCGGATCTGCGACTTCTGCGGCCAGCTGGCGGGCGCGGGCGCGACGCGGTGGCTGGCGGCGTTCGGGGCGGAAGTGATCCGCATCGAGGACCCGGTGCGGCAGGGCCGCTGGGACATCCTGCGCGGCATCGGCCCGTTCGTCGACGAGCGGCGCGGGATCGAGTTCGGCGGCGGCTACAACAACCACAACGTCGAGAAGCTCGGCATCACGATCAACCTCAGGACCGAGCGGGGCAAGGAGCTGCTGGCCGAGATCGTGCGGCAGTCGGACTGCGTGACCGAGAACTTCGCGGCCGGCGTGCTGGAGCGGCTGGGATTCGGCTACGAGCGGCTGAAGGCGCTGCGCCCCGACATCATCTACGTCTCCAACTGCGGCTTCGGGCAGGTGGGGCCGTACGCGGCGTTCAAGACCTGGGGGCCGATCGTGCAGGCGGTGTCGGGGCTGAGCTTCGCCTCCGGCCTTCCGGGCCAGCCGCCGGCCGGCTGGGGCTACTCCTACATGGACCACACCGGCGGCTACTACATGGCGATGGCCATCCTGCTGGCGCTGATCCATCGCAAGCGCACCGGCGAGGGGCAGTGGGTGGACCTCGCCTGCACGGAGTCGGCGCTGACGCTGCACGGGCCGGCGCTGCTCGACTGGAGCGTCAACGGCCGGCCGACGCGGCGCGAGGGGCAGCCGCATTCGAACCGCAACGAATGGCCGCCGATGGCGCCGCACGGCGTCTACGCCTCGGCCGGCGAGGACGCCTGGGTGGCGATCGCCTGCCGCGGCGAGGCCGACTGGCGGCGGCTGGCGGCGGTGATCGATACGCCGTGGACGGACGATATGACCTTCGCGTCGCTCGCGGGCCGGCTGGCGAACCAGGATGCGCTGGATGCGCACCTCTCGGCATGGACGGCGGCGCGCGACAAGTTCGAAGTGCAGCGGTTGCTGCGCGAGGCGGGCGTGCCGTGCTCGGCGGTGCAGACGCCGCAGGAGCGGGTCGACCAGGATCCGGACACGGAGGGGCTGTGGCCGCTCGTGACGCACACGGCGATGGGCGAGGTGCGGGTCGACGGGTTGCCGGCGCGGTTCTCGGCGACGCCGTGGACGATGACGCGCGGCGCGCCCTGCCTCGGCGAGCACAACGAGGCGGTGTTCGGACGCTTGCTGGGGCTGTCGCCGGCCGAGGTCGCCGAGCTGCAGGCGGAGGGCGTGATATGACTGCGCCAGAAAAGAGCGCTCTGGCCGGTTTCCGGGTGATCGAGCTGGCCAACGAGCGGATCGCCTTCGCCGGCAAGCTGCTGGCCGACATGGGCGCCGACGTGATCCTGGTCGAGCCGCCGGGCGGCGATCCGGCGCGGCGTTATCCGCCGTTCCTGGACGACGTTCCGGGTCCGGAGCGGAGCCTCTGGTGGTGGCATTACAATACCAGCAAGCGCGGCGTGACGCTGGATCTCGAGCGGAACGAGGATCGCGCGCAGTTCAAGGAACTGGTCACCACCGCCGACATCCTGCTCGAATCCGAGCCGCGCGGCCGGCTGGCGGCTTTGGGGCTCGACTACCACGACCTGAGGGCGGCGCGGCCGGAGCTGATCTTCGTCTCGATGACGCCATACGGGCGCGGCGGCTCGGACGCGCCGGCGGTCGACCTGACGCTGCTCGCCGGCGGCGGCCCGGCCTGGAGCTGCGGCTACGACGACCACACGCTGCCGCCAGTGCGCGGCGGCGGCGGCCAGAGCTACCACACCGGCTGCCACTTCGCGGCGATGTCGGCGCTGACCGCACTGTTCTGGCGGCTCACGTCCGGCGAGGGCCAGTTCATCGACGTCTCGATGCACCAGGCGCAGAACGTCACCACCGAGGCGGCGTCCTACAGCTGGCTGGTGGCGCAGCAGACCGTGCAGCGGCAGACCGGCCGCCACGCCGCCGCCGTCCCCACCGGGGAGACCCAGATGCGCTGCCAGGACGGGCGCTGGGTGAACACCGGCGTGCCGCCGCGCTCGCCCGCCGACTACGGCGCGATCCTCGGCTGGGTGCGCGAGCTGGCGCTGGAGGCGGACTTCCCGGAGGCGATCTTCCTGGAGATGGGCGCCAACCTGGAAAAGCCGCTCACCTACGACCGCATCGGCGTCGACGACGAGGCCACCGCCATCTTCATGGCCGGCCGCGAGGCGCTGGCGCTGATCGCCGCCAACGTTTCCGCCTACGACTACTTCATCGGCTGCCAGCGCCGCGGCGTCGCGGTGGGCGTGATCTACTCGCCCGAGGAGGCGTTCGAGGACGAACACTTCAAGGCGCGCGGCTTCCAGGTTGCGGTCGAGCACGAGGACCTCGCCCGCACGTTCCGCTACCCCGGCGCGCCCTACCGGCTGACCGCCAGCCCATGGCGCATCTCGCGCCGCGCGCCGAAGCTGGGCGAGCACAACGCCGAGCTGCTGCGCCAGCCGGCGAAGACCGGCTAGGCGCAGGTCCGCCTCAAGCGGCGCGCAGCGGGCGGAAGGTGGCGCGGACTTCGTCGGTGAAGATCGCCGGCTGTTCCCAGGCGGCGAAGTGGCCGCCCTTGGCGACGCGGTTGTAGTGCAAGAGCTTCGAGTAGGCCTGCTCCGTCCAGCTCTTCGGCGCGGTGTAGATCTCGGTGGGGAACGCGC
>DATNEH010000035.1:0-15565 GCA_035553015.1 Caulobacteraceae bacterium | reverse complement strand
CGCCGGCGCATCGTAGGTCAAGCTAGTTGAGAGCGGCGATGACCGGCAGTCTTCGCCATCACGAAGCACAAGGCGAATTTACTTTCCTCAGAAAGAGCGCTCAAGGGGCACGAAGTGGCCTATGTATTAACTGCCCGTGAGCGGTTCGGAAGTTTGGCTAGGCACTAGGGCGCGAGTCGGACGATCACATCCGACCATCCCGATGAGCGCGCCTAGCGGGAGGGCCGCCCAACTCCGTTGAATAACAAAACGGCCGCCGGGATCTCCCCCGGCGGCCGCTGCTAGTTCTTCAGCGCCGTAGGGCGCCGCGGCGCTACTCGACGATCTTCGTCACCACGCCGGAGCCCACGGTGCGGCCGCCTTCGCGGATGGCGAAGCGCAGCTTTTCTTCCATGGCGATCGGCGTGATCAGCTCGACGTTCAGCTCGGCGTTGTCGCCGGGCATGATCATCTCGACGCCTTCCTTCAGCTTGATCACCCCGGTCACGTCCGTCGTGCGGAAGTAGAACTGCGGGCGATAGTTGGAGAAGAACGGCGTGTGGCGGCCGCCCTCTTCCTTGGTCAGGATGTAGGCCTCGGCGGTGAACTTGGTGTGCGGGGTGATCGAGCCGGGCTTGCACAGCACCTGGCCGCGCTCGACGTCCTCGCGCTTGGTGCCGCGCAGCAGCACGCCGACGTTGTCGCCGGCCTCGCCCTGGTCGAGCAGCTTGCGGAACATCTCGACGCCGGTGCAGGTGGTCTTCTGGGTGGGACGCAGGCCGACGATCTCGACTTCCTCGCCCACCTTGATCACGCCGCGGTCGATCCGGCCGGTGACGACGGTGCCGCGACCGGAGATCGAGAACACGTCTTCCACCGCCATCATGAACGGCTGGTCCTTGGCGCGCGCCGGCTGCGGGATGTAGTCGTCGACCGCCGCCATCAGCGCCAGGATCGACTGCTCGCCGATCTCCGGGTCGCGGCCTTCGACCGCGGCCAGCGCCGAGCCCTTGACGATCGGGATGTCGTCGCCGGGGAACTCGTAGGCGGAGAGCAGCTCGCGCACTTCCATCTCGACGAGCTCGAGCAGCTCGGGGTCGTCGACCATGTCGACCTTGTTCATGTAGACGACCAGCGCCGGCACTCCGACCTGACGGGCCAGCACGATGTGCTCGCGGGTCTGCGGCATCGGGCCGTCGGCGGCCGAGACCACCAGGATGGCGCCGTCCATCTGCGCCGCGCCGGTGATCATGTTCTTCACGTAGTCGGCGTGCCCGGGGCAGTCGACGTGCGCGTAGTGCCGGTTCTTGGTCTCGTACTCGACGTGCGCGGTGTTGATCGTGATGCCGCGCGCCTTTTCCTCAGGCGCGGCGTCGATCTCGGCGTAGCTCTTAGCGGTCGCTCCGCCCGTCTTGGCCAGAACCATGGTGATCGCCGCGGTCAGCGTCGTCTTGCCATGGTCGACGTGACCGATGGTGCCGATGTTGCAATGCGGCTTGGTGCGGGCGAATTTTTCCTTGGCCATTCTTCTTAGCTCCAGCCCCTCAAAGCGGGCCTACATATGACGTTGGTTGAAGGGATTGAAGGGGGTTAGGCGTACTTCTTGACGACTTCGTCGGCCACCGCCTGCGGCACGGCCTCGTAGTGGTCGTACTCCATGTGGAAGGCCGCCCTGCCCTGGGTCATCGAGCGCAGGGTGTTGATGTAGCCGAACATGTTGGCGAGCGGCACCATGGCGATGATCGCCTGCGCGTTGCCGCGCTGGTCGCTGCCCTGGATGTGGCCGCGCCGGGAGTTGAGGTCGCCGATCACGTCGCCGACGTAGTCTTCCGGCGTCGTCACCTCGACCTTCATGATCGGCTCGAGCAGCTTCGGCGCGCCCTTCTCGCGAAGTTCGCGGAACGCCGCGCGCGCGGCGATCTCGAAGGCCAGCACCGACGAGTCAACGTCGTGGTAGGCGCCGTCGACGAGGCGCGCCTTGAAGTCGATCACCGGGAACCCGGCCAGCAGGCCGTTGTCCTTGGCGCTCGCCAGGCCCTTCTCGACGCCGGGGATGAACTCCTTCGGCACCGAGCCGCCGACCACCTTCGAGTCGAACTCGTAGCCGCCGCCCGGCTCCGCCGGCTCGAACTCGATCTTCACCCGCGCGAACTGGCCGGACCCGCCGGTCTGCTTCTTGTGGGTGTAGTCGATCGTGGTCGGCCGACCGAGCGTCTCGCGGTAGGCCACCTGCGGCGCGCCGATCGCGGCTTCCACCTTGTAGGTGCGCTTCAGGATGTCGACCTTGATGTCGAGGTGCAGCTCGCCCATCCCGCGCAGGATGGTCTGGCCGCTCTCCGGATCGGTGGCGACGCGGAAGGTCGGGTCCTCGGCGGCCAGCTTCTGCAGGGCGACGCCCAGCTTCTCCTGGTCGGCCTTCGACTTCGGCTCGATCGAGATCTCGATCACCGGATCCGGGAAGTCCATCTTCTCCAGGATCACCGGGCTCTTGGTCGGATCGCACAGCGTGTCGCCGGTGCGGGTCTCCTTCAGGCCGGCCAGCGCGACGATGTCGCCGGCGTGGGCTTCCTTGATGTCCTCGCGGTTGTTCGAGTGCATCAGCAGCATGCGGCCCACCCGCTCGCGCCGGTCGCGCGAGGAGTTGATCAGGCCCATGCCGCTCTCGAGCTTGCCCGAGTAGATGCGGCAGAAGGTCAGCGAGCCCACGAAGGGGTCGTCCATGATCTTGAACGCGAGCACGGAGAGCGGCTCGGCGTCGTCCGCCCGGCGCTCGACCTCGTCGCCGGTCTTGAAGTCGATGCCCTTGGTCGGCGGGATGTCCACCGGCGAGGGCAGGTAATCGACCACCGCGTCCAAGAGGGGCTGCACGCCCTTGTTCTTGAACGCCGAGCCGCACAGGATCGGATAGAAGGCGCCGGTCAGCACCGCCTTGCGCAGGCACTTCTTCAGCGTCTCCTCGCTCACCGGCTCGCCGTTGAGGTAGCTCTCCATCGCCTCGTCATCGAGCTCGACGGAGTTCTCCACCATGAAGTGGCGCGCCTCTTCGGCCGCGGCCTTCAGGTGCTCGGGAATGTCGGCGTCGTGGTACTTCGCGCCCAGGCCCTCGGTCTCCCAGATCACCGCCTTCATGCGGATCAGGTCGATGAGGCCCTGGAACTGGCTCTCCGAGCCGATCGGCAGCTGGATCGGCACGGCCTTCACGCCCAGCCGGTCGCGGATCGATTCCACGCACTTGTCGAAGTCGGCGCCGATCTTGTCCATCTTGTTGACGAACACGATGCGCGGGACGTTGTAGCGGTCGGCCTGGCGCCAGACCGTCTCGGTCTGCGGCTCGACGCCCTGGTTGCCGTCGAGCACCGCCACGGCGCCGTCGAGCACGCGCAAGCTGCGCTCCACCTCGATGGTGAAGTCGACGTGCCCGGGCGTGTCGATGATGTTCAGGCGCTTGTTGTTCCAGATCGCGGTGGTGGCCGCGGAGGTGATGGTGATCCCCCGCTCCTGCTCCTGCTCCATCCAGTCCATGGTCGCGGCGCCGTCGTGGACCTCGCCGATCTTATGGCTCTTGCCGGTGTAGTAGAGGATCCGCTCCGTGGTCGTGGTCTTCCCGGCATCGATGTGGGCCATGATGCCGAAGTTTCGGTAGTCCTCGATGTTGTGGGTGCGGGGCATGGGGGGCTCTGCCGGATACGTCTTTGGATTAGGGGTAGGCGAACGGCGCGGGCGATTTAGCTCAAACCGCCCGCACGTGAAAGGGCCAGGGAAGCGCAGTCTCTGGGAAGGGACCCTATATGGGGCCTACCAGCGATAATGCGAGAAGGCGCGGTTGGCCTCGGCCATCTTGTGGGTGTCTTCGCGCTTCTTGACCGCCGCGCCGCGGTTGTTGGAGGCGTCCAGGAGCTCGCCGGCGAGCTTCTCGGTCATGGTGTTCTCGCCGCGGGCGCGGGCCGCCGTGACCAGCCAGCGGATCGCCAGCGCACGCCGGCGCTCCGGACGCACCTCGACCGGCACCTGGTAGGTCGCGCCGCCGACGCGCCGCGAGCGCACTTCGACCTGCGGGGCCACGTTGTCGAGCGCGGCGTGGAAGGCTTCCAGCGGGCCGACGTCGCGGCGCTTGGCTTCCACGATGTCGAACGCGCCGTAGAGGATGCTCTCGGCGACGGCCTTCTTGCCCTCGTACATCACGTAATTCATGAACTTGGTGACGACGAGGTCGCCATACTTCGGGTCGGGCAGGACCTTGCGGGTTTCGGCGCGGCGGCGGCGGGACATGTTCTTTAAAACCTATTTCGGACGCTTGGCGCCGTAGAGCGAGCGACGTTGCCGGCGGTCCTTGACCCCCTGGGTGTCGAGGACGCCGCGCAGGATGTGGTAGCGGACGCCGGGCAGGTCCTTCACGCGGCCGCCGCGGATCAGCACCACCGAGTGCTCCTGCAGATTGTGGCCTTCGCCGGGGATGTAGCACACCGCCTCGATGCCCGAGGTCAGGCGCACCTTGGCCACCTTCCGCAAGGCGGAGTTCGGCTTCTTCGGCGTCACCGTGTAGACGCGGGTGCAGACCCCGCGGCGTTGCGGCGAGCCCTTCAGGGCCGGCACCTTGTTGCGCGACACCGGGGTGGTGCGCGGCTTGCGGATCAGCTGGTTGACCGTCGGCATTCGAACTCTTGCGCTTCTCTAATCGGCTTTTTTGCAGACGGGTCCTACGCGGCCTCGATAAACACGAAACGGCGCCGAACGCATTGGCGCCAAAGACTTGGGCGAATGCGTCGCGGCGCGCCAGCGATCCTCATCCGGGGACGCTCGGTCTATCGGAGCCGGCGCCAGGGCCAGTCCCAAAGGAGCGCGGCTGATACGCCGGAAGCCGCCGCAAAGTCAACGACAAGCTCATGCGGTCCGAGGCCACAGCCGCGGCCCGGACAGAGGGCTCCTTCGAGCGCGGCTCCGTTGATCGCGATCAAACCGGCGGCGCGACGGAAAGCCTATTCTACGCGCTCCTCTGAAGGAGGGCGCTTCAATGAAAATCAGTGAAATCATGCACCAAGGCGTCGCCGCGGTGGCTCCGGACGCACGGATCTCGCAGGTGGCGAAGACCATGCGCGACCTGGACATCGGCGCGATGCCCGTCGTGGACAACGGCCACCTCGTCGGGATCATCACCGACCGCGACATTGTCATCCGCGCCGTCGCCCAGGGCGAGGACCCGTCGCGGGCCCCGGTGCGCGAGCTGATGACGCGCAACGTCGTCTCCTGCCGCGCCGGTGACGAGGTCAGCAGCGCGCTGCACGCGATGGAGGCCGCCAAGGTGCGGCGCATCCCGGTGCTCGACGGCGGCGACGCCCCGATCGGCATGGTCAGCCTTGGCGACGTGGCCTGCGTCCATCGCGCCGACATGACCGAGGAACTGCTCGAGTCGGTGGCCACGCACCACGCCTGAAGCCGGCCGACCGGCCAGGTTGGCCTTTCCGTCGGAGCTGCGGCGGGCCATACGCGGCCCGATGTGGTTGCTGCTCCTCGCTGCGGGCCTCTGGGCCGGCGTCCAGAATGCGCTCGCGGGCGGCGGCTCGTTCGTGACCTTGCCGGCGCTGATCCTCGCCGGGATCGACGCCCGGGCCGCCAACATCACCTCGACCATCGCCCTCTTCCCCGGCCAGGTCACCACCGGCCTTGCCGGCCGCAAGATGGTGTCGGGCGCCGAGCGGCTCTCGTTCCGCGCGCTCTTCGTGATCAGCCTGGCCGGCGGCGTGGTGGGCGCGCTGCTGCTCTTGGCGACGCCCGCCAGCTTCTTCGCGCGCCTGCTGCCCTGGCTGGTGCTGGCCGCCACCGCCATCTTCGCCTGGGGCAGCTTCCTGCGCCGCGCGCCGTCCGAACCCAAGCCGATGGGCCGCGGCGCGGCCGCCCTCGCCCAGTTCCTGATCGCCATCTACGGCGGCTACTTCGGCGGCGGGATCGGCTTTCTGATGCTGGCGGCGCTGACCATCGCCGGGCTGCCGGTGCGCACCGCCGGCGCCACCAAGAACGTGCTGGCCGGCGTCATGAACGGCGCGGCGGTGCTGATCTTCGCCTTCTCGCGCGACGTCCACTGGCTGGCCGCCGCCATCCTGGGCGCCGGCGCGATCGCCGGCGGGCTGGTTGGGGCGGCGCTGCTGAAGCGGGTCAACGAGACCGCCCTGCGCATCGGCGTCGTCGTGCTCGGCCTCGCCCTCTTCGCCGGCCTGCTCTGGCGCGGCGCCTGACCTCGCGCGGGCTCGCGCTCAGATGACCGGATAGGGCGCCAGCGCGCTGCGGTTGGGATCGATCGCCAGCGGGCGGCCGATGTGCGGAAAGGCGCGTTGCGGGCAGGCGGCCCGCTCGCACACCCGGCAGCCGGCGCCGATCGGCGTGGCGGCGCTCGGGTCGGAAAGGTCGAGCCCCTTCGAGTAGACGAGGCGTGCGGCGTGCCGCACGTCGCAGCCAAGCCCGACCGCGAACGTCTTGCCCGGCGCGCCGAAGCCGGCGTTGCCGCGCTCGACCATCCGCGCGATCCACAGATAGGTGCGCCCGTCCGGCATCTGCGCCAGCTGGGTCAGCACCCTGCCCGGCTGCGCGAACGCCTCGTAGACGTTCCACAGCGGGCACGAGCCGCCGACGCGGGAGAAGTGGAAGTCGGTGGCCGACTGCCGCTTGGAGATGTTGCCGGCGCGGTCGACCCGGATGAAGAAGAACGGCACCCCGCGCGCGCCCGGCCGCTGCAGCGACGACAGCCGGTGGCAGATGGTCTCGAAGCCGACCCCGAACGCCCGCCCCAGCCGCTCGATGTCGTAGCCGAGCGCCTCGGCCGCCTCGAGGAACCGGCCGTAGGGCAGCACCAGCGCCCCGGCGTAGTAGTTGGCGAGGCCAATGCGTCCGAGCGCGCGCGCCTCCTCGCCGGCCAGCGCCGGGTCGTCGACCAGCTGCTCGATGACGTCGCCCACCTCCAGGAACGCCAGCTGCGTCGCCATCTGGAACGCCTGCTGGCCTTCGCGCAGGCCGGCCGAGAGGTAGAGCGTCCGGCTCTGCGGCTGGTAGCGGCGGTGCAGCTGGTCGAGATCGTCGATCACGACGCGCACGCCGTGGCGCTCCGCAAGCCAGGCCGCCAGCCCGGCGCCCAGGCCGCGCGGGCCGAGCCCGGCGGCCGCGTAGATGCGCTCGGCCGCCGCATCCAGCGCCTCGACGTGGTTGTGGCGCACGTAGAAGAAGTCGCGCACCTGCTCGAACGGCATGCGGGCGGGCGCCGCCTCGCTCCAGTCCGCGCCCAGCCGCGCGGCCAGCGCCTCGGTGCGCTCGGCGGCCTCGCGGTAGCGCCGGTGGAAGCTGATCAGCGCGCGCCCCACCGCCGGCATGCCGGACGCCAGCTCGCGCACCTCGGCCAGCGAGACCTGTTCGGCCAGGCCCCCATCGGCCAGCACGTCGCGCAGCTCGGTGATCAGCCGCGCCTCGTCGTCCTCGGCGAACACCTGCACGTCGACCCCGAAGGCGGCGTTGAGCTTCAGCAGCACCGGCACGGTGAGCGGCCGCTGGTTCTGCTCGAGCTGGTTCAGGTAGCTGGGCGAGAGGCCCAGGCTCTTGGCGAGCGCCAGCTGGGTCAGCCCCCGCTCCTCGCGCAGCCGCCGCAGGCGCACGCCCATGTAGGTCTTACGCATGGCCGCCTGCACATTTGCAAGATTCGCTGATTTGCCACGCTGTATCCGCAAATCTTCGCATATTCAGCCGTTCCAAACACGACAGTCTTGCGGATATTGCAAATCCAGAAGCCGCGCGGCAAGCCTCGCCACGCGCTTCCGGTCAGCCCGCGCCCGCGGGGTCTGCTAAGGAAGACGAGTCCAGTGAAGCTTCACGACGTCCGCACCTACAGGTCCGCCGAGCCGCTGGCGCGCGAGGACCAGCTCGCCTGGAAGATCGCGGCGGTGGCCGCCGACCCGGCGGCGATCCTGCCCGAGGTCGCCGAGATGATCGGCAACCGCCTCATCGACAACGCGGCGGTGGCGGCCGCGGCGATCGCGCGGCGGCCGGTGGCGAGCGCCCGCGCGCAGGCGGCCGCCCACCCGTTTGCGCCGGGCGCCGCCGTGTTCGGCCTGCCGCAGGATCGGTGCGTATCGCCCGAGTGGGCCGCCTGGGCGAACGGCGTCGCGGTCCGCGAGCTCGACTTCCACGACACCTTCCTGGCGGCCGACTATTCGCACCCAGGCGACAACATCCCGCCGATCCTGGCCGTAGCTCAGCACGCGGGCGCGGACGGCGCGGCGCTGATCCGCGGCGTCGCGACCGGCTACGAGATCCAGGTCGACCTCGTCAAAGGCCTCTGCCTGCACGAACACAAGATCGACCACATCGCCCACCTCGGCCCCTCGGCGGCGGCGGGGATCGGCGCGCTGCTCAGCCTGCCGACCGAGACCATCTATCAGGCGGTGCAGCAGGCGCTGCACGTCACCACCACCACCCGCCAGTCGCGCAAGGGCGATATCTCGTCGTGGAAGGCCTACGCGCCGGCCTTCGCCGGCAAGATGGCGATCGAGGCGGTCGACCGGGCGATGCGCGGCGAGGGCGCGCCCTCGCCTGCCTGGGAGGGCGAGGACGGCTTCATCGCCTGGCTGCTGGCGGGCCCCGGCCACGTCTACCAGGTCCCGCTGCCCGAGCCCGGCGAGCCGAAGCGCGCCATCCTGGAGACCTACACCAAGGAGCATTCGGCGGAGTACCAGAGCCAGGCGCTGATCGATCTCGCCCGCCGCCTCGGCCCCCGGATCCGCGCCGGCCGGGGGTTCGCGAAGATCCGAAGCGTGGTGCTGCACACCAGCCACCACACCCACTGCGTCATCGGCACGGGCGCGAACGATCCGCAGAAGCTGGACCCAGCCGCCAGCCGCGAGACCCTCGACCACTCGATCATGTACATCCTCGCCGTCGCGCTCGAGGACGGCGCCTGGCGCCACGATGCGTCCTACGCGCCGGCGCGCGCCGCGCGGCCGGAGACCGTCGCCCTCTGGCGCAAGATCTCCACCGTCGAGGACCCGGCGTGGACGGCCCGCTACCACGCGGCCGATCCGGCGGTGAAGGCGTTCGGCGGGCGCGTCGTGGTGACCTTCGAGGACGGCGCGATGATCGAGGACGAGATCGCCGTGGCCGACGCTCACCCGCTTGGCGCGCGCCCGTTCGCCCGCCCGCAATACATCGAAAAGTTCCGCCAGCTGGCGGCGGGCGTGATCGCCCCGCGCGAGCAGGACCGCTTCCTCGCCCTGGTCGAGCGGCTCCCCGAGCTCGCCCCGGCCGAGGTCCGCGCCCTCAGCTTCGCGGTCGAGCCGAGCTTGCTCGGACCGACGCCGCCGCGCGGCATCTTCGACAACGCCCGTTAGCCGGCATCCGAGAGGGAGCCCACCCGATGAGCGAGACCGCGCCGCAGCCGAAGAAGTCGGTGGCCCTCTCCGGCGTCACCGCCGGCAACACCGCGCTCTGCACCGTCGGCCGCACCGGCAACGACCTGCACTATCGCGGCTACGACATCCTCGACGTCGCCGAGCGCTGCGAGTTCGAGGAGATCGCCTACCTGCTGGTGCACGGCGCGCTGCCGACCGCGGCCCATCTGGCCGCCTACAAGACCAAGCTGCAGGCGCTGCGCGGGCTGCCCGCCGCCGTGCGCCAGGCGCTGGAGGCGATCCCGGCCGCCGCCCATCCGATGGACGTGATGCGCTCCGGGGTCTCGGCGCTGGGCTGCGTGCTCCCGGAGGCGCACGACCACAACCATCCCGGGGCGCGCGACATCGCCGACCAGCTGATGGCCTCGCTGGGCTCGATGCTGCTTTATTGGCGCCACTACGCCCATCATGGGCGGCGCATCGACGTCGAGACCGACGACGACAGCATCGGCGGCCACTTCCTCCACCTGCTGCACGGCCAGCCGCCGCCCGAGACCTGGGTGCGCGCGATGCACACCTCGCTAATCCTCTACGCCGAGCATGAGTTCAACGCCTCGACCTTCACGGCGCGGGCCATCGCCGGCACCGGGTCCGACCTCTACTCCTGCGTCACCGGCGCGATCGGCGCGCTGCGCGGCCCCAAGCACGGCGGCGCCAACGAGGTCGCCTTCGAGATCCAGAAGCGCTACGCGGACCCCGGCGAGGCGGAGGCCGACATCCGCCGGCGCATCGCGGCCAAGGAAGTCGTCATCGGCTTCGGCCACCCCGTCTACACCCTCGCCGATCCCCGCAACGAGGTGATCAAGCGGGTCGCGCGCAGCCTCTCGGCCGACGCGCAGGCGATGCGGATGTTCGAGATCGCCGAGCGGATCGAGGCGGTGATGGCCGACGCCAAGGCGATGTTCGCCAATCTCGATTGGTTCAGCGCCGTCTCCTACCACATGATGGGCGTGCCGACGGCCATGTTCACCCCGCTGTTCGTCATCGCGCGCACCTCCGGCTGGGCCGCGCACGTGATCGAGCAGCGGATCGACAACAAGATCATCCGCCCGTCCGCCAACTACGTGGGGCCCGAGAACCTGCCGTTCGTGCCGATCGACGCCCGCACCGACGCCCCGCCCCACGCCGCCGTCTAGGAGCGCCTCGATGCCCTACCTCGTCGCCGCCGACCTGCCGCGCGAGAGCGCCGGCCGCCGTTTCCGCGCCCTCGTGGAGCACGGCGGCATCGCCCGGCTGCCGGGCGCACACAATGGCATGGCCGCGCTGCAGGCCAAGGCGGCCGGGTTCGAGGGCCTCTACCTTTCCGGCGCGGCGATGACCGCGTCGATGGGCCTGCCGGATCTCGGGATCATCACCGTCGACGAGGTGGCGTTCTTCGTCCGCCAGATCGTGCGCGCGAGCGGCCTGCCGCTGCTGGTCGACGGCGACACCGGCTACGGCGAGGCGCTGAACGTCATGCACATGGTGCGCACGTTCGAGGACGCCGGCGCCGGCGCGGTGCACATCGAGGACCAGCTGCTGCCGAAGAAGTGCGGCCACCTCAACGACAAGAAGCTCGCCGACGCCCGCGACATGGCCGCCAAGGTCGCCGCGGCCGCCAAGGCGCGTCGCGACCTCTACGTCATCGCGCGCACCGACGCGGCGGCGAGCGAGGGCCTGGACGGCGCGGTGGCGCGCGCCCGGCTGTACATCGAGGCCGGCGCCGATGCGATCTTCCCCGAGGCGCTGAACACGGCCGAGATGTTCCGCGCTTTCGCGGCGGCGATGCCGGGCGTCCCGCTGCTGGCCAACATGACCGAGTTCGGCAAGACGCCGTTCTTCACCGCTGCCGAGTTCGAGGCGATGGGCTACCGCATGGTGATCTGGCCGGTGAGCAGCCTGCGCGTCGCCAACAAGGCGCAGGAACGCCTCTACGCCGCCATCGCCCGCGACGGCGGCGCCCAGTCGATGGTCGGTGAGATGCAGACCCGCGCCGAGCTCTACGCCACCATCGGCCTCGCCGACTTCGAAGCGCTCGACGCCTCCATCGTCCAGTCGGTGCTTCCCGGCGCGCGTTGAGATCGGGCGGCAAAGGCCGATCCATCGCCACCCGCCGGAACCGCCCCGGAAAGAGCCCCCACGCCCAACCCCGCCCCTCCAGGGAGCGGGGAACGTAACGGCGAGGCAAGCTCGACAACACGAGCGGCGGCGCATCTCGCCGGGCGTCCGAGGACGGCCTGGCGCTCGGCGTCAGCGCCTGCCTGCGCGACGTCGGCAGCTTCGGCCTCAACTGGGATAACCTATTGACGCTCCACAACTAGGCCGACGCCAGCGGCCGCGTCGCCGTGGCGGGGAGCATGTGGGCGAGGGCTTCGCCGAGCGTGCCGCGCCAGATCGCGTAGTCGTGGCCGCCGCAGGGCTCGCTGTAGGTGAGGTCGTAGCCCTTGGCTTCCAGCACCGCCTTCATGCGCCGGTTGGTCGCGATCATGCGCTCGGGATGCTCCAAGAGGCCGATCTCCATCCAGTACCGGACGGGCAGCCGCGGCGATCTCTCGTACTGCTCGATCAGCCACTCCGGCTCGTAGCGCTGGTCGCGCATCGCCGTCCCCATCGCCCAGCCTGGCCCCCACCAGAGCGACGCCGCCTGGCTGATGACGGTCCCGAACAGATGCGGCAGGCGGTAGCCGAACCACATCGACGCCAGCCCGCCGTAGCTGACCCCGGTCACCGTGTAGTCCTCGCGGGCGCCAGAGACGCGGTACTTGCCGCGCAGCCAGGGCAGCAACTCCTCCTCGAAAAACCGGGCGAACGGCTCGCTGCACGGCAGGTCGTCGTTGCGCGAAGTGTCGGTGGCGTTGTCGATGAAGACGCCCACGTGCGGCCGGATGCGCCCGTCGGCGATCAGGGCGTTCAGCATGTGCTGGGTCGGCATGGTGCTCAGCGCCGAGCCCCCGTCGAACGCCACCAGCACCGGACAGGCCTCGCTGGTCTCCGCGTAGCCCGGCGGCGTGTAGACCCAGACGCGGCGCTCGTTGCCGAGGATCTCGCTTTTGAACATGTGCAGGTCGACCGCCCCGCGCGGCACGTCCTTGCGGTAGCCGACCTGCGACTGGTCAGGCGCGTCCGGGAGCGACAGCACCGACAGGTCCTCGTCCGGCCGGAAGCCGCCGTACCGGGCCAGGAAGTGGTCGCGAGGGTGCGGGTCTGGAATCGGCGGGTGCTCGCGCATGAAGGCCATCATCGCCGCGATGTCGGCCTCGCCGGCCTCGTCGAACGCGATCAGCGGCAGGTCCGGCGCGAAGCTGTAGGTGACCCGCAGGTCGTTGCGGCAGCGGTAGGCGGCGTGCACGACATTCGTGCCGGCGATGCGGTCCATCACGTTGTCGCGCGCCTCGCCGAAGCCCGGATTCATCGCCACGTGCGAAGCCCCCTCGGGCGCCGCGAACACGTAGGTGACGATGCTGTAGCCGGGCGCCGCGTCGGGCTCGACGAGCGGCGCGCGCTCCCGGGCGACCTCCTCCCAGAACGCCGCCTCGCCGCCGGGATCGCCCTGCAGCGCCGCCAGCCGCGGATGCAGGTGGCCTTTAAGACGTTCGGCCGCCACGCTCATCGGACCCTCCTTGGACGTAAACGCGATGCGTGCATTTGGCCGCTCGACGACCGCTCGCTGTCAAGCCGGAACGGGAGCCTCGCCCGCAGGCAAAGCCCCGGAGTCGGCCGATTGACAGCCGCGCCCGTGCGCAGCAACCTCCCCGCGACGGCTGATACGGCCGGCCGCTTGCGCCTCTCGGGTATGGCGAACGTATCGCACGGCCTTCGATCCTTCGCGGAAGAGCGGACGGGTCAGCAATGCAAGCGCCTGACGCCTCGTCCGCTCCCGATGAAGGATGACCCATGCGCGACTATCGCGACGCCAAGCCCATGGCCCGTCGCCTGCGCGAGGCGCTGGCCCAGAAGGGCGTCTCGCTGACCCACACCGAGTGCCTGGAGCTGATCGCCCGCAGCTTCGGCCTGAAGGACTGGCAGGTGCTGGCCGCGATGATCGAGGCCGACGCCGGCGGCGTCGCCACCCCCGAGACTGCCCCGCCCTCGCCGCACCTCTGGAGCGGCCCGCTGCTGCCGATGCGCGACATCGTCATGTTCCCGAAGCTGACCGCGCCGCTCTTCGTCGGCCGGGCGCGCTCGATGCGGGCGCTGGCCAGCGCCTTCACCGGCGAGCAGGAGCTGCTGCTGGCGACCCAGCGCGACCGCGACGACGACGATCCCGGCCAGGACCAGCTCTATACGGTCGGGGTGATCGCCGACGTGCTGCAGCGCTTCACGCTGCCCGACGGGACCGCCAAGCTGCTGGTGCGCGGCCGCGAGCGGGCGCGCCTCGTCCGCATCGTCGAGGCGGACGGCGTCCGCCGCGCCGAGGCTGCGCTGACGCCCAGCGCGGCGACCGACGTCGTCGCCTCCCTGCCGCTCGCCCAGGCGGCGGCGACCGCGTTCCAGGCCTACGCCAAGGGCAAGGCGCAGCTCGAGGAGGCCACGGCCGCGATCGCCGAGGTGGTGCATCCCGGCGTGCTGGCCGACCTGATCGCCGCCCACGCGAAGGCCGGCATCACCGCCAAGCAGGCGGTGCTGGAGATGGCCGACCCGGTCCGCCGGCTCTCGATGGCCGTCGCCCTGATCGCCGGCCCCGACGCGCGCGCGGCTTGAGGGACCTGCGACATGACCGAGCTCGACCTCATCACCCTGCGCCGCGCCTATGCCCGGCACATCGCCTTCGCCGCCCGCAGCGACGACCCGCGCCTGGAGCAGGCCCTCATCGACGTGCGCCGCGAGGCGTTCATGGGCGACGGCCCCTGGCTGCTCGGCGCGGCCGGCCCCCCGCGCCACACGCCCAACGCCGATCCACACTGGCTCTACCAGGACGTGCTCGTCTCGTTGTTGCCGGAGAAGACGCTGAACAACGGCCAGCCGTCGTTCCTCGCCTTCCTGATCGGGCTCGGCCGCATCCAGCCCGGCGAGCACGTCGTCCATATCGGCGCCGGCGTCGGCTATTACACCGCGATCATGGCCGAGCTGGCCGGGCGCGCCGGCCGGGTCACCGCGATCGAGCTGGAGCCCGAGCTGGCCGCCCGCGCTAAGGCCAACCTTGCGCCCTGGCCGCAGACCGAGGTCGCCTGCGCCGACGGCTCGGCGCACCCGCTGGCGCAAGCCGACGTGATCCTGGTCAACGCCGGCGCCACGCGGCCGCTCGACCTCTGGCTCGACGCGCTGACGGACGGCGGCCGGCTGATCCTGCCGCTTTGCGTCGGCTACCAGCTGCCCGACGGAACCCCGATGACCCGCGGCGACATCTTCCTGATCGAGCGCCACGGCGAGGTCTTCACCGCCGCCTGGAAGTCGCCCACCGCCATCTACCCCTGCTTCGGCGCCCAGGACGCGGCCTCCGAAGCGAGCCTGAAGGCCGCCCAGACCCGCGGCGGCCAGCAAAAGGTCCGCCGCCTGGCGCGCACATCCGACCTCCCCGACGATGCCTGCTGGGTCAAAGCCCCCGGCTGGGCGCTGACGTACGAGTGACCCGGCGCCGTCGAATCTAGGGCGCGTCGGATGACCACGCGTCCCTTCTCCCCTTGCGGGAGAAGGTGTCGCCGAAGGCGACGGATGAGGGGTCGGCGTAGCTTGGCGGGCTAGCGTCGTTCTTGTATTGTTCCGGCGTGTCCGCGACACCCAACAGACTAAGCGCAGCGCGCCGCATGCGACGCACACCGGCATTCACCGAAACGGCTGCTGTGGAAGCTGTTGCGCGATCGCCGACTGGACGGCCTCAAGTTCCGCCGCCAGGTTCCACTCGGCCCCTATGTCGCCGACTTCGTCTGCCTCCGGCATCGGCTGGTCATCGAGGCGGACGGACCCTTCCACGATGCGGAGCACGACGCGCGCCGGGACGACTGGCTCCGCTCGCAGCAGTTTCGCGTGTTGCGGTTCCCCAACACGATGATAGCCGTCTATCCGGATGAGGTGTTGGAGCGCATCCGCGAGGCGGCCGGCGTCGCGCGACCCCTCCTCCGGCCGCTTCGCGGCCACCTTCTCCCGCATGGGGAGAAGGCCTTTCCGGACGATCTGACCTGATCTCAGTGACAGCCGGTCCTCCCCCTGCTATCTGCCGCGCCCTGATCGTTGAGGGGAGTGTTTCC
>DATNEH010000034.1:0-23106 GCA_035553015.1 Caulobacteraceae bacterium | reverse complement strand
CCACGCCCTGTCCGCCGTTCACGCTCGCGCCGCTGGAGCGGAGGCAGTTCACCCTGCCCGCAACCATCACGGACGCCGGCCAGCCGATCTTCGACGTGGTGACGGTGAGCGGCGGCGACGGGATCGCCCGCCAGGCCGTGGTTCGCGTCCCGCGGCCGTGGAACCCGTGGCCCTATGCGCTTGGGGGCGCCGCCCTGCTGGCGGCCGGCGTGGCCGCCAGACGGTGGATCTGGCCTCATCCGACGCCCGCGCCCGCTCCCGCGCCGACTCCTGACTGGCCAGCGCTGATCACCGCGCACGGCGCACTCGGCGCGGCGCAGGAGGCCAGGGTCGGGGATGTGAAGTTCGCCGCGCCGCCGGTGAGCGTCAGGGCCCGGATGGACCCTGGCGAGACCCGCTTCGCCGGCCCGATCCCGCTGGACCCGCCGCCGGGCGGCGGACCTGCGCCCAGCCCGTCGCCTGACAGCCCAACTCCAGGGAGGACATCCTGATGACGGACGCGACCGTCGCCGCTGGAGCCGACGCCTCCGGCGCCAGCACGCCAGCGCAACCCGTCGCCGGCATGAGCGTCGCCGACCTGCTGCCGGGCAAGCTCGACCACCTGGACGCCGCGATCCAGCAGGAGAAGGCGGCCAACGCCCAGGTGGCCAGCCTGCCGGCCCTCGCCATGGGCGTGGTCGGCGAGCGGGTCGACACGGCCGTGCGCGAGACGCTGGGCTGCGACGTGTTCCAGGTGCTCGCGCAGGCCTGGGCCAAGGCGCGCGAGCTGCACGAATACGCCGACGAGGCCAGGCATCCGATCGGCGAGACCTCGACCATGTACCTCGGCGAGCACGCGCTGGGCGTCGACCTGCACCCCACCGTCGACGTCGTGGTCTCCGGGGTGGCGACGTTCGAGCTGCGCTTCACGCTGACGCTGCAGGCGGCGCTGCGGCTGGCCGAGCTGACCATACGCAACCGGCACATCGTGGAGCTCGGCAAGTGCGACGTCGCCCTGCAGGCGGTGCTGAGCTACGGCGGTGTTCCCCTGCACGAGCCGCTGCAGTCGCGCCGCGTGACCCTATCGGGCCCGATGTCGTTCGGAACGCCGGGCATCCCGATCCCCTGAAGCGGTCCTGCATGGCGGCTTGATCGCCGCCGCCGCGGCATGCACCTTATGCGTGGGTTCCGGGGGGTATTGACACCATGCGGGGAGTTTGGCTGGCGCTGGGAATGTCCCTGGCGCTGATGGGCTCGGCCGCCGCCGCGCCGCTTGAGGCCTACGGAAAGCTGCCGTCGATCGAGCAGGCGCTGGTGTCGCCCGACGGCGGCCGCATCGCGTTGGTCGTGACCAACGGGTCCGAGCGTCGGGTCGCCGTCCAGTCGATGGCCAACAACAGCCTGCAGGCGGTGATCGACGCCGGCGACCAGAAGCTGCGCGACATCCGCTGGGCCGGCCCTGACCACCTGCTGCTGACGGTCTCGACCACGACCTCGGTGCTCTTCGTCGACGCGCCGCGCACCGAGTGGCGGACGGTTGTCGACGTCAACCTGGCTAAGAAGACCCGCCACCAGCTGCTGACCGACGCCAAGGACAGCATGTCCGTCATCGTGGATACGCCGGCGGTGCGCATCGTGAACGGCAAGCCCTACGTGTTCGTCGAAGGCGTGCAGTTCATCAACAACCAGGGCGTCCCGTCGCTGTTCCGGATCGACCTCGACAGCGACCGTTCCATCGTCGCGCGACAGGCCGGCTCGCGGACCGATCAGTGGCTGGTCGATTCGACCGGCGCGCCTGTCGCCGAGACCGAGTTCGACCCTGACGCCGGCCACTGGGTGCTGAAGGTGGACCGGGGCGGCAATTGGCGGGTGGCTGAGACCGAGGACGACAAGATCGACCATTCGGAGCTGCTCGGGTTGGGGCGCGACGGCCGCTCGGTCCTGGTCAGCGCCCGCGACGGCAAGAGCGAGGCGGTGCGTGAAGTGGCGGCCGACGCCGTCGAGCCCGGGCCGCCGAAGCTGCCACAGCAGGACCAGGGGCTGATCTTCGACCCGGTCACCGAGGCGTTGATCGGCACGCACCAGCTGATCGGCGACGAGGAACGCTACGTCTTCTTCGATCCGACCGACCAGGCGGCATGGGCCGCCGTGACGGCCGCCTTGCCGGGGCGGCAGGTCAGCCTGGCGTCGATCTACGAGGACCCGGACAGCGCCGTGGCGCTGGCGTCGATCTCTGCGGACCACAAGCGCTTCATGGTGGTGGCGGATTCGCCAACCGAAGGCCCGTCGTACTACCTGGTGAACGCGGCCGACGGCTCGGCGCGCGACATCGGCCAAATCTACGGCGCCCTCAACCCGCAGGACATCGGCGAGCGGCGTCCGGTCAGCTTCAAGGCCGCCGACGGCCTGGCGATCAGCGGCTACCTCACCCTGCCGCACGGGCGCGATCCGAAGGGCCTGCCGCTGGTGGTGTTCCCGCACGGCGGCCCCGCGGCGCGCGACGCCCCCGGGTTCGACTGGTGGGCCGAGGCGATGGCCTCGCACGGCTATGCCGTCCTGCAGGTCAACTATCGCGGCTCCGACGGCTACGGCGACGATTTCCTGGAAGCCGGCTTCGGCGAGTGGGGCCGCAAGATGCAGACCGACGTGTCGGATGGCGTTCGCTATCTCGCCGCGCAAGGCGTCATCGACCCGAAGCGGGTCTGCATCGTCGGCGCGAGCTACGGCGGCTACGCGGCGCTGGCCGGCGTCGCCTTCCAGCCGGGCGTGTACCGCTGCGCCGTCGACGTGGCCGGGCTCTCGGAGCTGCGCAGCTTCGTGGCCTGGGCGCAGAACCGCTCGGACGCGACCACCGGTCGATACTGGGCGCGCTACATGGGCGCCAGCGGACCCAAGGACCCGCATCTCGACGACCTGTCGCCGGCGGACCACGCCGACCGGATCACCGCGCCGGTGCTGCTGATCCACGGCAAGGACGACACCGTCGTGCCGTTCGAGCAGACCCAGACGATGTACGACGCGCTGAAGCGCGCCGGGAAGGACGCCAGCCTGGTCATCCTCGACCACGAGGACCACTGGCTGTCGCGCGGCGAGACCCGCCTGCAGATGCTGCAGGCGACGGTGGACTTCCTGGAGAAGAACAACCCGCCCACCTGAGGCTTCGGCGCCGCAGTCGATGTGACGCAGCGTCATCGGGACGAACCCTGCCTTGCCCGCGCGGGCGCCTCGGGTTAACAGCGTTCACATGACCGCCGAGCCGGATGCTTCGACGGGCGGGCGGCAATCGGCCGTCGCGCTCTACACCCTGCTGTCGGTGATGTTCATCAACATGCTGGGGTTCGGCGTCATCGTGCCGTTCCTGCCGCTCTACGGCGAGTCGTTCCACGCGGCGCCCTGGCAGATCGGCCTCGTCTTCTCGGCCTACTCGATGGGTTCGTTCGTCGGCGAGCCGTTCTGGGGCAAGCTGTCGGACCGGATCGGGCGCAAGCCGATCTTGGTCTCCACCGTCTTCTGCAACTGCCTCTGCTACGGCGCGCTGGCGTTCGCACCGAACATCTGGGCGGCGATCGCGATCCGGGTGATCGGCGGCATGGCGGCCGGCAACGGCTCGGTGGTGCAAGGCTACATCGCCGACGTGACGCCGGTCGACTTGCGCGCCGGCCGGATGGCGCGGCTGGGCGCGGCGTACAACCTCGGCTTCATCCTGGGTCCGTTCGTCGGCGGCGTGCTCGCCAAGCCGGGGGTCGGCACCGCCGGCTACCACCTGCCGCTGCTGCTCTCCTCCGGCCTCTGCCTATGCTCGGCGATCGGCATCGCGCTGGTGGTCAAGGAGAGCCGCGAGCGGCGCAAGTACACGGGCCGCCAGCCCAGCCGCTGGGTGATGTTCGGATTCGCCGCCCGCCACCCGGTGGTTGGACGACTGATGCTGCTGACCTTCGCGGTCGGCGTCGCCTTCACCGCGATCGAGAGCTCGTTCACGTTGTGGGCGCAGCACCGCTTCGGCTGGACCCTGCGCGACGTCGGGCTGTGCTTCGGCATCACCGGCGCGGTCTCGGCCTGCTGCCAGTTCCTGCTGACCGGGCCGCTGTCGCGCAAATTTGGCGAGGGCACGATGCTGGCGGTCGGCATGGGCGGCACGGTGATCTGCACCGCGCTGCAGCCGTTCTCCGACGGTGGCTTCTGGACGGTGACGCTGATGGCGCTGATGGCGCTGTCGCAATCGGTGGCGTTCCCGAACTCGGGCGCGCTTCTGAGCCGCAGCGTCGATCCGGACCACCAGGGCCAGATCATGGGACTGAACAACGCCACCGGCGCGCTGGCGCGGGTGACGGGGCCGCAGTTCGGCCTCGGCCTGCAGAGCGTCAACATCAACGGCGCCTTCTACTTCGGGGCGCTGATCGTGGCGCCCGCGATCTTCCTGGCGCTGGGGGCCAGTCGCGCCTCGAAGGCCGACCACGGCGTTCTGGCGCCCGTGCAGGCTCGCGCGCCTGTACCGGCGGAGTAGCTCCCCCCTCGGCCGACCTCTCCGTGCGGGCAGGAGTTAAGGACAGCCCGCGCCGGGATGGGGCGCCGCCACCGAAAGCACTTGGCCGGTCCCGGCCATCTCTGCCATGCGGTCCATGCCGAACCAGCGGGCGGCGGTGACGTAGAGCGTGCGGCGGTCCGGGCCGCCCAGCATGCAGGCGAAGGCGCCGCGGTCGAGCTGCACCCTGTTCAGCACCTCGCCGCCTTCGCGCACGCGCCAGCAGCAGGCGTTCGGCACGTCGGCGACCCAGACGGCGCCCGTCTCGTCGATGCAGATCCCGTCCGGCGGCCCGTCCAGGGCGGCCCAGACGCGGCGGCGCGACAGCTGGCCGTCGGCGGCGATGTCGAAGGCGGTGAGGTGGCGCGCGTGGGATTCCGCCACGATCAGGGTCTTGTTGCCGGGCGTCACCGCCATGCCGTTCGGGAACGCGAAGTCCGAAACTTGCGGTGTGACGCGCCCGTCCGGCCCCACCAGCACCAGCTGCGGGCCGTTGACGTAGGCATTGCCGCGTCCGTCGACCACGATCTCGTTCCAGACGCCTTCGCCCAGCCGGGCGAAGGTCGCGAGCCGGCCGTCCAGCCCCTGGCGCAGCAGCTCGCCGGCGGCGGACGAAACGACCAGCAGCCGGCCCTCGGCGTCGAAGTCGAACGACAGCGGCGGCGCCGGCGCGCGCGCCATCACCTCTGCGCCGCCGCCGTTCAGCCGCAGGATCTCGCCGGCGGTCCAGTCGGCGAACCAGAGGGCGCCGTCATGCCAGCGCGGGCTCTCGACGAGGCCGCGGCCGTCGAGCAGCAGGGTGGGCTCGGTCATGGAAGGTCTCCTTTGCATGACCGGAGGACGACCCTCCCCTCGCCCGGCCCGACATTTTCGTCAGCGCCGTCTTGTTCTCAGGCCGCTACGGCCGGCGTACGCAGGTTGCGGATCGGGTCGAAGCCGTAGGCCTTGGGCTGGCGGCCCGAGCTGGCGTAGGCGGCGAGGCCCGGCCGCGCGTACATCCGCTGCCGGTAGGCTGCCAAGGGCGCGGCGCGCGCCATCGCCGACGGGAAGAAGGCGGCCGCCTCGTCGAGCACGGTCAGCACGTAGTAGTCGGCGAAGAGCAGCCGCTGGCCGCCGAAGTAGGGCTGATCACCGAGCCAGCCGGCGACGAGGCCGAGCTGGTCGGCCAGCGTGCCGGTCTCGAACTCGGCCGCCGCTTCGGGCGTGTTCGACCCCGGGCGCCAGAAGTGGTCCCAGAGCCGCTGCTGCAGGTCGCGGCCGGCTTCGGTGCTGATGTCGCAGCGGATGCGCTCGGCCTCGATCTCGCCGCAGAGGCCGCGCGGCCGGGCGAGGTAGCGCAGGATCGCCTGGCTCTGGAACAGCGTCGTCTCGCCGTCCTGCAGCCTCGGCATCTGGCGGAACTGCATCTGCGGCTTGACCGCGTCCCACTCGTCGAAGCCGACGCGGCGGTCCTCGAACGCGATCCCCTGGTCCTCGAAGAACAGCCGGATCGGCTCGCCGAGCCCCCGGAACGGGAAGTAGGTCAGGATCGGAACGGTCATTCGCTTGAGGTCCCCTCGGCTCGGCGCGGCGGCGCGCTGCACATATGACGGAGGAGCGTCGCCGGAATCGACAGCAACCCGCGCGATTCATCGCGATGAGGGCCCGCGCGCCAACGGGCGTGCGGCGCTTGAACGTGCAAATCGGGACGCCGTTTGGAACCGGAAAGCATCGCCAAGGTTCCTGCGGCGGCGCGTTCACGACCTGCGCGCGAGATGCGCCTTGCTTTCGCCTGAAACCGTCGCTTTTCAGACGAGGCAGCGTGGTCTGGTCGACGGGTACGCCTTGGGGGGCGGCGCGTGTGGCGCGACGCCTTGAGGACGAGGGGTAGGTTTGGTCGATATCGCGCGGCAGGACGCTTCGGACCGGGCCGCGCGGTCCCGTCCCGGACGTCAATACGCCTATCGCCGACCATCCGGCGCCGGCGCCAAGGTCATCCCGTTTGCACCGGCCCTCCGCGGCGCGGCGCCGGCCGCGCCGTATCCGGCGCTGCGCTCGACGCCCGGCGCGAGCCGGCTGGAGATGCCGCGCCAGGACCTGAGGGCCGCGCCGGCGGCCTCGCCGCTGCCGTCCGAGGGCGCCGCCCTGCGCCGGCTGATCGTGGTCACGGGCGCGCTGGCGATCGCCGCGCTGGTCGGCGCCGCGCTGTTCCACGTGCTGAGCCGCCAAGGGTTCACCCTGCTGGAAGGCGCGACGCTGGCCCTCTCGGTGACCTTGAGCGGCTGGCTCGGCTTCGGGTTCGTCTCGGCCACCGCCGGCTTCGTGACGGCGCTGCCGCGGCGCGAGACGCCCGCGACGGCCGCGGCGGCCGCGGCGGCGGACATCCACGCGCGCACCGCCATCCTGCTGCCCACCTACAACGAGGATCCCGGGCTGATCCTGGCGGCGGCGCAGTCGATCGCCGAGGAGGTGGCCAGGCTCGGGCTCGCGGACCGCTATGACTTCTTCATCCTGAGCGACACCCGCGACGAGCAGGTCGCGCAGGCCGAGGCCACCGGCCTGCTCCGCCTGCGGATGCGCCTGAAAGGCGGGCCGGCCGTCTACTACCGCCGCCGCAAGGCCAACACCGACCGCAAGGCCGGCAACATCGGCGACTGGGTCGAGACCTACGGCGCCGGCTACGCCTTCATGCTGGTGCTGGACGCCGACAGCCTGATGAGCGGCGAGACCATCGCGCGGATCACCGCCGAGATGGAGGCCGACCCGCGGCTCGGCCTCTTGCAGACCGCGCCCACCGTGATCAACGCCGAAACTCCGTTCGCGCGCCTGCAGCAGTTCGCCTCGCGGCTCTACGGGCCGGTGTTCGCCCGCGGCCAGGCCTGGTGGTCGGGCTCGGAGGGCAACTACTGGGGCCACAACGCGATCATCCGGGTGGCCGCCTTCGCCGAGAGCGCCGGGCTGCCGCACCTGACCGGGCCGAAGCCGTTCGGCGGCCACATCCTCAGCCACGACTTCATCGAGGCGGCGCTGCTGCGCCGGCGCGGCTGGGCGGTGCGGACGCTGGCCGACCTGCCGGGCAGCTACGAGGAGACGCCGCCGACCCTGCTCGACACCGCCGCGCGGGACCGCCGCTGGTGCCAGGGCAACCTGCAGCATGCGCGGGTGCTGGCGGCCGGCGGCCTGCACTGGGTGAGCCGCCTGCACCTCGTCTGCGGGATCTTCGCCTACCTCGCGCCGCTGCTCTGGCTTGCGCTGGTGGTCTGCGGGGCGATCATCTGGCCCTCTCAGCACCTGACCGCCGGCTCGCCCGAGTACAGCGAGGTGATCTCGATCTTCGTCTTCAACCTCGCGCTCCTGGCCGCGCCGAAGGCGATGGCGCTCATCCTGGCGCTGGGCTCGCCGAAAGCGCGGCGCGGGTTCGGCGGCGCGGGACGGCTCTGGCTGGGGTTCGCGGTCGAGTGCGTCGCCTCGATGCTGACCACGCCGGTGATGATGCTGATGCAGGCGATCGCCGTCGCCGAGGTGCTGGTCGGCCGCGACAGCGGCTGGACGCCGCAGCGCCGCGAGGGCGTGGAGCTGCGTGGCCGCGACGCCTGGCGCGCGCATCGCGGCCACGTGCTGCTCGGCCTGGCCGGCGGCCTGGGCGCCCTGCTGGTCAGCAAGTACTTCCTGATGTGGGCGAGCCCGGTGTTCCTCAGCCTGACCCTGTCGGCGCTGCTCTCGCTGCACACCTCGCGGCCGGGCGCCGGCCGGCGGCGCCTGTTCCGCATCCCGGAGGACGCCAGCCCGCCGCCGGTGCTGGCGCGCTCGCTCGAGCTGCGGCGCGCCTATGCGGCGGAGGCAAGCGCGCGGCGCCAGATCGAGGCGCTGTTCCGCCAGAGCGTGCCGACCTACGAGTTCAAGGCGGCGCGGGCGACCGTCGTCGCCAGCCCCTGGATCGTTGCCTCAGTCGACCAGCTGGCCGATCCAGGTCTCGGTCAGCGCACCTTCGCCGCGGCGCAGGTAGGCGCGCAGATTCACGACCTTGCCGGGCGGCGCGGGAGTGTCGAACATCAGCCGCCAGCGGCCGGCCTGGCCCTCGACGGGATAGGCGACTGGGGCGAGGGCTTCGCCGAGGCTTGAGGTGACCACGGCCGTCACGCCGCTCTGGCGGGTCAGACCGCTCAGCGACGCGCCGGCGAAGTCGATCACGATCTTGCGCAGCCCCGGCGGGACCGGCTGGCCCGGCCGTCCGCCGCGCCCGGCCCGGGTGGCGACCACGCGCGCGACGCCGGGCGGCGTCGGCTCCTCGCCGGTCCAGTGGAGCCGGTACCGATAGGAAAGGCTCTGCCCCGCCGTGACCGGCGCCTGCGGCGTCCAGAAGGCGACGATGTTGTCCTCGGACTCGCCGCTGGTGGGGATCTCCACCAGTTGCACCGAGCCTGCGCCCCAGTCGCCGACCGGCTCTACCCAGGCGCTCGGCCGCTTCTCATAGAATGCCCCGTCGTCCTGGTAGTCGGCGAACAGGCGATCGCGCTGCATCAGGCCGTAGCCGCGCGGGTTCGTGTCGAGGAACGCATTGCCCATCACCCGCGGCGGATCGGAGAGCGGGCGCCAGATGCGCTCGCCGGCGCCGGTCCAGATCGCCAGGCCGTCCGAGTCGTGGATCTGCGGGCGCCAGTCGTCGGCCGGCGCACGGTCGCTGGGGCCGTACCAGTACATGCTGGTCAGCGGCGCGAGGCCGAGCAGGCCGACCGGCTTGCGGAAGTGCAACTCGGCCTGGATGTCCTGCACCAGGCCGGCGGCCGAGCGCTGGTGGCCGATGCGGAACGCGCCGGCGACGCTGGGGCCGTCCAGCAGCGCGTAGACCACCAGCCCCTCGGGCGCCTGCTCGAGCCAGAACGCGGTGAAGCTGGGGAACTCCTCGCGAGCCGCGCCGACCGTGTCGATGGCGATGCCGCGGGCCGAGAGGCCGTACTGGTTGAACGGGTCGGCCGAGCGGAAATAGGACGCGCCGAGGTAGGCGATCCAGTCGGTCCTGGCGTCGGCGTTCATCACCTTGAAGCCGGCGAAGCCGCCGGCCCTGCCCAGCGCCTTCAGCGGTGAGCCGACCGGCGCGTCGAACAGGCCCGGCGAATAGAGCACCGGCCGCGCCGCACCGCCGCTCACCACGCTGATCGCGACCGGCGTCGGCGCATATCGGCCGAGCGGGAAGAACCGCACGCCGACGCCCGGCCGGTCGGCCCACAGCGTCGCCGAGGGCTTGTAGGAGATCGCCCCGAACGCGTCGTAGTCGATCGCGTGCGCCAGCGCCGCCGGCGGCGCGGCCGGCGGGCGGTAGGGGGCCCTGGAAAGCGCCAGCGCCTGGGCTTTCAGCGCCTCGAGCGAGAACGGCCGCGCGGGTCCGAGTTGCACGCCGGCGGGCCAGGCGCCGTCGATCGGTCGCGCGGCCACGGCGCGGCCGGCGGCCAGCACGGGAAGGGTGAGGAGGCCGGCGACGGCGCACCGGCGGCTGGGGCCGTCCACTTAGGGTCGCAGGAGGTGATTGCGCATGTCCTCCCGCGCTAAACACCAATTCCGGCCCAAAATCGACCGACCGGTTTCCAGATAGCTTGCGAGGAGCCTGCCATGCCGAGCCGCCAGAGCGTCGACGCCTTCATCGCCCACGTGCTCAGCGAGGACCATGTCGGCGCGATCCGCGAGTGGTATGCGCCCGACGCCTGGATGCAGGAGAACCAGGCGCCGCCGCGCCAGGGCGGCCGCGAGGCGCTGATGGCGCAGGAGGCCGCTACGCTGGCGCGCGTCGACGGCGTCACGACCGAGCTGGTCGGCGGCCCGCTGATCGACGGCGACCATGTCGCCATCCGCTGGCGCTTCACCTTCCAGCTTAAGGGCGGGACGCAGATGACGATGGAAGAGGTCGCCTGGCAGACCTGGCGCGGCGACAGGATCGCCGAGGAGACCTTCTTCTACGACCCGGCCCAGCGCGGCGGGTAGCTCAGGCCGGCCGCAGCGCCTCGAGGCTCACCCCCGGCGGCGGCGGCATGCTCTTGGGGATCATGTAGTCGCCGCTCCCGAGGTCGCAGGTCGGATCGACGCGATACTTGTCGAAGTCGCGCTCGCCGGCCTCGTAGAGCACCGTGTCGTCGATCAGGAACTGGCCGGTGTACTCCCGCGCCGGCTTGGTGAGGATCACGTAGGCGGCGTCGGACATGATGTCGACGGTGCGGCAGCGTCTCAGGCCCTCCTGCCCCGACACTGCGAACTCGATGGCGGCGGTGGCGATGCCGGTGCGCGGCCACAGCGAGTTGAACGCGATGCCGTCCTCGCGGAACTCCTCGGACATGCCCAGCGTCCACATCGACATCAGGTACTTGGCCGCGGTGTAGGCCACGTGCCGGGCCAGCCATTTCGGGTCGAGGTCGATCGGCGGCGACATGTTGAGCACGTGCGGGTTGGCGGCGCGCTTCAGGTGAGGGATCGCGGCGCGGCTGGCCACGAACGAGCCGCGCGCGGTGATCTGGTGCATCAGGTCGTAGCGCTTGATCTCGGTGGCCAGCGTGCCGCGCAGGTCGATGGCCGAGGCGTTGTTGATCAGGATGTCGATGCCGCCGAACCGCTCGGCGGTGCGCTCGACCGCCGCCTCGACCGCAGCGGCGTCGCGCACGTCGCAGACCAGCGGCAGGGCCTGGCCGCCGGCCGCCTCGATCGCCTCGGCCGCGGTGTAGATGGTGCCCGGCAGATGCCGGTGCGGCTCGGCGGTCTTGGCGGCGATGGCGACGTTGGCCCCGTCGCGCGCCGCCCGGATCCCGATCGCCAGCCCGATCCCGCGCGAGCCGCCGGTCATGAAGATGGTCTTGCCTGCGAGCGACATCGGACCCGCCTTTTGCTGTTGCCGGATCTAGAGCACCGGGCTTGACGCAGGCGCCGTCAAGCCGCGTGGCTCAGGCGTCAAGCGCGGCGGCGACCCTGGCCAGGCCCTCGCTGGTCATGGCGGGGTCGGCGCCGAGGCCGATGCGGATGTGGTCCGGCGCGCCGAAGAACCGTCCGGGTACGACGCTGGCCTCGAAGTCGGCCGTCAGCCGCCGGAAGAAGGCGTCGCCGTCGATGCCGTCGAGCCGCGGGAAGACCGTCGCGCCCTGGTCGAAGACGGTCTGCTGGAGCCGCGGGTGGCCCGCCAGCAGCCGACGGTAGGCGGCGCGGTTGGCGGCGACGATGGCGTCGGCGCGCGCCTTCAGTTGCGGCAGCCGATCGAGGGCGACCACCGCCATCCGCTCGGCCACGTGCGGCGGGTGCACGCCGAACAGGTCGTTGAGCCGGCGCATGCGCTCGGCCAGCGGCGCGGGCGCGAGGATCCAGCCGCAGCGCAGCCCGCTGACGCCGTAGGCCTTGGTGAGGCTGGAGGTGACGACGACGTTGCCGTCGGCGCGGAACGCTGTCTCAGCCTTGCCATCCTGGAACGTCAGCTCACGGTAGACCTCGTCGACGAACACCATCGCGCCGACGCGATCGGCCGCCGCCGCGACCGCGCCGATTGCCGCATCGTCCGCCTTGGCGCTCGACGGGTTGTGCAGGTTGCTCAGCACGACGACGCGCGTGGCCGGGGTGATCGCCGCGGCGATGCGGTCCGGATCGAGCCGCCAGGCCGCGTCCAGCCGTCGCTCGAACGGCCGCACGCGCGCCTGCAGGTAGCCAAGCAGCGAGGTGATGAGCTCGTAGGTCGGTGTCTCGACGAGCGCTTCGTCGCCGGGCGAGACGATCGCCGCCAGCGCCAGATGGTTGGCGAACGAGCAGCCGCCGCCCGGCGCCACCACGCACCCGAGGTCGACGCCGAATCTGGCCGCCACCCGCTCCATCAGCGGGCGGTAGCCGCCGGCGTTGACCCCGTGCAGCGCGAGGTCGTCCATTGTCAGGCCGAGGTCGGCGAGCTCGCAGCCCATCACGCCGCTGGTCGCCAGGTTGTAGCGCGCGTCGGCGCCGTACTTGGCGAAGTGCATGTAGTCGGACTTGAGGACGCGCTCGGCCATGCCGCCCGCATAACGGGCGGCCCGCGCTTGCGCCAGGGCGGCGCGATTTGAGCCGCGCGGCGACGCTCGCTAGTTAAGGTGCGAAGATGACCGCGCCCGTGCTTCTCGCCGAACGCCTCTGCAAGTCCTTCGGCGCGCTGAAGGCGGTGGACGATGTCAGCTTCCAGGTGGCGCGCGGCGAGATCGTCGGGCTGGTGGGGCCGAACGGGGCGGGCAAGACCACCACCATCAACATGGTCCTCGGCGTGCTGGCGCCCACGTCGGGGCGCGTCGAGATCGAGGGGATCGACCTGGCGCGCGACCGCAGCCGGGCGCTGGCGGTCACCAATTTCGCCGCGGTCTACGCGCCGCTGCCCGGCAACCTGACCGTCGAGCAGAACCTGCGCGTCTTCGGCATGATCTACCTCGTCAACGACCTACAGCAACGCATCGAGCAGCTGTTGGAGCGGTTCGACTTGAAGCGCTTCCGGCGCACCAAGGCCGGCGTGCTTTCTTCAGGCGAACAGACGCGGCTGGCGCTGGCCAAGGCGCTGCTGAACCGACCGCGCCTGCTGCTGCTCGACGAGCCGACCGCCTCGATCGACCCCTCGACCGCGCGTGATATCCGCGCCGGCATCTCGGGCCTGGTGGACGCCGGCGACTGCGGGGTGCTGTGGACCAGCCACAACATGTACGAGGTGGAGGCGGTCTGCGACCGGGTGCTGTTCCTTTCGCGCGGCAGGATCCTCTTGGAGGGCGACCCGAAGCAGCTGCCGCGTCAGCACGGCGCCGCCAGCCTCGACGACCTCTTCGTCGCGGTGGCGCACGAGGCCCTGCACAACGGCGGCTCGGCCACCGCGCAGGCCGCGGGAGCCGGCGCATGAACCCGCGGCGCGTCGGCGCGGTCGTGCTGCGCCAGCTCTACCTCTACCTCGGCAGCCCGCAGCGGGTGCTGCCGCTGTTCATCTGGGTGACGCTGGACGTGGTGCTCTGGGGCTTCATCACCCGGTTCCTCGGCCAGGTCAGCCACTCGACGTTCGGCTTCGTGCCCGGCCTGCTGGGCGCAGTGCTGCTGTGGGACTTCCTGACCCGCGTGATGCAGGGGATCACCACCGCCTTCTTCGAGGACGTGTGGTCGCGCAACTTCCTCAACGTGTTCGCCTCGCCGATGCGCGTCACCGAGTACGTCGCCGGCCTGGTGTCGATCGGCGTCACCAACAGCCTGGTGGCGCTCGTGGCGATGTTCGTGGTGGCGTGGGCGGTGTTCGGGCTGTCGTTCCTGGCCTACGGCGTCGCGATCGCCCCCTTCCTGCTGGTGCTGTTCCTGACCGGCATCGCGCTGGGCGTGCTGGGCTCGGGCATGGTGCTGCGGCTGGGGCCGGCCTCCGAGTGGCTGATCTGGCCGATCCCGACGCTGCTCGCGCCATTCGCCGGCGTCTTCTATCCGCTGAACGTGCTGCCAACCTGGATGCAGGTGGTCTCGCACGCGCTGCCGCCGGCCTACGTGTTCACCGGCATGCGCGACGTGGTGGCCGGCAAGCCGGCGCCCTGGGACCAGCTGGCGATCGGCGGCGGCCTGGCGCTGGCCTACCTGGCGCTGGCCAGCCTCTTCTTCGCGGCGGTCTACCGCTTCGCCATCCGCACCGGCCTCATCGCCCGCTACAGCGCCGAGACGGTCACCTGAGCTCACTTCCCGGGCGGCCGACCTGTCTCCGACTCGGGCACGCCGGGCGCGATCCAGGTGATCAGGTCCCAGGCGTTGCGGATGGCCAGCAGGATCAGCACCATCAGCAAACCTGCGAGCGCGAACGGGGCGAAGGCGGCCTCCATCCAGATCGCCGCCGCATCGCCCAGCATCAGCACGTACAGCAGGCCGGGCGCGACGCCGTAAAGCGGCATGTCCGACCAGTGCGGCGAACTGCCCGGCTCGCTGGCGAAAGCGGCAAGGCCCAGGCAGGTGCGGATCGCGTTGGCGAGGCCGGCCAGCGCCGCCCCGCCGAAGATCAGCGCGTCCACCCGGGTCGAGATGCGCGGCGCCAGCACCAGGGCGCTCACCACCAGCGTCACCGCAAAATGGACGACGTTGGGGGTCATATAGATGCCGCTGGCCCTGAGCGCGCGGCTGCGATCGAGCCCCGACGTCAGTGTGATCACCACGAACAAGAGGCCGATCAGCCCACCCGAGGCGGTGCCGACCAGCACGAAGAAGTTGTCCCAGCCCTCGAACATCGGCGCGGCTCCAATTGCTGGAAGGCTTAGCGGCGTAGCCGAACGTCGGGAATAGCGTTCCAGTCGGTCAGCGCCGCGGTTGTGGCTGATCCAATTCTGCCGCGGCGAAGTCCTCTGGCGTGTTCAGGTTGGCGAAGGCCGCTTCTTCCTCGAACTCGACGTAGGCGCCGCCGAGCGTGTCGATCAGCGCCTGCATCGAGAGTTGCTTGCCGTCGCGGACCAGGGCGGCGAGCGGAGCTGCGGCGTCGGCGCGCCAGAGCGCGCAGAGGGCGTGGACGCGGTGCGTGCGGGCGGCGACGACCGGGCGATCGCCGATCGCGGCGGCGAGGCGCGGGACGAGGTCGGGCGGCAGGAACGGCGTGTCGCACGGGGCGGTGGCGAGGTGCGTGCCGCCGCGCTGCGCCGCCCACGCCAAGCCCGCGAGGATGCCGGCCAGCGGCCCACTCGGCGCGCCCGGCGGATCGGGGACCGCCTCGACGCCCAGCTCCGCGGCGAGCGGCGCCGGTCCGCCCAAGCCGAGCGCGGCGACGTGCGGGCGCAGCGCATCGAAGCTCCAGGCAATGAGCGGGCGTCCGCGGAAGGCGGCCAGCGCCTTGTCGCGGCCGAAGCGGCGCGAGCCGCCGCCGGCCAGCACCAGCCCCGCGACGGCTGGCGCGCCGGCGTCAGGCCCACCGTCAGGCAACGATGCGCACCGGCACGCTCTTGGCCGCCGGGGTCAGGCTCTCGTTGGCGTGGTGGCCGACCGGCATCAGCACGTTGCACTCCGGATAGTAGGTCCCAAGACAGCCTTCCGGGATCGAGTAGGGCGTGACGCGCAGGCCCGCCATCGAGCGCTCGACGCCGTCGTCGTAGACGGTGGCGAGGCCCACCTCCTGCCCCTCGGCGAGGCCCAGGCGGCGCATATCGGCCGCGTTGATGAAGAGGACCGAGCGGGTGCCGGTGACGCCCCGGAAGCGGTCCTGGTAGCCGTAGACCGTGGTGTTGAACTGGTCGTTGGAGCGCAGCGTCATCAGCCGGAAGACGCCCTCGGCGTCCTCGAAGCCGGTGGCGGTCAGCTTCGAGGGCTTGAGGAAGTTGGCCTTGCCGCCCGGCGCATCGGAGAAGTCGCGGACCGCCGCCTTGTTCGGGCGCTGGAAGCCGCCGGGCTGGCGGAAGCGCGCATTGAACCCCTCGAACCACTGCGGGTAGGTGGCCTCGATCGCATCGCGCACCTTGGCGTAGTCCCCGGTCCACTCGGACCAGGGGACCTTCGGGTTGGGCGCCAGCGTCGCCTGGGCGATGGCCGCGACGATGGCGGGCTCGGACATCAGATGCGGGCTCGCCGGCGCCTTGTCGCCGAACGAGGCGTGGACGCCGCTCGAGGAGTCCTCGACGGAGACGGTCTGCGCGCCGCTCGCCTGCTCGTCGCGCTCGAGGCGGGAAAGGCACGGCAGCAGGTAGCAGACCTCGCCGGGGACCACGTGGGTGTGGTTGAGCTTGGTGGCGATGTGCACGGTGAGCCGCTGGCGGCGCCAGTGGGGCTCCAGCCGCGCGCCGTCGGGGACCGCGCGCAGGAAGTTGCCGCCGAGCCCCAGGAAGCCGGTGACGCCGCCCTTCAGCAACGCCTCGCAGATCTCGACGGTCGCCATGCCTTTGTCGCGTGGCGGCTCGAAGCCGTAGAGCTCCTTCAGCCGGTCGAGCGGCGCCAGCTCCGGCTTCTCGGTGATGCCGACCGTGCGCTGGCCCTGCACGTTGGAGTGGCCGCGCACCGGGCACGGCCCCGCGCCCGGCCGCCCGACGTTGCCGCGCAGCAGCAAGAGGTTGCAGAGCATGTGCACGTTCTCGACGCCGAGATGGTGCTGGGTCAGGCCCATGCCGTAGACCGCGATCACCGACCTGGCCTTGGCGTAGGTGTCGGCGGCGCGCTCCAGGTCGGCGCGGGTGAGGCCGGACTGGCGCTCGATGTCGCTCCAGTCGGCCTCGCGGCAGAAGGCGGCGAAGGCCTCGAAGCCCGACGTGGCGAGGCCGATGAAGGCGTGGTCGAGCACCTGCGTCTCGTTGGCGCCGCGCGCGGCGTCGTCGAGCGCGATGACGTGCTTGCAGAGCCCGGTGATGGCCGCCAGGTCGCCGCCGGTCTTCACCTGCAAGTACTGCGTGGCGATCGGCGTCGCGCGCTGCGACAGCATCTGGAACGGGTCCTGCGGGTTCACGAACCGCTCCAGCGCCCGCTCCTTCAGCGGGTTGAACACGACGATCGGCGCGCCGCGCTTGGCGGCCGCCTGCAGGTCATGGAGCATGCGCGGGCTGTTGGTCCCGACGTTCTGGCCGAAGAAGAAGATCGCGTCGGCCTCGGCGAAGTCATGCAGCTGCACGGTGCCGACGGGGCTGCCGATGCTCTGCTTGAGGCCGACCGAGGTCGACTCGTGGCACATGTTGGAGCTGTCGGCGAGGTTGTGGCTGCCGTACATGCGGGCGAGGAGTCCGTACATGTACGCGGCTTCCAGCGAGGCTTTGCCCGAGGCGTAGAAGGCGACCTGCGGCGCCTCCAGGCCCTGCAGCTCGCGGCCGATCTCGGCGAACGCGTCGGACCAGGCGCAGGAGACGTACTTGTCGCTCGCCGGGTCGTAGCGCAGCGGCTCGGTGAGCCGGCCGGCCTGCTCGAGGTCGTAATCGCTCCAGCTGCTGAGCTCGGCCAGCGTGTGGGCGGCGAAGAAGGCCGGCGTGGCGCGGCGGTTGGTGAGGTCCCAGGCGGTGGCCTTCGCGCCGTTCTCGCAGAACTCGGCCGGATGCGGCTCGGCCGGCTTCGGCCAAGCGCAGGAAACGCAGGCGAAGCCGTCGGCCTTGTTCTGGCGGACCAGCTCGCGTAGCAGCTCCACCGGCGGCGGCGTCTCGGCGCCTACCACGCGGGCGATGCCCTTCATCGAGCCCCAGCCGCCGGCCGCGCCCTTGTAGGGCTCGATCTTCACCTTGCGCTGGGCCTTGCCCACAGACTGGGCGTGGGGCTTGCGGTGGGATGCGTCCTGGCTGCTCATGCGTCCATGACCTCTTTCGGACGAAGTCCCTTTGGCGGACAGAACCCGCCACGCCGGGCAAGGTTCGGCTAGTGGGCACGGAACCGGCCCGTCCTGCAACCACCGCCCAGCGGCTGGCCGTACGGAACGGCGTGGCCGAGGCCGGCGCGCGCACCGTCGCCGAGGAGACGCCGGTGGCGATCGTGCACGACGGCTCGACCTACGCGGTGATGATGGCGACGCCGGCCGACCTCGAGGACTTCGCCGTCGGCTTCAGCCTGACCGAGGGCGTCATCGAGCGGCCGGACGAAGTGACCGGGCTGGAGATCGTGGCGGGCGCGCTCGGCATCGAGCTGCGGATGTGGCTGGCGCCCGAGCGCGGGCGGCAGCTCTCCGCGCGGCGCCGCACGATGGCCGGCCCCACCGGTTGTGGCCTTTGCGGGATCGAGAGCCTGGAGGCGCTGCAGCGACCGCGCCGCCGCCCGCTCGCCGAGCCTGGACCGCTGACGCCGGACGACATCCGCGCCGCGATGGCCGCGATCGACGAAGGCCAGGCGCTCGGCCACGAGACGCGCGCCGTGCACGCCGCCGGCTTCTGGCGGCCAGTCGAGGGCTTGATCGCGCTGCGCGAGGACGTCGGGCGCCACAACGCGCTCGACAAGCTGGCCGGGGCGATGGCGCGCGGCGGCCCGACTCCGGCCTGGGCGCCGGCCGGGGTGCTGGTGCTGACCAGCCGCGTCTCGGTGGAGCTGGTCGAGAAGGCGGCGGTGATGGGCGCGGCGGTGATCGCGGCCGTCTCGGCCCCGACCGCGCTGGCGATCCGGACCGCGCAGGCCAACGAGATCACGCTGATCGCCGTCGCGCGCCCGGACGGGTTCGAGGTGTTCACGCGCCCGGACCGGTTGCTTTTGCCGGGGTCGCAAGCTTGACGTTGCGCCCGTCGCGAAACTGACGCAAGCTCCAGTAGTACGAGGGCGCAGCACGCCGCAGGCGTGCGGCGGGCGGGATGTCGGCGCACGGACCGATCCGCCCAGCCAAGAGGAAGCGCGCCCGGGACGAGAACGGGGGTCCAGAATGCGCTTCATCGACCATGCGCGCGCTGCGGGGCTGGCCGCGTTCGCAGCCGTTGCGCTCGCCGCCGGCGCTGCCGTCGCTGCCCAGACGCCCGCACCGGCCCATCCAGCGGCTTCGGCCCCGGCGGCGCCGGCCCCGGCGCCCCCTGCGCCCCCTGCGGCGCCGGCAGACCAGCCGGCTCAGAGGGCGTCGACGCCACAGCCGGGAACGTATCAGGCGCCGATCCTGAGCCTCGACCGTGTGCGCGGGCAGCTGACGGTCGCGCTGCCGGCGCCCGTTCGCGGCAAGGCGACGCTCGCGCTGTCCGATGCGGCGTCCTGGGACCTGCTGGCGCACGCGCGGCCCAGACAGGTCGTCACGATCGAAGTCGACGACGTCAACGCGCCGAAGGTGATCACCAGGGTCGATCAGGTGAGCGCGTGGGTGGGCTGGTGGCCGCGCGTGGTGATCTTCGCCATCGCAGCGATCGTTCTGGAGGGCGTGGCGATGGCCGTCACCGCGGGCCGGCCACTGCAGCTGGTGATCGGCAAGGACGGGCGCTACAGCAACTCGCAGGTGCAGCTGGCGCTGTGGTTCGGCGCAGTGGCGTGGGTCTACCTCTGCGCCGTGTGGCTGCGCGCCGCGTGGCTGGGCCCGGACTTCATCGGGGGCGTCGGCCTGACCAACAACGTCATCGCGCTCACCGGGCTCAGCGCGCTGTCGTTCGGCGGCGCCAAGGCGATCACCATGGGCAAGGTGGCCGCCGCGGCCGGCGACGCGACGACGACATCGCCGCCACCCTCGCCCGCCGCGGCGATCAAGAGCGGGGCCGAGCCCAACCTGCGCACCGACCTCTTCCAGAACGACCAGGGCGCCGCCGATCTCGGCGACGTGCAGATGATCATGATCACGGTGGCGGCGGTGCTGATCTTCCTGGCGGCCTCGTTCCATTTCCTGGGCAAGCTCGCGCTCGCCACGCCGGTCACCTTGCCCGACGTCGACACCACGCTGCTGGCCAGCTTCGGCATCGGCCAGGGCGCCTACCTGTTCAAGAAGGCCGCCCTGCCGCTCGGCCAGGGGTAGGCGCGGCCGCCGCCGCTCACCCGGTCAAGCCACCCATGCGCTATTGCGTCACATCAGGACGCATCGAAGCTTGACCGGACTCTGCGCACCACGCCAGTTTAGCGCGAGCTTGGTCGGTTCCAAGCGCTAGGGGGGAGTTACAGCTTATGATGCGACGCTTTTCGAGTGCGTCGATGACGCTTGCCTTGTTCGCTATCGGGGCGAGCGTCTCGGGTTGCGCCACGGTCACGCGCGGCACGCACGAGATCTTCACGGTCAACACCGTGCCACCGAATGCTTCAGTCAAGACTTCGAACGGCCACGCCTGCGACGCTACGCCGTGCAGCTGGCAGGAAAACCATCGTGACGACTTCGACGTCACCATCAGCAAGCCCGGCTACAAGGAGTGGCACGGCCACGTCACGCACCAGTTCTCGTCGGGCGGCGGCGCGGCGTTTGCCGGCAACGTCATCGTGGGCGGAGGGGTCGGACTCATCGTCGACACCGCGAGCGGCGCGACCCAGAAGCTGGTGCCCAATCCGCTGAACGTGACGCTGGAGCCTGTCCAGGCGGCCGCGGCGGGCGGCCGGGCGCAAACCGCGTCGCAGTGACGGCATAGACGGACGCGTCCGCCTGGCGGCGCCGGCTCAGGTCGACCGACTCAGGCCGGGCTCAGGCGGACGCTGTCCAACTCGATCTTGGCGTATCCGAGCGCGGTGTCGGCCTTCATCGCCAGGCCGATCCAGGGCCCGCCGGCGCCGATGCGCCCGAAGCGGACGGTGATCACGCTCTTGATGCCGGTATCCTTCGGCTCGCCCTTCTTGTGCTTGAAACCGGCCACCTCGGCGTAGTGCGCGTCGCACCGCACGGCCTCGGCGACGCCGATCGCCTTCTCGTGCGCGGTGGGCGGCGCGGCGGCGCCCGGCCCGAGCTGCACCTCGTAGAGCTGCACGCCGTCGAAGAAGCGCCAGCTGTGTCCGCAGATCATGCCGCTGGAGGCGGCGTAGGCGATGCGCGACATCTGGGTGAGCGGATCGGAGGCCGCCAGCTCCTGCGCCTGGGTCGGCGGCGGGTCGCCGAACGGATGGTGCGGCGGCTGGCTGACCACCTGGGTGGGCTCCCAGACGAGCAGGGTGCGCTTCCAGCTGCCGTCCTTCTTGCCTTCCAGGAAGTCGAAGGTGTGCTGCTGCGGCAGCCCGGCCTGGACCGGGCCATCGGCGGCGGTCTTGATATCGATGCGCTTGAAGGCCCGCAGGATCCCGTAGCTCTGCATCTCGGCGCGGGTGTCGAAGTGGCTGGCGCCCGCCTGCTCGACCATGTGCAGCGCCAGCACCTTCACCTCGCCGGTCAGGTGCAGGGCGTTGAGCAGGCCCGAGTAGTTCATCTCGAGGGTGCGGGCGGGCGGCTGGGCGGTCGCCGGCGCGGCGACGAGCGCCGCTGCGGCCGCCGACAGAGCGGTCCTGAACCTCATTCCGACGGCGTCCTCCCCTCTACTGCTCGCCGACAGGCAGTTCGAACAGCGCAGCTACGCCTCGCAGGTTCCTCGGCTTGGCGAGGCGGTGCTGACAGCGCCCGAAGATCGGCTATTTGAGGGCCGGGGCGTAACACGCCGGCAAGGCGCGGGGCGCATGTCCGGGGCAAGGGTCGGGTCCGAGGACATTTGCGCAGGCTGCTGAGCACGATCGGCCAGGCCACCGTCGCCGAGTTGTGCCTCGGCGGCGCGGTGCTTGGGATGGCCGGCCTGGCCGGCTGGTTCAGCGGCTGGCTGGACGTGGTCGCGGCGTTCGCACCGGTCTGGCTGGCGGTCTCGGCGCTCGGCGCAGCGCTCGCGTGGCCGACGCTGGGCCGCGAGATGCGGCGCCCGGCGCTGATCGCAGCAGCCGTAGGGATCCTCGCCAACCTCGCGCTGATGGCGCCGGAATACCTGCGCCCGATTCCGATCGCATCTGGCGCGAGCGCGCCGGCGAGCGGGCTCGGCCCGCCGTTCACCGTACTGACCTTCAACGTCTGGGACGACAACCGCCGGGCCGACGAGACCGCGGACGTCATCCTCAAGGCGAACGCCGACGTGGTGCTGCTGCAGGAATACTTCGGGCTCGGCATGCACGCGAAACAGCTGATCAGCGCCGCCTACCCCTACCGCGCCGGCTGCCCGGCCGGCTGCGACCTCGTCATGCTGTCAAAGCGGCCATGGCTGGTCGGCGGGCCGACCACGGCCAACGCCGACCCGCACGACACGGCGATCTGGGGCGAGACCACCGCGCCCGACGGCCGGCCGGTCGAGGTGATGACGCTGCACTACGCCTGGCCGGCGCCGCCCGGCGTGCTGGTGTTGCAGCGCAAGGTCGTGGCGAGCGTAGTGGCGGGCTTGCCGAAGGCGAACCTGATCGTCGCGGGGGACACCAACCTCGCACCCTGGACCGCGGCGCTGAAGGGGCAGGACGCGGCGTTTGCACCGATGACCCGGCGCGACCGCGCGCTGTTCACCTGGCCGGCGCTGATCGAGCGGATGGGCCGGCCGGCGCCCTTCCCCCTCCTGCCGATCGACCACCTGTACGCCGGCGCGGCCTGGAAGACCCTCGCGGTCCGCCGCCTGCCCCGCGCCGGCTCCGACCACTTCGGCGTGCTGGTGACCCTGGCCCGCGACGCGGGACCGCCGGCGCCCGCCGCTGCAACGCCGGCGGCTGCGGCGCCTGCCCCCACCACCGACGCCCGCCCGGAAAGCGGGGCCTGGTAGCGAGCGGGCTTGGTAAACCAGATGGAAACGCGCCGCCGCTAGCCTCGGGGCGGGCTGGGTCGAGCGTCGGGGCTGGAGTTGCGGGTTCATTGGATCAAGGCGGGTGCGCGCGCTCTCGTGCTGGCCGTTTTCGCGTGCCTGGCGGCCTGCGCCACGCAGCACCCGCTCGGGACCCGGACCGCGACGCGCATGCCGGGCACGATGCGGCCCTACGAGGTCGGCGGGCGCTGGTACTATCCGGCCGAGCAGCCGCACTACAACGAGGTGGGGCTGGCGTCCTGGTACGGCTACGGCGACGGCTATGGCTGCCGGGCGACCGCCGATGGCGAGCAGATGGACCCGGACGCGCTGACCGCCGCGCACAGGACGCTGCCGCTGCCCTCGATGGTCGAGGTGACCAACCTTCAGAACGGCAGGAAGGCGCGCGTTCGGGTCAACGACCGCGGCCCGTTCGTCCAGGGGCGGATCATCGACCTGTCGCCCGCCGCGGCCGAGAAGCTCGGCATCTACGCGCACGGCTCGGCGCGGGTGCGGGTGAAGTACATCGGCCCGGCCGACCCCGTGGAAGCG
>DATNEH010000033.1:0-5621 GCA_035553015.1 Caulobacteraceae bacterium | reverse complement strand
GGTGGCCGAGGTCCGCCGCTTCGAGCCGCACGATCTCGACGGCGTCATCGCGCTTTGCGCCGCGGAGGGCTGGCCGAGCTTTCCGGAAGACCCCGCCCGGGCGCTGCTAGCGCTGACCGCGCCCGGCGTCATCACCGTGGTGGCCGACGAGGCGGGTCGCGTGGTCGGCTTCGCGCAATTGCTCAGCGACGGCGAGATCCAGGCGCACCTGTCGCTGATCGCCGTCGCTCCAGACGCGCGCCGCCAGGGGCTCGCGCGCCAGATGCTGGTGCTCGCCCTCGCCGAGGCCGGCGGCTTCCGCATCGACCTGATCACCGACACCGCGCCCGAGTTCTACGCCGCGCTGCCGCACCGGCGGCTCGACGGCTTCCGGATCTGGCCCCAGATCGACAAGCTTCCCGACCAATGACCCGCTCCACGATCCGGGCGGTGCTGTTCGACCTCGGCGGCGTGCTGCTGCCGTTCGACCGCGAGCGGCGCGTCGCGGCGCTGACCGCGCGGTTCGGCTGCCCGGCCGCGACGGCGCGCGCCTTCATGGCGCTCGACCTGCACCGCCGGCTCGATCTTGGCGAGGCGACCGAGCTCGACCTCGCGGCCGAGTTCACCGCCTTCTTCGGCGTGCGGGTCAGCCCGGTCGAGGCGATCGACCTCGTCACCAGCGCGTTCGAGACGCCCAACCATGAGCTTTGGGAGCTGGCCGCGCGCCTGCGTCGCCGCGCGGTGGTCGGCGGCTTCAGCGACAATCCCTCCCTGGTCGTGCAGATGTTCCCGCCGGACGGCTTCCTGGAACCTATGTTCTTCTCCAGCGAGCTTCGCGCCTGCAAGCCGGCGCCGGAGGCCTTCGCCGCCGTCGAGGCCGGCCTCGGCCTGCCGCCTGCGGCCATCCTCTTTATCGACGACTCGCCTGCGAACGTCGCGGCTGCCATTGCGCGGGGCTGGGACGCGATCCATTTCACCGGCAACGCAGAGCTGACGGCCGAGCTGGCGCGGCGCGGCTTGCCGTAAGGGGGATCACGATGATCGCGGTGCGCGCGGCCCGGCCGGACGACGCCGGGCTGATCGTCGGCTTCATCCGCGGGCTCGCCGAGTACGAGAAGCTGCTGCACGAGGTGAAGGTGGACGCGGCGGCGGTCTCGGCAGCGCTGTTCGGCGAAAAGCCGCGCGCCTTCTGCGACATCGCCGAGCGGGACGGCGCGCCGGTGGGCTTCGCGCTCTGGTTCTACACCTTCTCCACCTTCGAAGGCTCCCACGGCCTCTACCTCGAGGACCTGTTCGTGGTTCCAGAGGCGCGCGGAACCGGCGCCGGGCTGGCGCTGATGCGGCGCCTGGCGGAGCGCTGCCGCGACGAGCGGCTGGCGCGCCTGGAATGGGCGGTGCTCGACTGGAACGCCCTGGCGACCCGTTTCTACGACCGCCTCGGCGCCACCGCGAAGACCGAGTGGGTCGCCCGCCAGCTCTCCGGCGAGGCGCTGGCGGCGCTGGCGAGGACGCGATGATCCGAACTGCCCGCTGCGCCTGCGGCGCCTGCACGCTCGAAGCCGAGGGCGAGCCGCTGCTGAACGCGATCTGCAACTGCGACAACTGCAAGCAGCGCACCGGCAGCGCGTTCGGCTGGTCCGCCTACTTTCCCGACGAGGCCGTCACGGTGCGCGGCGACCTCCGTCGCTACGAGCTCCCGCACAGGCAGACCGACCGCTTCTTCTGCGCCGCCTGTGGCACGACCCTCTACTGGCGCTCCACCTCGTTCATGCCCGGCCATACCGGCGTCGCCGGCGGCTGCTTCACCGACAACCCGCTCGGCCCGCCCAACGTGACCGCCACGGACGCCAACCGTTGCGCCTGGATCACGCTGCCCGAGGGCTGGCTCGCCGCGCCCTGAAGCCGCGCCCTGAAGTCGCGCCGTGAAGCGGGGCGCTCGGAAGCGCCCGCGCCCGGTCTTGCAGGTCCTGCCGCATCAGCCGATAAGCTCGGCCGCAAGGCGGTCCGCCCTAACCGGCGGCCAAGAGGGAATGCGGTGCGGGGCTCGTCCCTCAATCCGCGGCTGTGCCCGCAACTGTGAGCGGCGAGGCCCTTGCCCGTTTGTCGCCTCCAATCGGAGGCGGCGGCGCCACTGGGAAACCGGGAAGGCGTGGGCGAGGAACCTGAGACCCGCAAGCCAGGAGACCTGCCGCCCCCGTCGCTCGTCCGAGGTCCGGGATCAGACCATCGGCGCGGGGGTGATCCGTCGCAGCGACAACGGGCCGGTCCGGCGCGCCGGTCCCCTTGTCGCTCATGGCCGCAGCGCGCCGCGCGGCCCGGAGACCCGGACCTATGCCCTCTATTGCCGCTCTCCCCCGCGCAAGCGGGGACCCAGGCTTTTGCGGAACCACGGAAACCACGGAAGACACGGACCGATTGGAGCCGCCCGGTCCGCCCTCGCCTTTCCGTGCTTTCCGCGTTTTCCGTGGCCACGATCTTCGCAGGGCGATGTTCGCGAGCGCGTTCGCGCTCACGCCCGCGCTCGCGCACGCCGACACCGCGGACCAACCGACCACCACCGCCCCCGTCGTTGTCGACGCCACCCGGCTGCCGACGCTGATCAGCGATGCGCCTGACGCGGTGGTCATCGACCGCAGCCAGATCGACGCGCGCCAGGTCACCTTCGCACAGGACATCCTCGAGCTCGTGCCCGGGCTCGCCGTCACCGACGACGGCGCGTTCGGCGGCGTCGCCAGCGTGCGCATCCGCGGCGCCAGCTCCGACAAGACCCTCGTGCTGATCGACGGCGTCGTGCAGAACGACGCGTCCGACCCGAACGGCGCCTACGACTTCTCGCAGCTCAACCTCGCCAACATCGAGAAGATCGAGATCCTCAAGGGCCCGCAGAGCTCGATCTGGGGCTCGGACGCCATCGGCGGCGTCATCTCGCTGACCACCCGCGAGGAGGACGGCTGGCGCGTGCAGGGCGAGGGCGGCACGCTCGCCACGTTCGACGGCTCGGCCGCCGCCGGCAAGCGCACGGACACCTGGGCGGCCGGCGTCTCGTTCTCCGGCTTCCGCACCGACGGCGTCTCCAAGGCCGACGGCTTTCCCGAGCGTGACCCGGACAACACCTGGAACGTCGGCGGCTATGGCCGCGTCGACCTCGGCCAGAACGTCGTGATCGACGGTCGCATCGGCTACGTCGACAGCCTGGTCCATACCGACGGCTACAACGCGCTCTTCGAGTTCGGCGACACGCCGGAGTTCGCCACCTACCACAGCTGGACTGGCGACGTGCGCGCTGTCATCCATGATCCCTGGGGCTTCACCCAGACCGTGACCGTCGGCGGCTATTCCCTTAACCGAGCCGCGCTCGGCAACGACGACCCGACCCAGGACTCGCGCTTCACCTCGTCCCGCCAGGACTACCGCTGGACCTCCGAACGCGGCGCGCCGACCGACGCGTTCGGGGTGATCTTCGGCGTCGAGCGAATCAGCGAGCACGGCAGCATCTCCACCGGCCAGACCGACAGCCTGGGCACGACCTCCGGCTTCGTGCTGGCGCGCTACCGACCGATCGAGCCGCTGACCCTGACCGGTTCGGTGCGCTACGACGCGCCCGACACCTTCGCCGGCCAGGCCACCGGCCACGTCTCGGCGGTGCTGAGGCTGCCGGCCGGCTTCTCGGTCGAAGGCTCGTGGGGGCAGGGCTTCAAGACGCCCACGATCAGCGAGATCCAGTGCGACTTCTGCTTCCCTGGCGGCCCGTCGGCGGGGCTGAAGCCCGAGCACGCGACCGGCTGGTCGGGCGCGCTCGCCTGGGCCGCGCCCGACGGGCGCGTCACCGCCCGCGCCACCGGCTACCAGCTCGACGTGCGCGACCAGATCGAGTTCGCCGCGGCGTTTCCGTTCCGCTACATAAACGTCGACCGCACCCGCTCGACCGGCGCCGAGCTCGAGCTCGACGCCAAGCTGACGGCGAACCTGACGCTGCAGGGCGAGTACGCCTACACCGACGCGCGCGACCTGGGCGCGGGCACGCAGATGCTGCGCGTGCCGCGCAACTCCGGCTCGGTCAGCCTGCTCTGGAACAGCCGGCGCTGGGAGGCGGCGCTGACCATCCGCGGCGAGGGTCCCGACGCCGACGTCAACCCCTCGACCTTCGCCCCGCAGACCCGCCCCGGCTTCGTGGTGGCCAGCCTCTCGGGCGCCTACGCGCTGTCGCGGCGGCTCGATATCACCGCCCGCGTCGAGGACATCGCCAACACCCGCTACGAGGAGGCGCTGGGTTACGGCGAGCCGCGCCAGATGTTCTTCCTCGGCTTCCGCGCCAGGAACTGAGGCGCTGCGCATCCCTCCCCCTCGTGGGGAGGGAGTCCGTCGCGGAGCGACGGACGGGTGGGGAAGTCTGAAGCTGCAGACCGCTAACCGGCTGGCGTTCGCCCACGCGTCAGACATCCCCACCCGGTCGCTGCGGACCACCCTCCCCGCGAGGGGGAGGGACTACGGGACATCCCTTAATTGCCGCGCCGCGATCGGCCGTGCCAGTTTCAAACAAACGTTTGAACGAGGGCCGACGCCATGGATTTCGACTATTCGCCCCGCCAGCGGGAGCTCATCCGCCGGGTCGGCGACTTCATGGACGAGCACGTCTACCCGGCCGTGCCGGTCTATGAGCAGCAGGCGCAGGAGGGCGATCGCTGGAAGGTGATCCCGGTGCTCGAGACGCTGAAGGCCAAGGCGAAGGCGGCCGGCCTCTGGAACATGTTCATGCCGCCGTCGTCGGGCGCGCCGCACGTCGACGACACCTTCGCGTTCGAGGGCACGCAACTGACCAACCTCGAGTACGCGCCGATCGCCGAGATGTTCGGCCGCGTGTCGTTCGCCAGCGAGGTGTTCAATTGCTCGGCGCCCGACACCGGCAACATGGAGATCCTCAACCGCTACGGCACGCGCGACCAGAAGGAGCGCTGGCTGCGGCCGCTGATGAACGGCGAGATCCGCTCGGCCTTCCTGATGACCGAGCCGCAGGTCGCTTCATCCGACGCGACCAACATCGAGACCCGCATCGAGCGCGACGGCGACGACTACGTGATCAACGGGCGCAAGTGGTGGTCGTCCGGCGTCGGCGATCCACGCTGCAAGGTGGCCGTGGTCATGGGCAAGACCAACCCGGCCGCCGCGCCTCACCAGCAGCAGTCGCAGATCCTCGTGCCGCTGGATGCGCCGGGGGTGAAGGTGCTGCGCATGCTGCCGGTGTTCGGCTACGACGACGCGCCGCACGGTCACGCCGAGGTGCTGCTGGAGAACGTCCGCGTGCCGGCCTCGAGCATCCTGCTAGGCGAGGGGCGCGGCTTCGAGATCAGCCAGGCGCGGCTGGGTCCGGGCCGCATCCACCACTGCATGCGCACGATCGGCGCAGCCGAGGTGGCGCTCGAGAGGATGTGCAGGCGGCTGATGAGCCGCAAAGCCTTTGGCAAATACGTCTCCGAGCACTCGGTCTGGGAAGAGCGCGTCGCGCAGGCGCGCACCGACATCGAGATGACGCGCCTGCTGTGCCTGAAGGCGGCGGACATGATGGACAAGGCCGGCAACAAGGTCGCGCGGCTGGAGATCTCGATGATCAAGGTGGCCGCGCCCACCATGGCGCTGAAGATCAT
>DATNEH010000032.1:0-3835 GCA_035553015.1 Caulobacteraceae bacterium | reverse complement strand
TTCGGCGAGCGCGCTGCCGGGGATGTCCTCGACGCCTTCCATCAGGTCGATCAGGAAGTCGTGGTGGTCGGGGCGGACCGGCGCGAAGCCGACGCCGCAGTTGCCCATCACCGCAGTGGTGACCCCGTGCCAGCTGGAGGGCGCCAGCAACGGGTCCCAGGTGGCCTGGCCGTCGTAGTGGGTGTGGATGTCGACGAAACCGGGGGTGACCACCAGGCCGGTCGCATCGATCTCGCGGCGCGCCGCGCCCAGGTTCTGGCCGACCTCGACGATGCGGTCACCGTCGATCGCCACGTCGCCGACGAACGGCGCCTCGCCGGTCCCGTCGTAGATGGTCCCGCCACGGATGATCAGATCCCGCATCGCCGTCTCCTCGCGCGCGTTTCTCGCATTTTCACGGGAGCGTACCCCGGCGCCGCCGAGTAAGCGCAAGCAGATTGTCCCGCGCTCCTATTGGGCTCTTTGAAGCTCCCTGAGCGGGCGGAAGCTGATCAGCTGGACGTTCTCCGGCTCGAACAGCGCGCCTATCTCGGGGTCCAGGGCGCAGGCGTGGTCGTCGACACGGACCTGGGCGGCGTCGAGGTCGTAGCCGCGCAGCTCGGGGCCATCGAGCACCGGGTGGATCAGGAACTCGGTGACGCTGCCCGCCGCCATCTGCGGCACGCGCTGCTTGAGGAGCTCGGTGGTCGGGCTCTTCCAGCGGAAATGGAAGTTGTCCGGGTGGACGATACCGCGCGCTTCAGCCGGGGCCCGAACCGGGAAGCCCAGCGTGCTCTCCGCGTTCGGGCCGGCCATCCGCAGCGGCAGCCGGTATTCGCTCGCGAGCTCCAGGTAGAGCTCGTAGCAGCGCGCCTCGGTCTGGTTGACGCCCATGTGACTGTCGAGGTGGGTGACGTCGACGCCCCAGGCCAGCGCCTGGTCGATCTGGGCGCGGCACTCGGCGGCGATGTCCTCGATCCGCGCCTTCGCCCAGACCTGGGCGGCGGTCAGCGGCAGGAAGCCCTCGTCGTCATGCAGCGACGCGGCGCCGGTCAGCGAGCGCCAGCGGTAGCCCGGATACTCGGCGGTCAGCGTCAGGTGGACGCCGACGTCCTTGCCGGCGAAGAGCCGCGCGCCCTCGAGCGCCCAGGGGCACGGGACCATCAGCGTGGCGCTGGTGGCGACACCCTGCTCGACCGCCTCCAGCGCGGCGAGGTTGGCCGCGTGGCTGGAGCCGAGGTCGTCGCAGTTGACGATGACGAGGCGCGCGTCCGGCGCGTAGCCGAGCCGCTCGACCAGTGACTTGGCTTGCATCGCGGCGGGCTCCCTGTGGTCTCGTCGATGTCGCATCCCCGCCTTGCCAGCAGATTGTGAATTCACGCAAGGGCGCGGCGCGCCTTAGGACGGGTCATGTTCCAGCGCGCGATTCGGCACGCCGACGGCGACGTGATCGAGGTGGGCCAGGTGCGGGTGCGGCTGACCGTCAGCCGCCGCGCCCGACGCGTGTCGCTGCGCGTCGACCGCGGCAAGGGCGAGGTGCTGGCGATCGCGCCGACCTCGCGCCGGCTCACCGAAGCAGTCGCCTTCGCCCACGAGCGCCACGCGTGGATCGCCGAGCGCGTCGCCGAACTGAAGCCGCCGACGAAGCTCGCGCCCGGGCTGGGGATCACCCTGTTCGGCGCGCCCTGCCGGCTGGCCCGCGCGCCGGGCCGGGCTAGCCTGGAGGGCGACGGCTGGGAGCGCGGCGCGCGGCTGAAGCTCGGCGCCGACGACGACGCCTACGCCGCGGCGATCGTCGGGCTGATCAAGCGCGAGGGCCGCGCCTGGTTCGCGCCGAGACTGGAGCGGCACTGCGGCATGCTGGGCGTGGAGACGCCGAAGTTCGGCCTGGGCGATGCGCGCACCCGCTGGGGCTCGTGCATGCCGGCGCAGGGCCGCCTCGAGGCGGCGATCCGGCTTTCCTGGCGCCTGGCGCTGGCGCCGCCGACGGTCGCCGACTATGTCGCCGCCCACGAGTGCGCCCACCTCTTGCAGGCCAACCACAGCCCGAAGTTCTGGGCCGAGGTCCGCCGCCTGATCGGCGATCCCCGCCCCCATCGCGCCTGGCTGCGAGCGCACGGGGCCGAATTGCACCGGTTCGGGGGATAGGCGCGGGTCAGAACGGCGGCTGCCCGCCTTGCGACGGGGTTTCGGGGCGCATCGTCTCCGGCGGCGGGCCGGTTTGCGGAACCTCGTCGGGATTGGGCTGCTCCGGCGAGGGCGCGGCGTTCGAGGCGCCGTCGATGATGTTGCCGATCAGATCGGACGGCGCCGGTCCGGGCGGCGCGCCGCCGGGGATCGCCTCGGCGCGGATGTGCGGCAGCACCGGCGCCATGAACGCGCGCCAGATTTCCGCCGGCGCCGCGCCGCCCGTGACCCGCCGCATCGGGGTGTTGTCGTCGCGGCCTACCCAGACGGCGGCTACGAAACCGCCGGTGAAGCCGACGAACCAGGCGTCGCGGTAGTCGGACGTGGTCCCGGTCTTCCCGGCGATGTCGTAGCCGCCGATCTTGGCGCGCACGCCGGTGCCGGAGGCGACCACCTGGCGCATCATCTGGGTCATCTCGGAGAGCGACGGCTGCGGGATCACCGACTGCAGCTGGTCCTGCGCGACGCCATGGTCGTAGAGCACCTGGCCGCTGGCGGTGCGGATCCGCTCGATGCCGTAGGCGTGCACCCGGTAGCCGCCGTTGGCGAACGGGTCGTAGGCGGTCGCCATCTCCAGCGGCGAGACCTCGACCGCGCCCAGCGCCATCGAGGGGTCGGTCTGGATCTGCGAAGTGATGCCGAGCCGGTGGGCGGTGGCCGCGACGTTGTTGGTGCCCACCTCGTTGGCGAGCCGCGCGGCGACGGTGTTGATCGACTGGGCGAGCGCGGTCTCCAGGGTGATCGGGCCGAGGTACTTGCCTTCGAAGTTCTTTGGCGACCAGTTGCCGATGGTGATCGGCTCGTCGACCACCTGTTCGGACGGCGTGTGGCCGGCCTCCATCGCGGTCAGGTAGACGAACGGCTTGAACGCCGAACCGGCCTGGCGCTGGGCCTGCGTCGCGCGGTCGAACTGGCTGTCGGCGTAGGAGTCGCCGCCGACGTAGGCGCGGATGCGGCCCTCGCCGTCGAGCGCCACCAGCGCGCACTGCTGGACGCCCTGGTCGGCGTGCGCGGCGACGCCAGTGTGCACGGCCTGCTCGGCCGCGGCCTGGATCGGCAGGTCGAGCGTCGTCTCGACCACCAGGTCCTCGGTGGGCTCCTTGCCAAGCAGCGCGCGCACCTGGCCGTCCAGCCAGTCGGTGAAGTACTGCGCGCGCTGGCTGGCCAGCGTCGCCGAGACGTGCACGGGCGTGGCGAACGCCTCGTCGCGCTCGGCCGGGGTGATCGCGCCGGTCTCGACCATCGCGTTCAGCACCTCGGTGGCGCGCTTGGCCGCGCGCTCGGAGTTGGCGGCGGGATTGTAGCGGCTGGGCCCCTTCATGGTGGCCGCCAGCAGCGCCGCCTCGCCGAGCGTCAGCTGGCTGGCTGGCTTGTTGAAGTAGCGCTGCGAGGCGGCCTCGATGCCGTAGGCGCCGCCCCCGAAGTTCACCCGGTTGAGGTAGAGCGCCAGGATCTGCTTCTTCGAGAACTTGGTCTCCAGCCAGACCGCCAGGATCAGCTCCTGCACCTTGCGGCGAATGCTCTGGGTGGGGGTCAGGAAGAGGTTGCGGGCCAGCTGCTGGGTAATGGTCGAGCCGCCCTGCAGCGTCGCCCCGCGGTGGGTGAGGTTATAGAACTCGGCCCGCGCCATGCCCCACGGGTTGAAGCCGAAGTGATGGTAGAACTGGCG
>DATNEH010000031.1:0-16984 GCA_035553015.1 Caulobacteraceae bacterium | reverse complement strand
TATCGAAGGTCGAAAATACTGTTTCCATGCAGGCGTCGTGCCCGGCGTACAACTCGCCGAGTATACCGGCGAACCGCCCGTCAAACGGGCGCTGACGCCGGTCCTCATCGCGTAATAGTTACATCAAGGCGTGAGATATCTGGGCGCGCTATATCAAGACGTGACGCATTGCTTGCGTGTCTGACGACGCAGGGCCGTCCGCGGGCCGCCGAACTCGCTGGCGTTCGTGAAGCCCGATGTCCGGCCGGTCGGCGGAACCGCCGCCAGCCGCTACACCCCGAACAGCTTGCGCGCGTTCTCGCCGAGCACCGCGGCCTGTCGCTCGGGGCTCAGTCCCGCGACCGAAGCGCGGATCAGGTCGGGGGCGGCGAGGGTCGAGTCGATGTGCGGGTAGTCGCTGCCCCAGAGGATGCGGTCCTCGCCCACCAGGTCGAGCATCGCGCCGATCGTGCGTTCCTCGGGCTCGGCGACGAAGTAGCAGTTGCGCTTGATGTAGTCGGAGGGCTTCAGCGGCATCGGCGCGATCGCGTGGAAGATCGAATGCTTCTCGTCGAGCCGGTCCATCAGGTAGGCGGCCCAGCCGCAGCCGGCCTCCACCGAGACGATCTTCAGGCGCGGGAACCGCTCGAACAGCCGGTCGACCACCACCGCCGCCATCGCCGGGATCAGCTGGCCGGTGGCGCCGAGGCCGAAGGTGAACACCGGGCCCGGCCGGGTCTCCTGCCAGTGCAGGAACGGCGAGAACTGCCCGCCGAAACGCACGATCACGTGGAAGCAGCCGGGCGCGCCGGCCTCCTCGCAGAGCCGCCACAGCGGGTCGAAGTGCGGATCCGAGGGCCGGCGGCCATCGACGGTCTCCGGCGGCACGAAGAGGCCGCGGAACCCCGCCTTCAGGCAGGTCTCGAGCTCGAGCGCGGCCTCATCGACGTCGCGCCAGTTGACCAGAGCGATCGGCACGACGCGGCCGGGCGCGGCCTCGAAGAACTCGCGCTGCCAGCGGTTGTAGGCGCGGCAGTAGGCGTTCGCGAGCGGCAGGTCGTCGGTGGGGAAGGGCAGGATGCCGATGGTGGGGAAGAGCACGCCGCGGTCGACGCCCCAGTTGTCCAGCATTGTCACCCGCGCCACCGGATCGTAGCTCGCCGGCTCGCAGCCGTCGGCGTAGGTCAGCTTGCCGGAGAACGCCTCGGTGCGCGGCAGGTGCGCGCCGCCGAGCCCCGCCAGCACGTTCGACAGCACCGACACCTCGCCGATGATCAGATGCTCGACCCCGTCGCGCCGCTCGATGCGGATCGCCCGGTCGCGGTAGCTCGGCTCCAGGTAGGTCTGCCAGAGGTCGGCCGGCTCCATCACGTGGGAGTCGCAGTCGATGACCATGGACATGGGGCGGCCCTCCTCAGGCGACGCTCGCAACTGAAGCGCGTTCAGTTATGGCGCCCGGCGTTTCGCCCGGATAGCCGGGAACGTTGCCCAGGAGATGCCTCAGAGCTTGGTCGAGACCAGCAGGCGGCCGGGGCCCATCCGCTGCAGCACCTGCGGCAGGTCGGCGGCGGAGAGCGCGAAGCAGCCTTCGCTGCGGCCCAGCACGCCGTGGTCGCGGACCATCTGCGCCGACACGTACGGCGCGTTATGCACGACGATGCCGCGCGACTCGGCATTGCTGTTGGTGGCTTCGAGCCCCGACAGCCGGATCGAGCGCCCGTGCTTGCCGACGTAGTCGGCGGCGGTGAGGAAGTCGCCCTCGGAGGTGCAGTCCGAGCCCGCCGCGTTGGAGAACCGGCTGAGCCAGCCGCAGTGCGAGGGGTCCGAGCCGCGCCCGTGTGCGACCAGCAGGCTGGTGATGCGCCCGCTGGCGGTGTCGACCAGGTGGAAGCGCGGGTGCGACGACGGCTGCGCGAAGTCCGCCACCGCCACCACGTCGAGATGCGCGACGCGCGCGCCGGCGCGCTGCAGCCCGGCCCGCGCCGCGGCGAGGATCGGCGAAGTGGCCGTGGCGGCCGGCGTCGGCGCGGCGAGCGGCCGGGCCAGCGTGCTCGCGTGCAGCGCCGCCGGAACGGCTAGCGAAACAGCCCCAATCGTCGCGGAGACCTGGAGGAGACTGCGGCGCGAAAGCTGGGACTGATGCATGGACTGATGAGCGGTTCCGACGATGCGGCGTGAGGCGGCGCGGCTCGGGGCCCGCCTGCCATTCCAGGTAGACGTCGCGGAACGCTAAGGCGCTGAGTGATGTCGTCGCAGGAAGGCGACACCGGGAGGCGGGTTCGCGCGTTTGCCCGCTTATGTCGCAGCTTGCTTACCCCAGCGCGCGGCGGCTCCCGCGACTGCAGCAGGGCCGGCGGTCAAAGCGCGCCTCTCGGCCCCTTCACCGGAACGGGACGATCAGCGCCGTGCGGAAGAACCAGCCGTCGGGACCGTTGTCGCTGCGCGAGACGACGTGCTCGAAGGTCAGCGCAATCGTGGCCTGCTGGCGCAAGCGCAGGGCCCCGGTGGCGCCGGCCGACCAGCCGCCCGTCGGATTGTCGTTCGGCATGCCGTCGGTCGTGGTGGCGCCGCCGGAGCGGTAGAGCAGGTCCGCCGAGACCCAGAAGGCGGACCCCAGCGTCCGCGTGAGGTGTGATTCCAGGCTGAACAGCGGCGCACGGGTGACGCGGCTCGCGCCGTGCGGGGCGCCGTTGGCCTCGTAGAAGGTGACGGTCGGCAGCACCTCCAGCGCCGTCAACGACGGGCTCGCGTACGACTGGCCGAACATGAACGTAGTCGGCAGTCCGAGCTGGTAGGCGAAGCGGTTCGCGCCGAGGTTCACCGACTTGGCCTGGCTGTAGGCCCCGGTCGGGAAGAAGACCCGCGCCAGCAGGCCGCTGGTCACGAACGGCCGGTATGCCGGGTAGGCGTCCGGCGTCAGCGCCGGGGAGCCGACCAGGCCGAACACCGCCCCGACCTGCGCATCGCCGAGCCCCGCGCTGGCCTCCCCGGCGGTCCCGCCCGGTCCGGCCACCACCTGGCGCACCTCGCCCGTCGGCAGGATGACGAACGGATTGAGCTGCCGTCCCCAGAGGTCGAACGTCTGGGCGTAACGCAGCACCACGACGTTGCTGGCGAACTCAGAGCCCGAGACCACCTGGTCGGCCTCGAAGGTCTCGTTGCTCTCTTTGACCACCGCGAACCCGGTCAGCGTCTTCGCCCCGACCGGCGCCAGCTGATAGACCCGCGGCCCGTCGTCCTGGGCGCGCGCCAGCGACGTCAGCGCCAACGCCAGCAGCGCGCCGAGCGCCAGCCGCCTGGCCGAGCCCAGACTCACGACAGGTCGCCGCGTTCGATCCCCGCGCCGCGATTGAGCGTCCGCGCCAGCCCGACCGCCGCGCGGCCCAGCACGCCGGCGTAGGTCGGGAACGACAGCGGGATGCGGGCGAAGTCGTCGGCGGTCATGCCGGCGGCGATCGCGACGGCCGCCAGCTGCACGACGTCGACCGCGCGCTCGCCCACCAGGTGGCAGCCGACGATCCGATGGCTCGTCCGGTCGGCGATCAGCTTGCAGAAGCCAAAGGTGCGCCCGTCGATGATCGGCCGCGTCGCCGCATCGTACGACGCCACCGCCACGACCGGGTCGCAGACCGCGCGCGCGGCCGCTTCGCCAAGGCCGACCTGCGCGTACTCCGGATCGGTGAAGCTGCCGACCGGATAGACGCTGGCGTGTGGCTGGGCGGCGTCGGCGTCCGCGCAGGCCGCGTTGGTCGCGGCGACGAAGCCGGCCTCCAGCGCCGGCCCGGCCAGCATCAGCCCGCCGGTGACGTCGCCTGCCGCGAAGATGTGCGCCGCCGAGGTGCGCTGCTGCGCATCGACCTGGATGAAGCCGCGCTTGTCGGTTGCGATGCCGACCGCCGCCAGGTTCAGGCGCGCCGTGTTCGCGGACCAGCCGATCGCGCAGACCGCCAGGGCCGCCTCGGCGGACTGCCGCGCGCCGTCCTTGGCGTAGATCATCCGCACCCCCTCGGGCGAGGCCTCGAACGCCTCGATCGCGCCGAAGCCCTCGCAAACCTCGATCCCGGCCGCGCGGAACGCCTCGGCGACCGCCGCGGAAACCTCCGGCTCCTCGGTCCGGAGGATGCGCGGCCCGGCCTCGAAGAGGCGCACGCGGGTCCCGAACGCGTTGAACACCGAGGCCACCTGCGCGCCGGTCGCGCCGGAGCCGACCACCAGCATGGACGGCGGCGCCGCGGTCAGCGACCAGGCGTCGCTGTGCGTGGCGCTCAGCTCGAAGCCTGGGATCGGCAGCCGCCGGCTGACCCCGCCGGTGCAGAGGATGACCCGCCCCGCGCGGAACCGCTGGCCGGTCTCGGCGATGAGCGTCTGCGCGTCCTCGAAGCGCACCTCGCCAAGATGCTCGAACACCTGGGCGCCGGCGATATCGAGCTGCGGCCGCAGCGCGGACGCCGCGCCGACCTCCGCCACCACCTCGCGCACCCGCTCCAGCAGCTTCGGATAGTCGAGCTCCGGCTCGGGGACGGCCACCCCGTAGCGGCTGAGCTGGCGCGCCTCGCGCAGCAGCCGCGCGGCGTGCGCCAGCGTGCGCACCGGCGCCGGCCCGTCGTTGGCCGCCATGCCGCCGAATGCGCCGCTGGTGACGAGCGCGGTGCGCGCCCCGAGGTCGGCCGCGCGCAGGGCCGCCATCACGCCGGCCGGCCCGGCGCCGACCACGATCACGTCGAAGCGCTGGCCGGCAGGCTCCGCCACGGCTCAGCTCTCCAGGGCGGCGAGCCAGCGCAGCGCGCTGAGCGACGGCATGAAGGCGTACTCGCCGCCGCGCGTGACGACGAAGTGAGGCAGGCCGTGCAGCCGGCGGGGGATCGGCTTGCGCGGGACCTGGAAGTCGCCGCCGCCCTCGCCCACCACCGGGTCCTTGGCGTCGCCCAGGCCGAGGAACTCGCCGCCGCCGATCCACTCGGACTGCACGAACTCGAACTGGCGCTTCGGATGTGCGCCGACGAAGGCGAACATCAGCCCGCGGTCGACGCCGTCATCTTCCAATACGCCGTGCGGCAGTGGCGGACCGTAAGCGGTGCCGCGGCGGACCATGCGGTGCAGCCGCGGATAGCCGGCGACCGCAGAGTCGCGCGGATTGGCGCGGCGCGCGTGGGAGCCGGGCGGCGTCTTGTAGCCGGTGGCGTCATCCTCGCGGTAGAGGAACGCGTTGCGACGGCCCGGGTCTGCGCCGAGCGCCGGGTCGTCATGCTCCGGACTGAGCGCCAGCGGCGCGCCGCTGCGCCAGCGGCCCATGATCTTGGCCGCCAACAGCTCCTCATCCTCCGGGCCCGAGGCGTTGGCGCGCAGGTACTGGCGGAAGGCCGCGACCCGCTGGTGCAGCTTGCGGAACACCACGTAGCTGCCGTTCCGTCCGAGCACATCGGGCGTCGGGACCGGCGCAAAGCCGCCAAGCTCGTCGAGATAGCCCAGGACCAGCTCGCCCGCCTTCAGCGGCGGCTCCAGCGGGTTGCTGGCCGGCGCGCCGCTGCCCTCGATGGCGGGATGGCTGATGCCGTCGCGATAGCCGAACGGCTCGGTCTCGTCGGGCGAGGCATGGCACTCCTGTCGCCAGATCGGGGTGACGCCGTCGATGTCGGCGATCGCGGCGCGGCCGCGCGCCACGGCGGCTTCGAGCTGATCCGCGTCCGGCGCGACGCCGGTCAGCACGAGATGCACGCCGTCGCGGCCGAACGGCGGCTCCCAATGTTCTGGGGCGCTCTCACCGGTATCGCCGAGCGCCTGGGCGCGCGCGGCCATTCCCTGCTGGAACTCCCAGGCGAAGCTCTTCAGCGACGTTTCCGGCAGCCCGATGGCCTTGAAGCCCTCGCAGGTCAGCGCGACGCTCGCCCAGGCGTCTCCGATCGCGCTTTGCGTCGCCGAGGCCGGCGTGACCACGGACGCCAGGCGGCGCAACAGTTCGCGGCCGGCGGCCGCCTCGTCGATCCGCACGATGACATAGGTCGCCGCGAACGGGCTGGGCCGTGGGCGCAGCACGCCGCTCTGGATGTCATCGAGCTCGAGGGCCGCGCCGGCGACGTCGTTCATGGCGTCAGCTCGCCGTCACGATGTTCTTCCAGAACCGCTCGAGGCTGGCGTCCGCCCCGAACAGGCTCGAGAACACCGTGGAGTCGACCACCAGCACGTCGCCGGCCCGCTCGCCGCGCGGCGGCGCCCAGACCAGCGCGTTGAACGCCGTGGCGCCGGTGTCCAGGAATGGATGCGGCCGCGAGGCGTCGATCGACTGCCGCGCCAGCGCATGCGCCGTGCCGTCGGCGCGGGTCAGCGCGTAGTGCGGCATGTGCATGTGGAAATTGAAGCTGTCGACGCCGGCCAGCCACCCGCGCGTGTCGAGGTCGCGGTCGATCTCCAGCGGCACGGGCTTGTTGGCGCCAGGGGCCGAGCCCGGCAGCGTCGCCGGCCGCAGCCCGTACTGGTTCTCCACCGGCACGTCGAGCGCCTGCAGCAACGCGAGCGCATACTGGCCGAAGCGCTGCTGGCGCGGCACCAGCCCGTCGCCGTGGTGGGCGTGCTCGACCGCGCGCTGGCCCATGTCGTCGGTCCGCCCAACATCGTGGTGCGGGCCGATCACCGCGCATGTGCCTTCGCGCTTCAGGAATGCGCGGAGCGCCTCGATCTCGCCCGGCGACGGCGACTGGCCGGTCACGTTGTGGTCGAGGCCGAACAGGAACAGCGTGTCGCAGTCGCCCAGCGCCCGCTCGTCCAGCGGCAGCGCAAAGCCGGCCTGGTCGACCCGCTGGAACACCGGCGGCGCGGAGCCAGTCACCTCCTGCACCAGCTTCTGGAACGGCAGCCACGCCCAGAAGAACAGCTCCAGCGCGCCGGAGATGCCCTGCTGGAACTGCAGCGGGTCGGCGAACCTGGGCTGCTCGTAGGCCGGCCAGGCGACGCGCCGCACCTCGGTCATCGTCGAGAAGCGGTTGTCCATCTGCGTGAGGTCGCGGTTCGCCTCGGCCGGGTAGCTCCACGAGACGTAGACGCTGACGCGGCGCCGGCCCTTCTCGTAGGGCCGCGGCGCGTGCGCCTGGTTGTAGGTGCGGGCGGGCTCGCTCACCTGCGTGGCCCGCTACTGCATCTGTTCCAGCATGTCCGAGAAAGCCGCCTTCAGCGCCAGCGCCTTCTTGATCTCATCGCTGCTCACGTACGGATATTCGCCGTACTCGATGAAGCTCGGGCACTGGTGCTCGCGCACGAAGCGGATAAAGGCGTCGGGATTGGTCTTCCAGTCCTCCGGGAAGCCCTCGAGGTTCTCGAACACCGTGTCGACGCCAGACTTCGTGAAGAGCGCGATGGCGTCCTCGGTGTACTTGTCGAAGTCGGTGTCGAAGATCCCCTGGTACATGAAGCGGGTGTCGTCATCGAACAGCACCCAGCGCAGGTAGTGCAGCTTGAGCGGCGCCAGCAGGTCGGGGTCCTTCTCGAGCGCCGTCGCCAGCCCGTAGCCGTAGCTGCGGATCGTGTCCGCGGCGCCGGGCTTGACCCTGGCGATGATGGTGAACCCGTAGCAGGCGGGGGTCTTCGGCCAGATCGGACCGTACTTGCCGATTTGCCAGGCGGGATCGCTCTTCGGGATGATAGCGGCGGCTGGCTTCATCATGGGCGATCTCGCGCGGTTGGGGTGGCCGGACCGGGCCGGTGGCAGCGGGGCGAGCGTCTGCCGCGCCCGGCCCGGCGGCCATCGGGTGAAGCCCGCAGGGGCTCGCTGCGGGGGAGGGGCCTGGCCTACGGTCCAGCCCGCCTGTGGAAGCCGTGAGCAACCCGCCGCCGCGGCTGGGCGCTGCGGCGCGCGCCCGTCTCGCGCCACTGTTGCAGGACAGGGTGCGGCCGCCACTTTGCCGCGTTGCCGTGGCGGAATCTTTGTGTAAGCTGAAGCTGCCGGTCGTCGTGTACCGTCCGGACGGCGCGGATGGAGCGATCCTTGCAGGCGCGAGGATCAGCATCAGACGCGATGGCTGGGGGCGGGGGCTCCCGTAGCAGGGGGACACGCAACTCCTTGTCTTTTTGGGATGAAACGCGCCGGCCGGCGCGCTTGGCCACCCTTGCGATCGGCGCGCTGCTGACCGTTGGCGCGGGCGTCGCCGGGGCCTATGCGGCCGGCGGCATGGCCGCCGACGCGGTCCGCCAGGACCAGACCGGCCAGCTGATCCCGCTGCCGCGCATCGGCATGCAGATTGCCGCCATGCAGCATGAGGCGGCGTTGCGGGCCGGAGCCGCCTCGCCGCTAGACACCCTCCTGGGGCACGCCGTGCTGCAGGCCTCGGCGCCGCTGCAGGTCGCCGATCCCATCGCGGTCGCCCGTGAAATCGATTGCCTGACCGCGGCGGTCTACTACGAGGCGCGCGGCGAGCCCCGCGAAGGCCAGGCGGCGGTGGCGCAGGTGGTGCTGAACCGGCTGCGCGACGCCCATTTCCCGAAGACCGTCTGCGGCGTGGTCTACCAAGGCCTGGCCAGCCATGAATGCCAGTTCACCTTCGCCTGCAACGGCGCCACCTCCGCGCGCCGCGAGCCGGGCGCCTGGGACCGCGCCAAGCTGGTCGCCACCCGTGCGCTGGACGGCTACGTAGCGCCCGCCGTCGGCGGCGCGACCCACTACCACGTCGCCAGCCTCGGCGACATCTGGGGCGCCCAGCTGGTCCGCGTCGCGCGGATCGGCCAGCACGTGTTCTACCGCCGCGGTCACGGCGCGGGCGGGGCCGAGCAGGTCGCCGCGGCGCCCGGCGCGCCCGCTGCCGCGCCGCTCGAGCTGCGCGGCGCGCTGAAGCCGGTCTCCGACCCGGTCGGCGCCGTGCTGACGGCCGCGCCGCCTGGGAGAGACGGCGCAACCTAGCGCGAAGCGCCTTGTCCAACTCGCGTCAGCCGACATGATGCGCCGCGTCGAAGATCAGCGGGGTGATCCATGTCTCTGGCCGAGCGCGAGCTTTCCGAAAACCTGTTGGGCAAGCCCTACGAGGAGCTGACCCCGATCCAGAAGAGCGTGGTCGACCTCGTGGTCAGCGAGGCCCCGAGCGGCGAGCACCCGCACCTGGCCGCTGACGACCGCGGTTTCTGGGAGCGGCTCGCCGACCAGGTGGCCGCGGTCGGCGGCTCGTGGGGCTTCATCTTCGGATTCTTCGTCGTGCTGATGGGCTGGATGCTGATCAACGGCGCGCTGTCGAGGAGCGCATTCGATCCGTACCCGTACATATTCCTCAACCTCATGCTCTCGATGCTGGCCGCGATCCAGGCGCCGGTGATCATGATGAGCCAGAACCGCGCCGCCGCGAAGGATCGGCTGGCGGCGGAGCACGACTACACCGTCAACCTGCGCTCCGAGCTGGAGCTCATGCACCTGCACGACAAGCTCGACCAGGTGCGCGAGCAGCAGCTGGAGGCGCTGATCCGCGGCCAGACCGAGACCATCGAGCTGCTGAAGCAGCAGGTGGCGGCGCTGTCCGAGCGCGTGGCGCCGAGGGCGTGATCAAGTGCCTGCGCCGATCCTGATCGTCTCCGGTCCGCCCGGCGCGGGCAAGACGACGGTGGCGCGGCGGCTGGTTGAGACCGCTGGCCCGCCGGCGGCCCATCTTCATACGGATGATTTCTACAACGCCATCCGCCCCGGCTATGTCGCCCCCTGGCTGGCGGAGTCGCACGGCCAGAATACGGTGGTGACCCGCGCCATCGTCGCAGCCGCCGCCGAGTACGCCGCGGGCGGCTACTTCGTCGTCGTCGACGGCGTGGTCGGCCCGTGGTTCCTGGACGTCTACCGCGAGGCCGCAGGTCGGCTCGGCGTGGCGCTCGACTACGTCGTGCTGCGCCCCGACCGCGAGACCGCCGTCGCCCGCGCCCGCGACCGCGACCGCGACGAGGCCCCGCTCGCCCCATACCCGCCCGGCCTCTACGAGAACTTCGCCGACCTCGGCGCCCTCGAGGCGCATGTGGTCGACAGCGGCGCGATCGATGCGGATGCGCTCGCCGCCCAACTGCGCGGAGGCCTCGCCGCGGGCCGCTTCAGGCTGTGATCACGTCTTAGATATATCGATCGGCCGGCGTTGAACGAGCGCTCAAGGCTCCCCACTTGGGAGCGCCGGAGTAGGCTCCCAGAGACGCAGTTCATGTTCGATTCGCCTCGCGACTTCCCCCTCGACGCCATCGCGGCCTTCGTCGCGGACGACCGTCCCGCCGACTTCCCGCCCACCACCCCGACCGATCCGCAGGCCAGCGACGACGCGGCGCTCGACGCCTATTCGCGCGTGGTCACCGCCGCGGTGGAGCGGGTGGCGCCATCGGTGGTGCGGGTGCATCCGCGGCTGAAGGGCCGCGGCGGGGTCGGTTCGGGCGTCATCGTCGCGCCCGACGGCCTCGTTCTCACCAACAGCCACGTGGCGCAGCACGCGCCCGAGCACGAGATCGTCACGCCCGACGGCCGCCACCTGACCGCGCGGCTCCTGGGCGACGATCCCGACACCGACCTCGCGCTGCTGCGGGTCGACGACCCCGGCACGTTGCCGGCCGCCAGGCTCGGCGACTCGCAGGCGCTGGCCCGTGGCCGCCTGGTGGTGGCGATCGGCAACCCGCTCGGCTTCGAGGCCACCGTCACCGCCGGCGTGGTCTCGGCGCTCGGCCGCTCGCTGCGCGGGCAGGGCGGGCGGCTGATTGAGGACCTGATCCAGACCGACGCGGCGCTGAACCCCGGTAACTCCGGCGGCGCGCTGGTCTCGTCGGCCGGGGAAGTGGTCGGCGTCAACACCGCGGTGATCATGGGCGCGCAGGGCATCTGCTTCGCGGTCGCCTCCAATACCGCCTCGTTCGTGCTGGGCGAGCTGCTCGCGCACGGGCGAGTGCGCCGCGGCTGGATGGGCGTCGCCGTGCAGCGCGCCGCGATCCCGCGCCGCCAGGCGTTGGCCGCAGGCCTGACACAGGATAGCGGCGTGCTGCTGACCGCGATCGAGCCCGGCTCGCCGGCTGCCGCGGCGGGCTTGCTCGAAGGCGACGTGGTGATCGCCGCCGGCGAGCGCCGCGTCACCGGCGCCGACGACCTCATCCGCGCCCTCGACTGGCGCAGCCTTGAAACCCCGCTCCCCTTCGCCCTGCTCCGCCGCGGCCGCCTCGAGCACGCAACCGTCACGCCCCGCGAGCGGAAAGGCTAGCGCGAGCCTTCGAGCGAGGAGGCGCCGCGGGCGCTTTGGCCCAACGCGGAGCACGCAGAGGCGCAGAGAACGCAGAGGGGGCTCGTTGCTCTCTGCGACCTCCGCGCCTGCTCCGCGACCTCTGCGCCCAGACTAGTTGCCGGCGTCGAGGCCGATATCCAGCGCCGGGGCGGCGTGGGTGAGGGCGCCGACGCTGATCACGTCGACGCCGGTCTCGGCGATGGCGCGCACCGTCTCCAGGTTGACGCCGCCCGAGGCCTCCAGCGTCACCTTGCCCTTGGCTCTGGCCACCGCCACGGCCAGGTCGGCAAGGGTGAAGTTGTCCAGCATCACCACGTCCGGAGCCTCGGCCAGCGCCTCGTCGAGCTGCGCCAGGCTGTCGACCTCGCATTCCACCCTGACCAGATGCCCGGCGGCGGCCTTCGCGCGCCGGATCGCGGCGGCGACGCCGCCGGCGGCGGCCACGTGGTTGTCCTTGATCAGGATCGCGTCATCCAGCCCGAAACGGTGGTTGACGCCGCCGCCGCAGCGCACCGCGTACTTCTCCAGCGCGCGCAGGCCGGGCGTGGTCTTGCGGGTGTCGGTGATCACCGCGCCGGCGCCGGCCACCGCGTCGACGTAGGCGCGGGTCAGCGTGGCGACGCCGCAGAGCCGCCCGACCAGGTTCAGCGCCACCCGCTCGGCCGAGAGCAGCGCCCGCGCATTGGCGGTGACGCGAGCCAGCGCGCCGCCCGGCTGCGCCGCGGTTCCGTCGGCGGCGTCGACATGGAACTCGGCGGCCGGATCCAGCGCCGCGATGGCGATCCGCGCGCAGGCGAGGCCGGCGACGACGCCCGGCTTGCGGCTCATGAACCGCGCCGTCATCCGCGCGTCGGCGTCGATGGTGGCCGCAGAGGTGATGTCGCCGGCGCGGCCGAGGTCCTCGGCCAGCGCGGCGCGCACGATCGGCTCGATCAGGATGTCCGGCGGCGGCTCCAGCATGCGGTCAGGCGGCCTCGAACGCCGGGGCGCGGACCGCAAGTGTCGACGCCAGCGTGACCCGGCTGCGCACCGGCGGCCCGAGCTGCGGGTAGTCCGAGCGAAAATGCGCGCCGCGGCTCTCGCGGCGGGCGAGCGCGCCTTCGGCCACCAGCCGCGCGGCGATGAGCGGCAGCGCGCGGCCGTGCGCGGCTTCCAGCTGGCCGATCTCGGCGACGAGGCGGGTCAGGCCGGCCGCGTCGCGCACCACGCCGGCGTCGCGGCTCATCGCGCGGCGCAGGCTCTGCAGCGCCGCGTCCGGCAGCTCGGGCGCGGGCTCGGCCGGCAGCGGCGCCGTGCCCGGATCGGCGAAGGTAGACGCGGCGCGCCCGGCGCGCGCCCCGAATACCGCCGCCTCCAAGAGCGAGTTGGACGCCAGCCGATTCGCGCCATGCGCGCCGGTGGCCGCCGCTTCGCCCGCCGCATAGAGCCCGGGCAGCGAGGTGCGGCCGGCCAGGTCCGTCTCGATGCCGCCCATGTGGTAGTGCACCGCCGGCGCGACCGGGATCAGCTCGCGGCGTGGATCGAGGCCAGCGGCCATCGCCGCGGCGAACACCGCGGGAAACTCGTGCGCGAACGCCGCGCCGATCGCCTCGCGCGCATCGAGATACGCGCCGCGCCCGGCCCGCCGCTCGGCGGCGATGGCGCGGGCCACCACGTCGCGTGGCGCCAGCTCGGCGGCCGTGTGATAGCGGGCCATGAACGGCGTCCCGTCGGCGTTCACCAGCTTGGCGCCGTCGCCGCGGATCGCCTCGGTGGCGAGCGGGGCGGGGTCGCCGCCAAGGTCCATGGCGGTCGGGTGGAACTGCACGAACTCGGCGTCGGCGATCACCGCGCCGGCCAGCGCGGCCAGCGCCAGGCCCTCGCCGCGCACCTCGCGGGGCGTGGTGGTCACCGCATAGAGCCCGCCGAGCCCGCCGGTCGCCAGCACCGTCGCCGGCGCCACGATCTCGACCTGCGCGCCCGCGTCGTCCTCCGCCAGCGCGCCGCGCACCCGGCCGGCGGCGTCGGTGACGAGGCGCCGCACCCGCCAGCCCTCGCGGACCTCGATGGTCGGGGCCGCGCGCACCGCGGCGATCACCGCCTGCATGATGGCCGCGCCAGCCCCGTCGCCGCCGACCCGGGCGACCCGTGCGCGGCCGTGCGCGGCCTCCAGGCTCTGCACGAAGCCGCCGTCGGGCTTGCGGTCGAACGGTGCGCCGAGCGCGGCGAGCCGCTTGACGGCGGCCGGCCCCTCGCGGGTCAGCACCGCGACGGCGGCCGGATCGCAGAGCCCGGCGCCGGCGGCGATGGTGTCGGCCGCGTGCAGCTCCGGCGCGTCGTCGGCGGAGAGCGCTGCGGCCATGCCGCCCTGCGCCCAGGCCGACGAACAACCTTCGCCGAGCGGCGCGGCAGCCAGCACCAGCGCGCGGCGCGGCGCGGCTGCCAGCGCGGCAGAGAGGCCGGCCAAGCCCGCGCCGACGATCAGCACGCCGTCGAAGCGTTCACTGGCAAAACGTTCGCGGGGGAAGCGCACCGCCTTGGTCATGACTGCGCAACCTCCTCGATCAGGTGGAACACGTCGGTGCGACGCTGGGTGGGATCGTCGGCCCAGTCGCCGTAGACTTCCCAGTTGAGGCGCGAGGCGAGCCCGCGCGCCGCGATCCAGCCGGCGATCGCGCGATGCGCGGCGCCCAGCTCCTCGTACGGACCCCAGTGGGTGGTCGCCGCGGCGCGGCCGGCCGGCGTCGCGGCGGCCGCCACATCGCCCTCGGCCTCGATCACGCGCGGCGTCTCGACGCCCGAGCAGACGCTGACGCGCCCGTCGCCGCCGTCGCGGTAGAGGCCGACGTTGCAGCCGAGCGGCTCGACGCCCTGCAGGCGCAGCACCGCGTAGACCTTGTCGAGCCCGGCGATCAGCGTCTTGCCGATCTCGGCGGGCAGGGCGCTCTGCGTGACCGCCGCCATCGGCTGGGCCGCCACCTCGCGGATATCGATCTCGTAGGTTGTCCCGGGGTTCATCTCGCGGCTCATCGCAACCCCCCGAACCGCGGGATCGCCAGCGTGATGCCGGCGGCGTGGGCGGCGGTCAGCGTCACCGCGGCGCAGGCGCCGACCACGACCGCGTAGAGCCCGAGGCTGGCGGCCCATTCGACGAGCGACAGCGGCCGCGACGTCGGCCGCGCGCCGCCGGCGGCGAAGGCGCGCAGCGCGCCGAACGCGATCACAATGGCGAACAGGAACGAGCCGCGCCCGACCGCCCAGGCCAGCGCCACGATCGCGACGATCACCAGCGCGGCGCGCTCCAGCTGCGGATGGATGCGGGCCAGCACCGGCCCGAACGCCTTGGCGCCGTCGAGCGGCGCAGCGGGGGCCAGGTTGATGAGGTTGAGCGCGCCCACGTAGAAGGCGCCCGCCAGCCAGGCGTGCTGGCCGGTGTAGGCGGCGAGCCCCCAGAACGGCAGCGCCGCGACGAGGCCGAACGCCGGGCCGGCCAGCGAGATCAGGACGCCCTTGAAGTCGCTGTCGGGGATGCGGCTCATCGTGGCCGCGCCGCCGAAGAACGGGATGATGCGGATGCGGCTGGGTCCCGCGCCGGCCCAGTTGATCACCATCAGGTGGCCGAACTCGTGCACGAAGACGCCGCCGACCAGCGCCACCGCGACCAGCGGACCGGCCAGGAACCCGATCCAGCCAGCCAGCAGCAGCGTCGAGAGCAGCCCCCAGGCAAACTCCTGCGCCGGCGACGCAGCCCGGGCGGTTGCTGCCGGCGCCGCGGCGGGCGGCGTGGCCGCCGGCTCCACGACATCCCATGGGCCGCTCGTTCGCGGTTCGATGATCGGCGTCTCGGCCATCGCTGCAGGCTTTCCTAGATGAGCTCCACATCGACGTGGTGGCGCGCCTTGACCAGGTCGTAACGCGCCGGCCTGGCCGGCGGCGGCAGGTCGATCATCCGCTGCACGGCAAGGCGCGCGCGCTCGATCACCTCGGGCGCCACGGTCACCTCGTACTGCTGCTTCACCAGCGCGTCGTAGATGCCCGTGAGGCTGATGCGCTTCATGTGCGGGCAGAGGTTGCAGGGGCGCACGAACTCGGTGTCCGGCGCCTCGGCGGCGATGTTGTCGGCCATCGAGCACTCGGTCACCAGCACCACCTGGCGCGGCTTCCTCTTCACCACGTAGTCGCTCATCGCGGTGGTCGAGCCGGCGAAGTCGACCAGCTCCAGCACCTCGGCGGGGCATTCGGGGTGAGCGAGAATCTCGGCGTCCGGCCAGCTCTCGCGCACCGCCCTGATATCGTCGGCGTCGAAGCGCTCGTGCACCTCGCAGCGGCCTTGCCAGGCGATGATGCGGATGTCGGTCTGGCGCGCGACGTTGCGGGCCAGGAACTCGTCGGGCAGCAGGATCACCCGGTCGGTCCCGGCCGCTGCAGCCGCCGCTTCCACCACCTGCACCGCGTTGGCGCTGGTGCAGCAGACGTCGGTCTCGGCCTTCACCTCGGCCGTGGTGTTCACGTAGGTGACCACCGGCACGCCCGGGTAGCGCTGCTTGATCAGCCGCACGTCGGCGGCGGTGATCGAGGCGGCCAGCGAGCAGCCGGCGCGCAGGTCGGGGATCAGCACGGTCTTCTCGGGGCAGAGCACCTTCGAGGTCTCGGCCATGAAGTGCACGCCGGCCTGCACGATGATCGCCGCGTCGGTGCGCGCCGCCTCGCGCGCCAGGCCGAGGCTGTCGCCGACGAAGTCGCCGACCCCGTGGAAGATCTCCGGCGTCATGTAGTTGTGCGCCAGGATCACCGCATTCTTCTGCTTTTTCAGCCGGTTGATCTCGGCGATCAGCGGCGCGTGGGCGCGCCACTCGATCGGGGTCACGCGGGTCTTGACCTTCTCCCAGGCGGGACGCGTCGCGGCCTCGACCTCGGGGGTGAAGTCCAGCACCAGGCTGCCGTCAGCCATTCCCCTTCCTCCTTATGCTCAAAGTGAGCATTTCGTTGGCCTGAAGAAACGCCGCACCCACTGACACTCGTGTCAAGGGCCGGCGTCCTCCCTTATGCTAATTCTGAGCATAAGTCGCCATTCCCATATAGACCCGCATTCGGCGGTCGCAAAGAGCCCCAAGCACTTTTGGGCCGTCTTTTTTTGGTCACGAAAAGTGGAGCCTGTGTCAGCTCCTCTGGCGCCCCTGCGGAACCCCCGGATCGTACCCCAAGGTCGTGTCGGGTGATCGTTTCGGACGATCCAACAGGAAACCGCAGCGGCCCCAGCCCAGTTTCGAACGCGACGCAGGTCGAGGGCGGCCAAAATGCAAAAGTTCGTGTAAACGGGCGCCGTGACGCTCGGATCGACAGCCCGGAAGCTGGTCGTGACGGGGATCTGCCTGATCCTCGCCGCCTGCGGCGCGGCCTCCGCCGACCGTGGGGCCGACGACGTGCAGCGCATTCTGGCCGAGGCGGGCCGCATCAACGGCGCCGGGCTGGTGCGGCTGGAGCGCGGCATGAGTGCGGCGAGCGCGGCGCTCGCCAGCCGCTTCGACCCCACGCCGCACCCCGACTACTGGGACCGCCCGACCGCCTGGACCTCGCTCGACCTGAGCCATCCGCCCACGCTGGGCTTCACCGCGCTGAGCTTCGCCGACGCCGCGGCGATCAACGCCGTGCTGCCGGCCGACGACGCCGACCTCGCGCCAGCCAAGCCGTTCTTCCTGCAGGCCACCGGCGCCGAGCGTGACCGCGCCGTGCTCTGCATGACCCAGGCGATCTACTACGAGGCGGCGCTGGAACCGCTGCAGGGCCAGCAGGCAGTCGCCCAGACGGTGATCAACCGGATG
>DATNEH010000030.1:0-5895 GCA_035553015.1 Caulobacteraceae bacterium | reverse complement strand
ACTTGGGTGGCCACCCGCTGCAGCACGATCCGAAGTACCTGAACATGCGGATCGGCATGAACTCGCGGCTCGACACGCTGCAGGCCGCCATCCTGATCGAGAAGCTCGGCGTCTTCGCCGAGGAGATCGAGCTCAGGCAGGACGTCGCCCAGCGCTACGCCGACGGCCTTGCCGGGCACGTCTACTCGACCCCGAAGGTGATCGAGGGCGGCCAGTCGGTCTGGGCCCAGTACGTGATCGAACACCCCGACCGCGACGGTCTCGCCGCCCACCTGAAGGCGCTCGGCGTGCCGACCGCCGTCTACTACCCGGTGCCGATGCACAGGCAGGCGCCCTACGCCGGCTTCCCGGTCGGTCCCGGCGGCCTGCCGGTCTCCGAGACGAAGGCGGGGCGCGTGCTGGCGCTCCCGATGCACGCCTACCTGACCGAGGACGTGCAGGACTTCATCATCGAAGGCGTCCGCGGCTACAACGGCAGCGCCGAAGCCGAAGCGGCGTAACGGTCTTACACCGCCGCCGTCGACGACGAGGCTCGTTGACATCGAGATATCATATGACGATATCAGCGCGGTGCGCACGCTTGTCGACATACCGGACGACCAGCTCGAGGAGCTGACGAAGCTCGCCGAGCGCGAAAAGGTCTCGCGCGCGGCGCTCGTGCGCGAGGCCGTTGCGGCCTTGCTGTCGGCGAAACGGAAGACCGGGGACGACGCGATCGACGCAGCGTTCGGGCTGTGGGCCGGCATGGAGGAAGACGGCCTCGCCTACCAAGAGCGCCTCCGCAGCGAATGGTGAAGGCGCTCTTCGACAGCAACATCTTGATCGATCAGCTGCTCGGCATTGCCGAAGCCCGGCGCGAGATCGCGCTCTACGACGACAGAGCGATCAGCATCGTGACCTGGATCGAGTTGCTCGTTGGCGCAACGCCCGCGAACCTCACGGGCGTGAGGGCCTTTCTCGAGAGTTTTCAAACGGTTGAGCTAGATCGGGCCGTTGCCGAGGAGACGGCCGCCTTGCGAAGCGCGCACCGAATAAAGCTGCCTGATGCGGTCGTGTGGGCCTCCGCACGGATCGATGGACGCCTGCTGGTGACGCGCAACACCAAGGATTTTCCCGCTGGCGATCCGGGCATCCGACACCCATACGTCGTCTAGTCTGGCGTTCCCACCGCCGGAGGCTCGCATGACCCCGTTCGTGCCCAAGGATTTCGAGGTTCCCGCCGGTTTCGAGACCGCGGACTTCCGGGTGCGCATGCTGGCGATCTCGGACGTGGTGAAGGACTACGACGCGGTGATGACCAGCGTCGAGCACCTGCAGAAGGTGTTCAGCCCGGCGGGGCGGTGGCCGAAGGGCCTGACCTTCGAGCAGGACCTGATCGACCTCGGCTGGCACCACAAGGAGTTCCAGCAGCGCCGCTCGTTCGCCTACACGGTGATGAGCCCGGACGAGGCGGTGTGCCTGGGCTGCCTCTACATCGAGCCGACGCGGCTGCGCGGCTACGACGCTGAGGTCCACTGTTGGGTCCGCGCCAGCCACCTCGAGGCGCTCGATGCGGCGCTTTACCAGGCGCTGCGCGACTGGATCGGATCGCGCTGGCCGTTCAAGGCCGTCGCCTATCCCGGCCGGTCGCTGACCTGGGACGAGGTGGCGGCGCTGCGCGAGGGATAGCGCGTTCTACCGCCCCAGCATCGTCTCCAGCGTCGCCAATTCGTCCGCTTCCCGGGCCGGCTTGTCCCAGCGGATGCGGTTGATCCTCGGGAAGCGCATGGCGACGCCGGAGCGGTGGCGGGTGGAGCGCTGCAGGCCTTCGAAGGCCACTTCCAGCACCAGGCCGAAGTCGCGGTCGGCGCGGACGGCGCGCACCGGGCCGAAGCGCTCGGTGGTGTGGTCGCGCACGAACTTGTCCAGCAGCTTCAGCTCCTCGTCGGTGAAGCCGAAGTAGGCCTTGCCGACCGGGGTCAGGCTGCGCACGCCCGCCTCGTCCTCGCGCCAGACCCCGAACGTGTAGTCGGAGTAGAAGCTCGAGCGCTTGCCGTGGCCGCGCTGGGCGTACATCAGCACCGCGTCGATCAGGTGCGGGTCGCGCTTCCACTTGAACCACGGCCCCTTCGGGCGGCCGGCCTCGTAGATCGAATCCCAGCGCTTCAGCATGACGCCCTCGGCGCTCCGAGGATCGCCGGCGGGCGGGTCGGCGCGCAGGGCGGCCAGCTCGGCCCAGGTCGCGAAAGACTGCAGCGGCGATAGGTCGATGCGCGGCGAGCGGCTCTGCGCGACCAGCGCCTCGAGGCGGATGCGGCGCTCGCGAAAGGGCAACAGGCGCAGGTCGTCCTCGCCATCGAGCAGCAGGTCGTAGGCGCGGATGCCGGCGGGGTGCGCGGCCATCAACTTCGCGTCGGCGGTCTTGCGGTTGAGGCGCTGCTGCAGGTCGCTGAACGGCGCGACCCTGCCGTGTCGCAGCACGAGGAGCTCGCCGTCGATGACGCCCTCGAAGTTGAGCGCGCCGACCACGTCCGGGAAGGCGGCCGACACGTCCTCGCCGGTGCGGCTCCAAAGCCGCGTCTCGCCGCGCTCGCAGACCGCCTGCACGCGGATGCCGTCCCACTTCCATTCGGCGGCGTAGTCGTCGGGGTCGAGCCTGGCGAAATCCACCGCCTCGTCGATCGCCTGCGCCAGCATCACTGGCCTGAAGCGCCCCGGCGCGTCGGGCGACGGGCGCTCTGAGCGTCCCTCCAGCCAGGCGAACAGATCCTCGTAGGGCGGCCGCAGGACGTGCCAGACCTCCTCGATCTCGGCCACTTCCACTTCGTGCCCATGGAGCCTGGCCATGTCGGCCGCCGCCTGCTTGGCGAGCCGCGCCGAGAGGCCGACGCGCATGCCGCCGGTCAGCAGCTTAAGGAGCGCCCAGCGGCCGTCGGCGTCCAGCGCGTCGAGCCAGCCCTCGATCAGCCCCTGCACCCCGGCGCGCGCGGCGGTGCGCAGCGCCTCGACCACTTCGGAGAGCTCCGGCTCGCGGTTGGGGCCGGGCCTGGCCGGCCAGACCAGCGCCACCGTCTCGGCGAGGTCGCCGACGAAGTCGTAGGACCAGCCGAACAGCACCGGGTCCATCCGGCCCTCGACCGCCTTGCGGATGGCGGCGGGCTTGGCGGCCTGGAAGGTCAGCGCGCCGGTCAGCGCGGCCAGCGCCCAGCCGCGATCCGGGTCCGGCGTCTCTTTCAGGAAATCGCGGACCAGGGTGAGCTTGGCGTTGCGCCCCTGCGTCAGCGACAGCCGGTCGAGCAGGCGGGCGAAGGCGCGCATCTAGGCGGCGTTTTGGGTCTCTTCGGCGCGGTCGTCGAAGCGCCGGCGCGCGGCGGCGATCTCGCCTTGATTGGCGCGGGCCCAGGCGCCCAGCGCGTCGACCGGCTCCCAGAGCGAGCGGCCGAGCGGGGTCAGCTCGTAGTCGACGCGCGGCGGCACGGTCGGGAAGACGGTGCGGGTGACGAGGCCGTCGCGCTCGAGACCACGCAGCGTCAGCGTCAGCATGCGCTGCGAGATGCCGCCGACCATCCGCTTGATCTCGTTGAAGCGCTTCGGCCCGTCGCCGAGCAGCGCCACGATCAGCACGCTCCACTTGTCGCCGATGCGGGCGAGGATGGCGGAGACGGCGCGGCAGTCGGACGAAGTGTGGTCGAGGTGCGGCTGGCTCATGGCGATGATCTCTCGGGCGGCGGAGGCGGTCACTTGCGTGTGCTCCAGTACCCAACGTGTGCCTTCTTGCGGCGGTTGGCAACGGTCACCCATCTAGCCTCAGTCACAAATCGAGACTTAAAGAGGCAGTCTCCCATGAGCCACAACCTTCTCCATGTCGACGCCAGCGTGCTGGGCGACCACTCGGTCAGCCGCCAGGTCTCGGCCGCCATCATCGCCCGGCTGACGGCGGCCAACCCCGATGCCACGGTCGTCTACCGGGATCTGGCGGCAGCGCCGCTCGCCCACCTCACCGGCCTGCACCTTGCGGCGGCCGGCGGCGCCGAGGTCCCCGACCAGATCGCCCGCGAGCACGCCGATGCGCAGGCCGCGCTGGCCGAGTTCCTGGCGGCCGACACGGTGGTGATCGGCGCGCCGATGTACAACTTTAGCCTGCCCAGCCAGTTGAAGGCCTGGATCGACCGCATCCTGATCGCTGGCCGGACCTTCCGCTACACGGCCAACGGCCCGGAGGGGCTCGCCGGGAACAAGCGGGTGATCGTGGCGATCTCGCGCGGCGGCTTCTATGGCGCGGATAACGCCGCCGCCGAGCACGTGGAGAGCTACCTGCGCACGGTGTTCGGCTTCATCGGCGTCACCGACGTGGAGTTCGTGATCGCCGAAGGCGTCCAGATTGGGCCGGAACAACGCGCCAAGGCGGTCAGCGGCGCGCTGGAAACTGCCGGTCAGCTGCGCGCGGCGTAAGCCGCCACCCCCGCCCCTCGAGGGGCGGGGATGTGGGACTCAGTCCTCCTCGTCCTCGTAGCCGACGATAGCCAGCGCCTTCGCCGAGAGGCCGTTGAGCTCGCACCAGCGGGCGAGCGCTTCCTCGCGGCCGTGGGTGATCCAGACTTCGCCCGGGGCGAGTTCGGCCAGCGTGCCGGTCAGCTCGTCCCAATCGGCGTGGTCGGAGATCACCAGCGGCAGCTCGACGGCGCGCTGGCGGGCGCGGGCGCGCACCCGCATCCAGCCGGAGGCGAAGGCGGAGACCGGGTCAGCGAAGCGGCGCGTCCAGCGGTCGGCCAGCGAGCCGGGCGGGGCGATGACGATCTCGCCCGCGAAGTCGGACTTGCGCGCCTCGTCGGTGGCGGGGGCCAGCGGTCCGAGCTCCACGCCGAAGTCCTCGTAGAGCGCGTTGAGCCGCTCGAACGCGCCGTGCACGTAGATCGTCCGCTCCCAGCCGGCTTCGCGCAGCAGGCAGATGATCCGCTGCGCCTTGCCGAGCGCGTAGGCGCCGATCAGGTGGGTGCGCTCGGGGAACTGCTCGAGCGAGCGCAGCACCTTGCGGATCTCCTCGGCGTCGTCGGGATGGCGGAAGACCGGCAGGCCGAACGTGGCCTCGGTGACGAAGACGTCGCAGGGGACCGGCTCGAACGGCGGGCAGGTGGGATCGCGCCGGCGCTTGTAGTCGCCGGAGACCACCACGGTCAGGCCCTGCCAGCGCACCACCACCTGGGCCGAGCCCAGCACGTGGCCGGCGGGGACGAGCGTCACCTCGACGCCGTCGCGCGCGATGGTCTCGCCGTAGGCCAGCGTCCGCACCGTGCCCGCGAAGCCCTCGCCGTAGCGCGCCGCCATGATCGCCAGCGTCTGCGGCGTCGCGGCCACCGTTTCGTGGCCGGCGCGGGCGTGGTCCGCGTGGCCGTGGGTGATCACCGCGCGCGCCACGGGCCTGACCGGGTCGATGTAGAAGTCGCCGGGCGGGCAGTAGAGGCCGGCGGGCTTCGGGCAGATGAGGGTCTCGGGCCGGATCATGGCGATCAGATATAGGCGCGCTTTGCGCGACGCGGCGTCAGCACCCTATAGGGACCCGCATGAGTGATGAGTCCCGGACTGCCCCTGATACCGCCCCCGCCCAGGAGCCGATGAGCGACATCGTGCGCGGCGACCTCGCGGCGCGCGGCACGGCTTTGTCGATCGCGCTGGGCTTCGAGACGCTGGGCGACCGGCCCTGCGCGATGCGCGCGCCGTTCCGCGCCGACCTGATCGGCGATCCGGCGGAGGGCGCGATCGCCGGCGGCGTGATCTTCGCGCTGCTGGACCAGACCTGCGGCATGGCGATCAGCCACGCGCTGCGCGATCGCGCCGCCGCCGAGGGGCGCGAGCTGCGGCCCGGCGGCATGGCCACGCTGGACTTCCGGCTCGACCACATCCGCCCGCCCAGGCCCG
>DATNEH010000029.1:0-6947 GCA_035553015.1 Caulobacteraceae bacterium | reverse complement strand
ATGCTGCGCAATGCCGCGCCGCTCTCGATGACCCTGCCGCACGCGGCCGGCGCGATGGGCTCGACCGCCGAAGATCTGCTGGCCTGGGAACTGGCGCTGCGCGGCGGCCGCGTGGTCGCGCCGACCGACTACCAAGCCATGACCTCGCCGGGCCAGCTCAACGACGGATCACCGATCCAATATGGCTTCGGGCTGATGAACCAGACCTACCGCGGCCGTCGGATCGTCGGCCACGGCGGCGGCATCAACGGCTTCCTCAGCAACCTCGCCCATTGGCCCGAGCACGACCTGACCATCGCCATCGTCTCCAACTGCGATGCGTTTCCCATCCAGCAAGCAGCGTTCGCGCTCGCGCGGCGGGCGCTTGGCGAGCCCGATCTGGTCCGCGAGGCGATCACCCTCGACGCCGCGACGCTCGAGAGCTGCGCCGGCCGCTACGTCTTCGACCTCGGCCAAAGCGTGGCTTTCAAGGTCAAGGACGGCGGGCTGACCGCCCATTTCCCGCGGTTCGGCAGTGTCTACCGGCCGTTTGGCGAGCGCGTGTTCTTCCTCGCCGACGACCCGGAGATGACGCTGACCTTCGACGGCCTGCGGGACGGCGTCTGCCAGGCAATGGTCGTCGGCGGCTATGGCGAACCGGTGCGCTGGACCCGGGCCCCCGCGCCAACGCCGGCCGAATCCCCGGCTTAGTCCGCGCTCCGCTTCGCCGGCAGCGGCCGGGCCGGGTTGCCAACCACCGTCTCGCCCTCCGCCACGTCGCGCACCACCACCGCGCCGGCGCCGACCGTGGCGCGGCGGCTGACCGTCACGCCGTTGATGATCAGCGCGCCCAAGCCCACGAACGCCTCGTCGCAGATCGTCACGCGGCCGGCCGTGTGCGCGCCCGGTCCGATCGAGACGCCGTCGCCGACCACGTTGTCGTGGTCGACCGTGCAGGCGGTGTTCAGCACGCAGAACCGGCCGATGCGCGCGTCGGACTGCACGATCACCCCGGCCGACAGGATCGTGCCGGCGCCGATCATGGCCGTTGTCGAGATCGTCGCGGCCGGATGCGCCACCACCGGCAGTCGTCCGCCGCTCGCCAGGATGCGCTCGCAGAGCCTGCGCCGCTCCGGTCCCTGCCAGGCCACCACCAGGTCGAACGCGGCGAGGAACGCCGGATCGTCGAGCCGCGCGGCGTCGCCCAGCCGCTTGATCGGCGTGGTGGGCGGCTGCGGATCGTCGCCAAAGTCGAGATAGCCCGCCAGCGGCGCGCCGCCGGCGGCGGCCGCCTCGGCCACGATGCGCGGCAGCGCCGCCCGCCCCGCCCCGACCATCACCAGCGGTTTCATCGCCGCTCGGTAGGCCGGGCCGCCCGATACGGCAAGGCTCCGGCGCCGCCCCCGCGCGCCATTGACCGTCGCGGGCATGTAGCGATATTGTATGAGTGTATGCATACACACCAGCACACCGTTCTTGCGGATCTGCGGCTCGGCCAGGCCGGTGTGCCGATCTATGTGCAGTTGCGCCAGCAGCTGCTCGGGGCCATCGGGGCCGGGGTCCTGGCGCCCGGCGACCAGATGCCGACCATGCGCCAGGTGTCGGTCGCCCTGAAGGTCGACCTCAACACCGTGCGTCACGCCTACGACGAGCTGGAGCGGGCGGGCGCGATCCGGCTGGAACGGGGGCGCGGCAGCTTCGTCGCCGACGCCCCGCCCACGATCGACGCTGCCGCCCGCTCCGCTCAAATCGAAAACCTGGCCCGGCAGTCGCTCGCCATGGCCCAGGCCCAGGGCATCGACCCGAAGGACCTGGCGGCGCGCATTCTCGCCCTGGCCGATAAGAAGGAAGCAACGCCATGAACAGCTACCGCGGCGCCGGCAACCGGCTCGCCGCCTTTCTGGCCCTCCTGGTCATCGCCGCGGGGGTCGCGTGCTTCGTGCTGGGCCGCGGCGAGTCGCTGGCCTACGCGTTGGGCGCGGTGCTCGTCGTGATCGGCGCCTTCATCCCGCAATCGCTGATGATGGCAAGCCAGTGGGAGCGCGCCGTCGTGCTCCGCATGGGCCGCCTGCAGTCGATCCAGGGACCCGGCGTCTTCTGGATCGTGCCGATTCTCGACCGGGTCGCCGCCTGGGTCGACCAGCGCATCCAGACCACCGAGTTCAACGCCGAGCAGGCGCTCTCCAAGGACACCGTGCCGGTGAACATCGACGCGGTGGTGTTCTGGCAGATCCACGACGCCGAGCGCGCGGCGCTGGAGATCGTCGACTACCGCGGGGGCATCGAGCGCGTCGCGCAGACCAGCTTGCGCGAGATGGTCGGCTCCTCGGCGCTCACCACGCTGCTCTCCGACCGCAAGCACGGCGACGAGGTGCTGCGCGACGAGATCGCCCGCAAGATCGCCGACTGGGGCATCGCGGTGATGAGCGTCGAGATCCGCGACATCAGCGTGCCGCCCGCGCTGCAGGACGCCATGAGCCGCCAGGCGCAGGCCGAGCGCGAGCGGCTGGCGCGGGTGCTGCTGGGCCAGGCCGAGCAGGAAGTGGCGATCAAGTTCGTCGAAGCGGCGGATATCTACGCAAGAAGCCCGGCGGCCCTGCAACTGCGCGCGATGAACATTATCTACGAGACCACCAAGGAGCGCGGCGCCACCATCCTGATGCCGAGCGCCATGGTCGATGCGATGAATCCGGGCGCTGTGCTGGGCCTTTCGACCCTCGCCCAGCCTCCGGCGAAACCAGCGTGAGTACGGCAGCGGGCGGGCCGAACGATGCGCAGACTGGACTGGTTCCTGGCGGCCGTGATCGGCGCCTTCCTCGTCGCGGGGATCGCGGCACAGGCGCTTTCGCAGGCTGTGGTGGGGGTGATGGCCGGCCCGCCGCAGGCGCGGGGCGGCTTCGTCGAGCGCGTGCTGAACCCGCACCCCGACCCGATCTCGGTGCAGTACCCGACCCTGCTGCGGCGGCATTAGTCCCGCAGCCTCGCAGCCGCTGAACGTGCAAGCCCGGCGGCGCGTTGCTGCTGACGTGAGCAGCGGGGCTGACTCGCCTATATTGCGCGCATGCCGCTCGACGAAATTCCTGGCGATGTCGCCGCGCCGCCGCTGATCGGCGCGGCGCTGATCAAGGACGAGGTGAAGCGCCTGCCCGACGCGCCGGGCGTCTACCGGATGTTCGGCGACGACGGCGAGGCGCTCTACGTCGGCAAGGCGCGCTCGCTGAAGAAGCGGGTCATCCAGTACGCGCAGGGCCGGTTCCACACCCAGCGCATCGCGCTGATGGTCGACCTGACGCGGTCGATGGAGTTCACCACCACCCGCACCGAGACCGACGCGCTGCTGCTCGAGATCAACCTGATCAAGCAGCTGAAGCCGCGCTTCAACGTGCTGCTGCGCGACGACAAGAGCTTCCCCGAGATCGTCATCCGCCGCGAGCATCCGGCCGCGCAGCTGAAGAAGCACCGCGGCGCGCACTCGATCAAGGGCGACTACTTCGGCCCGTTCGCCAGCGCCTGGGCGGTGAACCGCACGCTGAACACCCTGCAGAAGGCGTTTCTGCTCCGCTCGTGCTCGGACAGCGTCTACGAGACCCGCACGCGGCCCTGCATGCTGCACCAGATCCGCCGCTGCTCGGCGCCCTGCACCGGGCTGATCGCGCTCACGGACTATCAGGCGCTGGTCGACGAGGCCGAGGCGTTCCTGCGCGGCAAGAGCCGGGCGGTGATGGCGCGCATGGCCGCCGACATGCAGGCTGCGTCCGACGAGCTGGAGTTCGAGCGCGCCGCGCGGCTGCGCGACCGCATCCGGGCGCTGTCGTCGGTAGCCCAGGAGACCCAGGTCAATCCCGAGACGGTCGACGAGGCCGACGTCTTCGCCCTGCACGCCGAGGGCGGCCAGGCCTGCGTGCAGGTGTTCTTCTTCCGCGCCGGGCAGAACTGGGGCAACCGCGCCTACTTCCCACGCGTCGACAAGGCCGACACCGATCCCGAGGTGATGGCCGCGTTCATCGGCCAGTTCTACGAGGACCGGCCGATCCCGCGGCTGATCCTGCTGAACACGCTGCCCGACGAATGCGAGCTGATCGCCGAGGCGTTCTGCCTGAAGGCCGGCCGCAAGATCGAGATCGCCAAGCCGCAGCGCGGCGAGAAGCGCGAGCTGGTCGACCACGCGCTCGCCAATGCGCGCGAGGCGCTGGGCCGCAAGATGGCCGAGAGCTCGGCGCAATCGCGCCTGCTGGCCGGCGTCTGCGAGACCTTCGACCTGGAGGGCAGCCCCGAGCGCATCGAGGTCTACGACAACAGCCACATCATGGGCACGAATGCGGTGGGCGGCATGATCGTGGCCGGGCCGGAGGGCTTCCAGAAGAGCCAGTACCGCAAGTTCAACATCAAGAGCACCGAGCTCACGCCGGGCGACGACTACGGCATGATGAAGGAGGTGCTGCGCCGGCGCTTCGCGCGCCTCGCCAAGGAGGAAGAGGCCGGCGAGAACCCGCCGCGGCCCGACCTGGTGCTGATCGACGGCGGCGGCGGCCAGCTCGATGCGGCGCTGGAGGTGATGGCCGACCTCGGCGTCGACGACATCGCCGTGGTGGGCGTCGCCAAGGGGCCCGACCGCGACGCCGGCCTCGAGCGCTTCTTCATGCCCGGCAAGACGCCGTTCATGCTCGAGCCGAAGAGCCCGGTGCTCTACTACCTGCAGCGCCTGCGCGACGAGGCCCACCGCTTCGCCATCGGCGCCCACCGCACCCGCCGCGCCATCGACATGCGCAAGAACCCGCTCGACGAGATCGACGGCGTCGGCGCGGCGCGCAAGCGCGCGCTGCTGCACGCGTTCGGATCGGCCCGCGGGGTGTCGCGCGCGTCGGTGGACGATCTTGCCAAGGTGGAAGGCGTCAGCGAAGCGCTGGCCCAGCGCATTTTCGACTTCTTCCGGAAGAGCTAGCGGCCCCTTTGCTCCTCGGGGTTGGGGTGGACCGCGACCGCTAGCCCACTAGGGTGCCCCCATGGCCCGCCCCAACCTGATCCTGTTCATGCCGGACGAGCTGCGGGCCGATGCGCTGGCCTGCTATGGCAACCCGGTCGCAAGGACGCCGAGCTTCGACCGGCTGGCGGCGGAGGGGACGCGGTTCGCCAACTGCCACGTGCAGTTTCCGGTGTGCGGGGCCTCGCGCTGCAGCCTGCTCACCGGCTGGCCGGCGCACGTGCGCGGGCATCGCAGCCTCTACTACTTCCTGCGGCCGGAGGAGCCGAACCTGTTCCGCGACCTGCGGCGCGCCGGTTACGACACCTACCTGTTCGGCAAGAACGACGCGCTGGCGGCCGCCAGCTTCACGTCGAGCTTCACCGAGTGGCGCGATCGCGCCCCGCCGATCAGCGTCGACACGCTGCAGCTCTATGCCAGCGGCGGCATCATCGCCGGCGCGACCACGATGCTGTTCGAAGCCTCCGGCGACCGGCGGGGCAGCGGCGACTACGCCAACCTCGCCGCCGCGATCCGCTTGCTGGAGCAGCGCGAGAGCGAGCGGCCGTTCTGCATCTTCCTGGCGCTCAGCCAGCCGCACCCGCCCTACCGCGCGCCGGACGGCTTCCACGACCTCTACGACCCCGACGACATCCCGCCGCTGGTCCCGCCTGACCTGCCCGGCAAGCCGCCGCACCACGCGGCCTTGCGCGAAAAGATGGGGCTGGGACGCGTCTCCGAGGCCCAGCTGCGCAAGCTGCGCGCCGTCTACCTCGGCCAGGCCAGCTTCTCCGACTGGTTGCTCGGTGAGTTGCTCGACGCGCTGGAGCGCACCGGCCACGCGGACGACACCGCCCTCTTCGCCACCACCGACCACGGCGACTACGCCGGCGACTACGGCCTCGTGGAGAAATGGCCGTCCGGCCTGGAGGACTGCCTGACCCATGCGCCGTTGGCCGTGCGCACGCCGGGCGGCGCGGCCGGCCACGTCGTGGAGGAACTGACCGAGCTCTACGACATCATGGCGACGATGCTCGACCTCGCCAACGCGCCGGCCGCGCACACCCACTTCGCCCGCAGCCTCGTCCCGCAGCTCCGCGGCGCGCCGGGCGACCCTGGCCGCGCGGCGTATGCCGAGGGCGGCTACAATCCCTATGAGCCGCAGGCATTCGAGCCGCTGATCAGCGGGCTCTATGGCCCCAAGACCCAGTTGCAGAACGAGCGGCCGGAAACCGTCGCCCGCTGCGCCACGATCCGCACCGCCACGCACCGCCTGATCTGGCGCCCCACCGGCGGCAGCGAGCTCTACGACTGCGCCAACGCCCCCGGCCTTACCCGCAACCTGTTCGACGAGGCCGGCAGCGCGGGCGTCCGCGACGCGCTGACCGCGCGGCTGCTCGACTGGTACGTCTCGACCAGCGGCGTGCCGGCGTCGGAGAAGGACGCCCGCGGCGCCCCGCCCTTCCTGCGCACGCCCGACTTCGGCGAGGCGGCAAGCATCGGACGCGTCCTCGACCGCTAGGCCGCGGCCGCCTCAGGCCTCCGACAGATCCCTGAGCACCCGATCCGCGCGGTCGAGATACAGCCGGCCGAGTTCGGGCGTGTGCAGCCGCAGCGACCACTCGACCTGGCGCAGGATGACGTGGGCGAGGTAGGCGGCGATCACCGGGCGGGGTCGGTGCCCGCGTAGCCAGGACCAGAGCGCGGCGCGCGCGGCGGGGGCGTCGTAGGCGTAGAACAGCAAGGTCGCGAGATCGAAGGCGCGGTCGCCGGCGCGCACGCCCTCCCCGTCGACGACGCCGCTCACCTGGCCAGCGTCCACGAGGATGTTCGCCGGATTGAAGTCGTAGTGGAGGATGTCCGCCGGCTCAGGCAGCGACGCGTACGCAGCAGCCGCGAGCTCCTGTAGACGCGCCAGCAGCTGCACAGTCTCGGCCGAGTGCGCGCGCATCGTCTGCAGCAGGCAAAAGCCCGCGCCGCCGTGCAGCACCGGGTCGACCACCGAGCC
>DATNEH010000028.1:0-20643 GCA_035553015.1 Caulobacteraceae bacterium | reverse complement strand
CTGGAAGCGATTGACGGTGTTGTACGGCTCGGTGTGCTTCTTGTTGGAAGGCGCGGTGCGCCGCACCTCGGCGAGGCCAGCCTCGTAGGTCGCGTTCGCGTAGCGGCCGTACTGGTCGATCGCGTCCTTGAGCTGGGCCTTTACCCGGTCGACCACGGCCGGCGACCAGCCCCAGCTGCCCCCGAACAGCGCCCCGTCGCGCAACAGCGACAGGTGCAGGTTGCCGAACTGGGCGAACAGCGGCAGCAGCAGCAGTTGGTAGTCCTTCGACTGGAACGCCGGCAGGTCGTGCAGGAAGTGCCCCTGGGCGACGTTCCACTTCTCGGAGATCACCTTCGGGTCGTCCGGGAAGTGGGTGGCGAAATAGACGTAGTCGTCCAGCACCAGCCGCAGGCCGGACAGCGCGTCGCTCACCTGGCGCCAGACCTGCTCGGAGATCTTGCGGTTGACCAGCGCCTCGACCTTGGCCTCGATCTTGGCCCAGACATCCTCCTCGCGCGACGGCCAGAGCACTTGGACGAGGGAGCTGAGGATGAAGCCGACATAGGGCACCTTGCCCAGCCCAGCTCCGATGATCTTCTTGGCCATCTCATTGTAGTCGACCTCGTACGCCAGGTCCGCGCTGGCCACGGGATCGTCGACGATGACGACGACGGCGTCGTCCATTGATCAGCTCTCCTTGAACCTGCCGCGACCGGCGCGAGACGCCCCGAGCATCGACTGTGAAGCTTGAAGATTCAAGCACGCGCTGTGTAACGGGCAGTTTCGCGTGGAATGGCGCCCGCGCCGGCGCCTAGCCGACGGCCTTCAGCGTCTTGCGCATCAGCACCGGCCTGGCGCGGATCACTTCCGGGCCCCAGACGCGTTCGGTGGCGGGGTGGTCGGCGCCGGCGTGGCCGGAGCCGGACGACAGCGCGGTGGTGAGGTTGCGCAGGCCGTCGACGATCGCCTCGGGCGACAGGTGCCGGGTCTTGCGGCCGGGGAACTGGTGCTGCCAGTAGCTGACCAGCTGTTCGAGACGGCCCATGCGCTCGCCGAGCCGGGCGAAGACCCGCGGTCCGTCGGTGAGGAAGCGGCGGAACGGGTCGGGCGTGCGCGAGGCGGTCAGCGCGTCGAACACGTCGTCGTAGATCTTGAACATCTCGGCGATGCGCCGCTCGGCCTCGCCCATCAGCGCCTCGAGCTCGGCGGTCGCGGCGCGGGCGAAGCGGCTCGAGTCGGCGTCGAAGCGGCTGGTCTCGACGGCCGCGATCGAGCGGCGCGTCGCCTTGACGTCCGGCCAGAGCAGGCGGCTGCGCCAGCGGTAGTAGAGCACCGCCTTCCAGACGAACATCGCCTGCGAGAACCGGTTCTCGTCCATGTGCATGGCGAGCCGCAGCGGCTCCAGCTCGGGGCCGTCGTCGGCGCTGAGCACAAGCTCGGCCAGCCGCTTGGCCTTGCCGTCGGAGGCGAGCTCGCCGAAGCACAGCTCGATCAGCGTCTCCACCTGGTTGGCGACGAAGTCGCGCATCTCGGTCTTGTCGAGGGCGCTCAGGCGGAAATAGCAGGGCGCGACGTCGATCTTGTTGGCGTTCAACGCCTCGTGCAGCAGGAAGGGATCGAGGGTCGGCAGCTTGTCGATCAGCTGCAGCACCATCAGGTCGCGCTCGGGGTCGATCTCGGAATAGTCGAGCTGGCGGACCAGCTGCGAGGGCAGGTCGGGATCGTCGACCACCAGGAACTGGCCGCCGAGGTCGAGGTCGTCGGCGTCGAACGGGAAGATCACCTTGGTGACGATGGCGCCGCGGTCGGGCGCGTACTCGAACTCGCCGGGGCGCGGGTGGTGCTTGACGATGATCGTGCGGTTCAGGACCGGATGCACGAACATCGGGCGCTGCCGATGATCCTCGTTCTCGATCTGGTCGATCGCCAAGGAGTGCAGGTCGAGCACTCGTGCCGACGAGGAGCGCGCGGTGATGCTGCGCAGGCTTTGGACGCCGGTGACGGTCTGGAGAACCTGCATGTCGGCGAAAGGCGTCCTCAGGGTTGAGCCCCGGCATTAATCAGGCCGATTCCTTAAGAGGCGTTGAGCCGCATGCTTTCCCGCCGTTAACACACCAATTTTGGGTGCCTTTTTTCGAACTGCGACGGTGCGTCGCAGGCCAGCGAGGGCCGAGTTTGCCATCGGGGACGCGCTATCCCCCGCTGCGGGACGTTTGCCACGGTTGCGCCAAAAACCGGCCGCGTTCGCGCCCGCCTCTCACGTCCAACATTACCGCTGGTTCATGAATCGCGTCGTTGGGAGCGTGGCGTGAAAGATTATGTCGATATCCACGGGGCGTCGGGAACGATCTATCGGTTTCTGAGGCTGAAGGACGGGCGGCCGCTGTCGCCGATGGGCGGCAACTACATCTTCGCGCGCTTCACCGGCGAGTCGCTCGACATGATCCTGGCCGGCGAGGCGCAGAACCTGCTGAAAGACGCGCGCGACCGCTGGACCGAGGCGGCGGAGCGCTACCAGGTCACCGAGCTCTACTCGCGGCTGAACATTTCCGAGCGGGTGCGCCTCTTGGAGTTGGCCGACATCGTCGACCACAACCGCCCGCCGATGAACATCGTCCCCGACCGCAAGGCCGGCTAAGCGCCCCCGCGAAGCGAGGCGAAGACCACCCGCAGAACGCGGGTGGCGGCCGGGCCGCTCAACCGCCCGCGAAGATCGGGTTGAGCGGCACGCCAGGCGGCTTGGCGAAGGCGCTGAATGTGCCCTGCTCGGCGATCTCCTGGGCGGCCGCGTAGAATGCGCCGTACGCGACGCGGGCCAGCGAGCCGCCGACGCTGATGCGGCGGGCGCCGGCGCCGGCGATGGCCGCGACCGGCAGGCCGGGGGCAAGGATGTTCACCGGCAGCGGCGCCACCGCCTGGGTCACCTGGCGGATTTGCGCCTCGTCGCGCAGGCCGGGCGCATAGAGGCACTCGGCGCCCGCTTTCGCGAACGCGCTGAGACGCCGGATCGTCTCGTCCATGTCCGGCGCGCCGCGGATGAAACCCTCGCTGCGCGCGGTCAGCAGCACGCCCGAGTGGCCGATCGCCTCGCGGGCGGCGGCGATGCGCTCGACCGCCAGGCCGAAGTCGTAGAGCCCCTTCCTGCCCTGATCGTAGTCCTCGATCGAGAGGCCGGCGACGCCGGTGTCGACCGCCAGCGCCACGTTCTTGGCCACGTCGGCCGGCGCATCGCCGAAGCCGTTCTCGAAATCGGCGTTCAGCGGCAGGTCGGTGGCGTGGGCGAGGCTGGAAAGGTGCAGCAGCACCTCGTCGAGGCTGACCTCGCCGTCGGCGCGGCCCATCGCCCAGGCCATGCCGGCGCTGGTGGAAGCGATCGCCTTGAAGCCCAGGTGCTGCAGGATCTTCGCCGAGCCGACGTCCCACGGGTTCGGCAGCACGAAGCAGCCGCTCTCGTGCAGCTTGCGGAACGCATCGCGCTTCTGGGTGGTGGTCAGGCTCATCGCGTCCTCCCGAAATGACTTCGGCGTTTCAACCGTGGCGCGCCTTAGCGCGGGGGCCCCAGCCGGGGCAATACGACCCGGATGGTAGGGTCCGCATCTCGCCAGCCGCGGTCCGGCTTGCTATCCGGAGACGATGACGGAAAGCGGCAGCAGGATCGCGCCCCGAAGCGCCTCGGGGATCGCTCTGGTCACCGGCGCCGGCAGCGGCATCGGCGCGGCGTGCGCGCTGGCGCTCGCCGAAGCCGGCTGGTCGCTGGCGCTCTGCGGGCGTCGGCTCGACCGGGTCGAGGCCGTCTGCGTCAAGGCGCGCGACAAGGGCGCGGCGGCGATGGCGGTCGAGGCCGACGTCGGCGATCCGGATGCGGTGGCGCGGCTCTTCGCGGCGGTCGAGGCGCGCTTCGGCCGGCTTGACCTGCTGTTCAACAACGCCGGCACGGGCGCGCCGCCGAAGCCGCTCGAGGAACTGACCGTCGCCGAGTGGCGCCGGGTGGTCGACACCAACCTAACGGGCGCGTTCCTGTGCACCCAGGGCGCGTTCCGGCTGATGAAGCGGCAGGATCCGCGCGGCGGGCGGATCATCAACAACGGCTCGATCTCGGCGCATGTCCCGCGCCCCAACTCGGCGCCCTACACGGCCACCAAGCACGCGATCACCGGGCTGACCCGCTCCACGTCGCTCGACGGGCGCGCGTTCGACATCGCCTGCGGCCAGATCGACATCGGCAACGCCCAGACCGATCTCACCGCGCGGATGACGATGGGGCAGGGCGTGCCGCAGGCCAACGGCCAGATGGCGCCCGAACCGGTGATGGACGTCGCCGACGTCGCCGCCGCGGTGGTCTACATGGCCGGCCTGCCGCTCTCGGCCAACGTCCAGTTCATGACCGTGATGGCGACGAAGATGCCCTACATCGGGCGAGGGTAACGGGTTTCGCGAGGGATGGAGGGCGGCGGCTCTGCGCGCGCGCCGCCCTCCTGCCGCCCCCCGCGCCTAGAACATCACCCCGCCTTCGAGCATGCCGCGGACCTGCTCGGTCTTGTCGAAGAATTGGCCGAACTCGGCGCCGGCCGTGCCCGAGCCGATGCCGACGTAGGAGAACTCGGCGCGGGCGAAGAAGATGCCCTTCTGGTAGGTCGGCGTCAGCGTCAGCGACCAGGCGTTGCTGCCGGGGCCGTAGAGCAGGTTGGCGCTGCCGCTGGAGCCGATCCACTCGACCCGGCCAGCCAGGCTCCACTCAGGCGTGAAGCTGTACTTGGCCAGCCCGGCAAAGCCGTAGCTCTGGCCGCTCGGCAGTGCGAGGATGCCGACCGTCGTCGCCGGGATATTGCTGTACTGGCCATAGGCGGTCACCGCCCATTTGCCCTGGCTGTGGTTGTAGATCAGGTTGAAGATCTGGCCCTGGCTCTGGCCCCCCGTCGGCACCGCAAAGCCGATCGGGCCGCCGAAACCGCCCAGCGCCGGCGAGAAGCACTTGCCGAATAGCGTGCAGGTGCTGAAGTTGCTGCTGGCGTTGCCGCCCCCGGCGAACTCCAGCGTATCGCTGTTCTTGAACGTGTAGGTGATGTTGCCGGAGATCGAGGTGTACGATCCCGTGTAGTAACCGTCATTCCACGACAACGACGCCGCCCACGGGCCCTTGGTGAAGTTCACCTGCAGGCCGCGGCTGATCAGCGGCTCCTGGTTCCACAGGAGGCCGCGCTCGATGTTCATGTTCTGATAGGTGAACACGCCCTCGGCCCCGATCAGCGTCGGCAGCTGGCCGGCCTCGAACGACCAGGTGCTGTTGGGCACGATCTTGACGTAGCCCACCGGCACGGCGCCGAAGAGGTCGGTCGTGCTGCGGGTGGACGTGGTGTAGGGCGTGCCCAGCGCCGGGAACGAATAGACGCCCGCCTGCACGACGAACTGGAACACCCCGTCGGTCTTCTGGATGGTGGCCAGGCCGTTCGACAGGTCGATGCCGGTGGTTTTGTTCGGCCGGCCGTCGAGGTCGAAGCCGGGGTTGTCCTGCACGTAGCCGAGGCCGCTGATGACGCCGTTGACCGTCAGCTTGCCGAGCGGGCCGGCGTCGAAGGTGGCCGAGTTGGCGTTGTTGGACAGCGTAGTCCCCATCACCGGATAGGGCGGCGGCGTCGGCGCGGGCGCGGCGGCCGGCGCTGCGGCGGCCGGCGGGGCGCCGCTCGCCTGGTCGTCGGCGGCTGCGGCGCCGGCGAACGCCAGCGTCATCACGGCCGACCCGGCGCACAGCCAGAGCTTCAGATGGTTCATCGGTAATCCCCTTTTTCGTTTCGCCCGCCCGGTGCTCGGAGCGGGTCTGGTTGGGCGCGCTCGCCGCGCCTTGGTCCGGCCGCTATTTCGGCGGCCCGCAGCCGCGAGCCGAACCACGGAGTCCGTCACGGCCGAGCTTTGCCGATCCGCCGCCCAATTTCCGGGCGCCGGCAAGAGTCGGCTGCCGTGTTTTTGGTCAGTCGATCCAGGCGCAAGCTAGGCTGCCCGCGCGCAAGGATTCGAGCCGGGTTGGGGCTTCCCGGCGTAAGCGCCGCGTAAGCTTCAGCGCATGGCGAGCGAGGCGCGTCCGAGGTGCGAGCCGGCGTCGACCAGCAGGGTCTCGCCGGTGATGTGGCGCGCGGCGGGGGAGCCGAAGAACAGGGCGCCGCCGGCGATGTCCTCGGGCTTGGAGGCCAGTTGCAGGGGCGTCGAGGCGGCCGCGTTCTCGCGCAGCCGGTCCACCGCCGCTTCCGGCATGCCGCGCCCGAACCAGGGCGTGTCGATGTAGCCTGGGCAGAGCACGTTGACGCGGATCTTGGGCGCGAGCGCGCGGGCCAGGGACAACGTCATGGTGATCAGCGCGCCCTTCGAGGCCGCGTAGGGCACTGACGAGCCGATGCCGGTGACCCCGGCGATCGAGGAGGTGTTGACCACCGCGCCGGGCTGCGGGCCCGCTTCGAGCAGCGACCGCGCCGCGCGGATCATCTGGAACGGGCCGATCACGTTCACCGCGTAGATGCGCGCGAAGTTGTCCGCGCTCACCGCCTCCATGTCGGCGTGGTTGGCGAAGGTGGTCTGGCCGGCGTTGTTGAAGAGCGCGTCGATGCGGCCGAACGGGGCGGCCGCCGCCACGATGCGCCTGCAGTCCTCGTCGCTGGCGACGTCGCCCTGCACGATCACCGCCTTGGCGCCGTGCGCCTCGACCCGGCGCTGGGTTTCCTCGGCCTCGGCCTTGTTGTGCGCGTAGTTGATGACGACGGCCTCGGCGCCCCGCGCGGCCGCGCCCTCGGCGATCGCCCGCCCGAGCCCGCTCGACGCTCCGGTCACCAGCACCACGAAGCCTTCGTAATCCCCGCTCGCCATCTTGAACGCTCCTCTCCTCGTTGTTGCCGGGCTTGATAGCCGAGCGGGCGCCGGTTTGTCGCCCGCGGCGTCCTCGTCTAAACCGCCGGCCATGGACGAGACCCCGCTCACCCAGCTCGGCCGCCAGGTGGAGACGCCGGCGAGCCCGGACGCGGCGATGCTCGAGCGCGTGCCGAACCCGCAGGCCGGAACGCTCTACCTGGCGCGCTTCACTGCGCCGGAGTTCACCTCGCTCTGCCCGGTCACCGGCCAGCCGGACTTTGCGCGCCTCGTCATCGACTACGCGCCGGCAGACTGGCTGATCGAGTCGAAGTCGCTGAAGCTCTACCTCGGCTCGTTCCGCAACCACGGCGGCTTCCACGAGGACGTGACGATCTCGATCGCCAAGCGGATCGTCGCCGTGGCCGCGCCCACGTGGCTAAGGATCGGCGGCTACTGGTACCCGCGCGGCGGCATCCCGATCGACGTCTTCTGGCAGACCGCCGCGCCGCCGCAGGGCCTGTGGCTGCCCGACCAGGGCGTCGCGGCGTATCGCGGGCGCTGAGACGCCAAGCAGCGCCACGAGGGCCCGCGGCCCTCCCTCGCGCCGTAGACGATCTGGATCGCATGGCGGCCTCGCGGGGCCCTCCGCGCCACCCTCGTGCGCCGCCGATCAAGGCGCTTTGATCCCGGTCAAGCAGGACACGGCGTGGCAACGCTGGCCGTGACACGCCATCGGCGCCAGAACGCCGGTCTTCGAGCATTTCCCAAACGAGGATTGGACCGATGAAATACGTGCGGATGGGGGCGACCGGGACGCAGGTCTCCAGGCTTTGCCTGGGCTGCATGAGCTTCGGCGGCATGGCCGACTGGATGCTCAATGAGGAGGCCAGCCTGCCGATCATCCAGAAGGCCCACGAGGCGGGCGTCAACTTCTACGACACCGCCGACGTCTATTCGCGCGGCCAGAGCGAGGAGATCCTCGGCCGCGCGCTGAAGAGCCTCGCGGTGCGCCGCGACGAGGCGGTGATCGCCACCAAGGTGTTCAACCCGATGGGGCGCGGCCCCAACCGGGGCGGCCTGTCGCGCAAGCACATCCACCAGTCGATCGACGCCAGCCTCACGCGGCTGGGGCTCGACTACGTCGACCTCTACCAGATCCACCGGTTCGACTACGCGACGCCGATCGAGGAGACCATCGAGGCGCTGGACGACGTCGTGAAGGCGGGCAAGGCGCTCTACATCGGCGCCTCGTCGATGTTCGCCTACCAGTTCTCGAAGTACCTGCACCTGGCCGACCAGATGGGCCGCGCGCGCTTTTCGATGATGCAGAACCACTACAACCTCGCCTACCGCGAGGAGGAGCGGGAGATGAACCCGCTGTGCCTGGAGGAGGGCGTCGGGCTGATCCCGTGGAGCCCGCTGGCGGGCGGCTACCTGGCCGGCAACCGCGACGAGGGCACGACGCGCTCGCAGTCGGCGATGGGCCGCGGCCGCTACAACCGGCCGGAGGACCAGGCGGTGCTGGACGCGCTGCGCAAGGTGGCGGCCGCCAGAGGCGAGCCGCCGGCGCAGGTGGCGATCGCCTGGATGCTGTCGAAGCCGGCGGTCACCGCGCCGATCGTCGGCGTGACCAAGCCGCACCATCTCGACGCTCCGCTGGCCGCGGTCGAAAACCCGCTGACCGAGGAGGAGATCGCCGAGCTCGAGGCCCCCTACGCGCCGCAGGCGATCATCGGCGCGCTGCGCCCGGAGGACCTGGCGATGCGCCAGGCAAGGGCGGAAAGGGCGCCGGCGCGGGCGGCGGCTTAGCGGCCAGGCTCCAACCGGCTGCGACTCCCCTCCCCTCGAGGGGTCCTCAAGCGGGAGGGGGGCGCCACTCCGTGACCAGCGTCCCCACGTCCGGGCGCACGCGCTCCAGCGGGATTTCCTTGCTCGTGCCGAGGTGGACGAAGCCGGCGACGCGCTCGCCGTCGGCGAGGCCGAGGAGCTTTCCGGCGGCCGCGTCGTAGGCGTACCAGTCGGTGATCCAGTTGGCGCCGTAGCCCATCGCCTGGGCGGCGATGATCAGCGTCATGCAGACCGCCCCGGACGAGAGGCGCTGCTCCCATTCGGGAATCTCGGCTTCCTGTGCGCGGGAGATGACGGCGACCGTCAGCGGCGGGGCTTTGATCTTGCCGAGCTTGGCGACCAGCTTGTCGCGGTCGGGGCGCGCGGCGGCGATGGTTTCGAGCCCGGCGATGAAGCGCTGCTTGGCCGCGCCCTTCAGCACCACGAAGCGCCAGGGGAAAAGCTTGCCGTGGTCGGGCACGCGGGTGGCGAGCCGCAGCAGCGTCGCGAGCTCGGCGTCGCTGGGCGCGGGCTCGGTCAGCGCCAGCGCGGCGGCCGAGCGGCGGCGGGCGAGGAAGGCGAGGGTGGCTGGCGACGCCTCGATCGGCGCGGCCTCGCCGAATTGCGGCGCGGCCGGAACGGAGTGGGCCAAGGGAGCGCTTTCGTAATAAGGACTTGTTGAACCCGGCCGAGGTAGAGGGCGCAGAACGGCTCCGCAATGAGCGGACCTGAGGTTTTGATCAGAAACTCTGGCTGGCGCATGCCGCCACCGCTCGCCATATGCCGATGCTAGTGTGGCTGAGCGCGCCAAGTCAGAGCGCGCCGCGAAGGTAGGGACGCGATGGTACAGCGCCTGGAACGCCTGGAAGTTGTCGAGGCCGCCGACACGCCGCCGGTATGGGCGGCGCTGCGCAACGAGGCCGAGCACATTGCGGCGTCGGAGCCGAGCCTCGCCTCGCTCCTCAATGCCGTCATCCTGCGCCACGGCGACATCGCCCGCGCGCTCTCCTACCAGCTCGCCCGCAAGCTCTCCGATCAGGAGCTGCGCGCGATGAGCCTGCGCGAGACCTGCGAGGAGGCGTATGCCGCCGACCTGTCGATCGTGGTGGCGGCGGAGGCCGACCTGCGCGCCACCTTCGAACGCGATCCCGCCTGCAAGGGCTACGTGCAGCCCTTTCTGTTCTTCAAGGGTTTCCAGGCGCTGCAGACCTACCGGGTGGCGCACTGGCTGTGGCGTCAGGGCCGCGAGGCGATGGCCTTCTACCTGCAGAGCCGCGCCTCGGAGCTGTTCCAGGTCGACATCCATCCGGCCGCGTCGATCGGCAAGGGCGCCTTCTTCGACCACGGGACCGGCATCGTCATCGGCGAGACGGCGGTGGTGGGCGAGGACGTCTCGATGCTGCACGGCGTCACGCTGGGCGGCACCAGCGCCGACCGGATCGACCGCCACCCAAAGATCGGCCGCGGCGTGCTTCTGGCCGCCGGCGCGAAGGTGATCGGCAACATCACCATCGGCGACTACGCCAAGGTGGCGGCCGGCGCGGTGGTGTTGCAGCCGGTGCCGTCGGGCTGCACGGCGGTCGGCGTGCCGGCGCGCCTGGTCAACTGCCCGACCTGCGCCGAGCCCTCCAAGACCATGGATCAGAGCCTGCCGGACTCGGCCTACGACTACGTCATCTGAGAAGCGGCCATCTGACGGGTTGCGGCAGCGCGGAATGCCGCTAGGGTCCGCCCGGTTTTCACCGGGAGCGTCGCTTTGGACCAGAGAGATATCGACAAGATCCAGGCGCACCTGAAGCGCACGTTCGGCAACCCGCATTTCCAGCTCAAGGCGCGCGAGCGCCAGAAGGACTCGTGCGAGGTGGAGCTGAAGGGCGAGTTCATCGGCGTCGTCTACGAGGACGAGGACGAGGATGGCTCGTTCCTGTTCGAGATGGCGATCCTGCCGGAGGACCTCGAGGCTTAACCTGAATGGCCACGCTGGTCGCGGACCGCCCGGCCGGGCCGGAGCGGTTTCCGGCTTGCCGATTCCGGTAAGTCCGCTTGGAAACCGCTCAAGACGAGGCATTGGAGCGCGCTCGGACGCCAAAGGCAGCACCCACTTTTGCTGAGCGCGCTCGGCCGCCGGCCACGGCCCGCGAGGGGTTTCGCAGCGACATCAACGGCCTGCGCGCCATCGCGGTGGCGCTGGTCATGGCGTTCCATCTGGGGCGGGGCCACGTCGGCGGCGGCTTCTCCGGCGTCGACGTCTTCTTCGCGATCTCGGGCTACCTGATGACTCGCATCGTGGCGGGCGGCCTGGAGCAGGGCCGCTTCGCCCTGCGGCGCTTCTACATGGCCCGGGTGCGCCGCATCGTGCCGGCGCTGGCGGTGTTCTGCGGGGCGCTCTGGCTGTTCGGCGCGGTGCTGCTCGACCCCTGGACGTTCGAGCGGCTGGCGGGCAACCTGCCGTACGCGCTGCTCTTCATCTCCAACATCATGTTCGCCAACCGCGGCGGCTACTTCGCCGAGGACGCGCGCACCAACTGGGTGCTGCACACCTGGTCGCTGTCGGTGGAGTGGCAGTTCTACCTGCTCTACCCGCTGCTGCTGCTGGCGCTGTGGCGCTGGGCGCCGCGGCGGTGGTTCTGGCCGATCCTGGGCGCGCTCGCGGCCGGCTCGTTCGCGCTGGCGCTGGCCGCACTGCCGCACAACGCGACGCTCGGCTTCTACATGCTGCCGACCCGGGCCTGGGAGCTGCTGCTCGGCGCGCTCTGCGTCCCGCTGGAGCAGCGGCTGTCGTTCGGGACGACCGCGCGGCTGGCGCTACACGCCCTCGGCCTCAGCCTGATCGCCATCGGCGTCGCCATCACCGGACCGGAGACGCCCTGGCCCTCGACCTACACGTTGATCCCGGTCGGCGGCGCGGCGCTGGTGATCGCCGCCGGCGCGCGCCGCAGCTTCTGGGCCGAGAACCCGCTGGTGGCCGGGCTCGGCCGCGCGTCCTACTCGATCTACCTCTGGCACTGGCCGATCGTGGTCTGGATCTACGACAACCAGATCGCCGTGACCTGGACGGTCGCGGCGGTGGCGCTGGCCGGCATGCTCGCGCTTGGCGCCCTCTCGTACTGGCTGGTCGAGCAGCGGCTGACTGCATGGCTGTTCGCGCCGCAATCGGGGCGCTGGCGGATCGGCGCCGGCGCCTTCGCCGCGGTGATGGCGCTGGCGCTCGTCGCCATCCCGACCCATGGCCTGGAGCGGTTGCGGACGTTGACCGCCTCGCCGCAGGTGCGCGCCGCGATGGCCGACGACCGGCGCGCCACCAAGGACTGGGCCTACCCGCAGGTCTGCGCCCGCCATTCCGCGCAAGGGCCGCTGGAGATCTGCCAGCTGGGCGATCCGGCCGCGCGCGACGTGCTGCTGATCGGCGACTCGCACGCCGAGGAGCTGGCTCCGCGCTATGCGCACGCGTTCGACGGCAAGTCCGGCGCCGGGCTGACGATGGTGACGATTTCCGGCTGCATCCCGATCCCTGGAGTCTCCGGGCGCAGCGCGCGCGACTGCGGGCGGCTGTGGCGCAAGGCCTACGACTACGCCGAGATCGCTGGCTTCAGGCGCATCGCCATCACCGGGGCCTGGCAGCTCTACTTCGATCCGAGCGACACCACGCCCATGGGCCTCGCGTGGATCGACGCCGACGGCGACGCCCAGCCGCGCACGGCGGCGGCCAACCGCGACGCCGCCTACCAGCGGCTGGAGGGCGAGGTGCGGCGACTGCAGGCGCACGGCGCCGAGGTCATGCTGATCGGATCGACGCCGCGCTCGGCCAACGCCGATCCGCACAGCCTCTACGACCAGGCGTTCTGGCACGGCGCCCTCGACGCCGCGCCGCTGAGCCGGGCCGCCTTCGCGGCCAGCTCGGCGGCCGATCGCACGAGCCTGGAGCGGGTCGGCCGCGCCACGGGCGCACGGGTGGTCGATCCGCTCGACGGTCTTTGCGGCGGCGACGCCTGCCCGCTCACCCAGGGCGGCCGCGCCCTCTACAAGGACTACGGCCACTTCCGCGCCTCGATGATGACCAGCCCGAGGTTCGCGTTCTACGACCCGTGGCTGGCGCCTCAGGCGGCGCCGACCACTTCGCTGGCGGCAGCGCCGACAACGGGGCCGGCGCCAAGGCCGGTGAGTGCGCCGATCCGCTTGAAATAGATCCGCGTGGCGGTGAGGCCGCCGAGCGGCTTGAAGGCGTAGTCAGGGATCGCGCCGGCGAACTGATAGCCCAGCCGCTCGTAGAGGCCGGACGCGCCGTCCTCCTCCGCGGTGTCGAGCGTGAGCAGGGTGCGCCCGCGCGCCGCGGCCAACCGCTCGGCCTCGACCATCAACGCCCGGGCGACGCCGCGGCCGCGCCAGGCAAGCGCGGTCATCAGCTTGGCGATGTCGGCGCGGTGCGGCTGGTTGGGCGGGGTCTCCAGGTCGAGCGTCACCGTGCCGGCCAGCTCGCCGTTCGCCCGCGCGCCCAGCACGATGCGGCGACCGGCGTCGGCGGCCGCCAGCGACTTCGCCCAGAACGCGGCGGCAGCCTCGGGGGCCAGCGGGTGCATGAAGCTCACCGACCCGCCGCTTGCCACCACCTCGATCAGGATGCGGGCCAGCGCGCCGATGGCGTCCGGGGAAGCGGAGAGGGGGATGATCTCGATCTCCGGGGTCATCGCTCAGCTCCGCGCCAGGGCGACGAGGTAGGCGCAGGGCGCGTCCGTCTCGTTGATGAAGGCGCTGTCGGCCGGCGGGCCGAACGCCAGGCAGTCGCCGGCGGCGAGGCGCCGCCGCTCGCCCGCCTCTTCGACCACGAGCTCGCCTTCCAGCACCCAGACCAGCTGGCGGATGCGCCGGTAGGAGGCGGCCGGAAAGCCGACGTGCGCGCCGGCCGGCAGCTCGACCTTCACCAACTCGACCGGGTGGTCGGCGCGCTCGAACAGCTGCTGGCGCAGGTAGCCGGAGGCCGGGTCGCGCCACTTGGGCTGGTCGGCCGCGCGCGAGACGCGGCCCGCTTCGCCTTCGGCGCGCGCGACGAGCCCCGCCAGCGTCAGGTCGAAGGCGTCCGCGAGCCGGACCAAGAGGCCGGCGGTGGGGCTGGATTCACCGCGCTCGATCTTGCTGATCGCGCCGCGCGAGACGCCCGAACGCTCGGCCAGGTCGGCCAGCGACCAGCCGCGCGACTCGCGCTCCAGCTTCAGCCTTCCGGCGAGCCGGATGCCGGCGTCGTCCTCGATGGTAGACATTCGTCCACTATCATGGAATCGGGGCAGTGACGCAAGCGCGTGGTTGCGCCCAGGTCGTAGACAGGCGGCGGCGGCGAGCAATGCAGGATCAACCGGGCGAGCAGCGACGGATCGGCGTCGATGGCGGGCGGCTGGCTGAACACGGCGGCCCACAACGCCTCCATCTCGGACTTCGCATCCAGCATCCGCTACGCGCCTCCATGTGATCGGACCGCCCCGGCGCCGACCTATCGGCGACGCCGTTAGCCGACGGTTTCGCGAATTGGTTAGCCGCCGATCTTCGGTGTACGGAGCGGCTGCTCAGGCCGTCGCCAGCAGCCGCTCGCGGATCGTCGGCAGGTTCTCGCGGCCCCAGAACAGCTCGCCATCCACCACGTAGCTCGGCACGCCGAAGATGCCGGCTTCCTCGGCCGCCGCGCGGATGGCGTCGTGCTCGGCGCGCCCGGGGCCGGCCAGGTAGGCGGCGAAGCCGTCGGTCTCGACGCCAGCCTCGCGCATCACCGCCTCGATCACCGCCGGGTCCTCGATGTCCAGGTCGCGCCGCCAGAAGCGCTCGAAGACGCGGTCGGAATAGCCGCGCAGCACGTCGTCGCCTTGCTGCCTGGCCCACAGGAGGCCGATGTTGGCGATCGAGGAGTCCCAGATCTTCTGCGTGCCGCGCAACGTCAGCCCGCGCCGGTTCGCCTCGCGCCGGCAGTCCATGTAGGCGTAGCGCACCTTGCGCCACTGGTGCGGGTCGCGGTTGGCGCTGACCAGCCTGCCGTCCGGCCCGATCTCGGCGCTGCCGAGGTAGCTCGGGATGTCCAGCGTGTACGGCAGCCAGTCGAGCTGCGCGCCGCAGGCGGCCGCCATCTCGTAGGTCGGATCCTTGGCGAGGTAGGCGTAGGGGCTCTTGTAGTCGGTGTAGACCGTCACGGTGCGCATGGGACCGGCTCCGCTCTTGCGAGCATCGGTTTAGTTCAGCGCGGGAACGCCGTCAGCGCGGAATGTCGGCGGTCTTGACCAGCGCCACCTGGCGATAGGCGGCGGCGACGTTGAACTGGCGGCGGAAGACGCCGAGGAAACGGTCGACGGCCTGCTTCACGCCCGGGCCGCCGATGTCGCTGACGTCGTGCCAGTAGTCGTCGAGGATCATCATGCCGCCGATTTCGAGCATGTTGGCGCAGAAGCAGAGGTCGATCAGCACGTCGACGGCGGTGTGGCTGCCGTCGATGTAGATCAGCTCGAAGCGCTCGCCGGCCGCCTGCAGCTTCGGCAGCTCGATGCCGGAGAAGCCCTTGATGGTGCGCAAGGCTGTGACGCCGGTCAGCGTGACGTTGCTGCGGAAGCGCGCCTCGATGCCGTGGTACTGCGGGTCCGGGTTGAAGACGTCGTCGAACCAGGGGTCGATGGCGGTGATGGCGAGGCGGCCCGGCAGCAGCCAGTCCACGAAGGCGATGTTGCGGCCCTCGTAGGCCCCGATCTCCAGGTAGCGCAGCTCGCCTTCGCGGCCGGCGGCGAAGTCGCGCAGCAGCGGCGCGGCGAACGGGATGTTGTTGGCGACGGTATCGTAGGTGAAGGCGAAGCCGTGGGTCTCGGCGTAAGCGGCGAAGTCGGCGCCGGCCTGGGCGTCGCGGCCGCGCAGCATGGTCTGCGCGATGTGCGGCGCGAGGCGCGGGTTGAGACCGGTGAACGAGCGCAGCTTGTCGAGCGCGCTGCGTCGGCCGCTGGTCGCGTGGGGCTGCAGGTCGCGGGCCGGGGCTTGGATGGCGAGGCTCATGATCGTGTCGCCGGCTGGCACGGGTGGACGCCAGGGCGCCTGTGCCAGGATGGCGCCCACCGAACGACCCCGCGCTGGAGCCCCCCGACAGGCCGGAACGACTGCAACTTGGGCGCCGGCCCCGCCTCCCTTAGAAGAGCCGCATGAACCAGTCTGCCGACGCCACGACGCCGAGCTTCGATCCGCGCATCGCGCAGATGCTCGCGTACTTCCAGGCCAACCTGGCGCGGCCGCTGCAGCCGGAGAATCTGCCGTCGATCCGCGCGCGCTTCGCCACCGGGCGCGACGGGGAGCTCGCGCCCGGCGTCACCGCGGAGGACATCGAGGCGGGCGGCGTGCCGGTGCGGCTCTATCGGCCGGCGGGCGAGGGGCCGTGGCCGCTGCACGTCTACCTGCACGGCGGCGGCTTCGTGATGGGCGCGGCGCGCGCCGACGGGCCGCTGTCGCGGCGCGCGGCGGCGAGCGGGTCGCTGGTCGCCTCAGTCGAGTACCGGCTGGCGCCGGAGCACCCGTTCCCGGCCGGCGTCGAGGACAGCTACGCGGCGCTCTGCGGCCTGGTCGAGCAGGCGGGGGCGCTCGGGATCGCGACGAACGCGGTCACCGTCGGCGGCGCGTCATCCGGCGGCAATTTCGCGGCGGTGGTGGCGCTGATGACGCGCGACCGCGGCGGGACGTCGCTGGCGCTGCAGCTGTTGGAGATCGCCGGGACGGATCTCACCAAGTCGTCCTACGCCTGGCGCACCTTCCGACCCGGCCACGACACCACCCGCGAGCGCGACCTGGCGATGGTCGACCTCTACCTGCCGGACATGCCGAGCCGCGCCCACCCCTACGCCTCGCCGCTGTTCGCGCCGGACCTCGCCGGCCTCGCGCCGGCCTATGTGATGAACGCCGAGTTCGACCCGCGCCGCGACGAGTGCGAGGCCTATGTCGCGCGGCTGCAGGATGCCGGGACGCCGGCGGTAACGCGGACGCTGGCCGGCCACGTGCACGGCTCGATGACGCTCAAGGACTGGCCGCCGGCGCAGGCCTGGGAGGCGGAGGCCAATCGCGTGCTCGCCGCCGGCAATGCCGCGGCGCTCGCCGGCCGCCCGCTGACCACGCAGGACCTGCAGGCGCTCACGCCGCCCGACGACTGACGCTGGCCATCTCGCCAGCCTTGTTGACTTCCCTTGCGGGGCCCTCCGCGCACTGCGCTCATCATCGGGCGCCCGAGAGAGCCACGAGGCCGCGGGGAGGGAAGAGATGGACGACGCGAATACGGTCGACGACACGGTCCTGGACTTCGACCCGGACGCCCTGCGCGAGAAGTACCAGGCCGAGCGCGACAAGCGCGTCCGCGCCGACGGCAACGCCCAGTACGTCGAGGTCGAGGGCCGCTTCCGCCACTTCGTCGAGGACCACTATGTCGAGCCGGGGTTCACCCGCGCGCCGCTGACCGACGAGGTCGACCTGGTGATCATCGGCGGCGGCTTCGGCGGCCTCCTGATGGGGGCCAGGGCGCGCGAAGCCGGCCTCGAGGACATCCGCGTGATCGAGGCGGGCGGCGACTTCGGCGGCACCTGGTATTGGAACCGATATCCCGGCGCCCAGTGCGACATCGAGAGCTACTGCTACCTGCCGCTGGTCGAGGAGCTCGGCTACATGCCGAAGGAGAAGTACTCCTTCGCGCCGGAGATCTACGAGCACTCGCAGCGCATCGCCAAGCACTACAATCTCTACGAAAACGCCTGCTTCCAGACCAAGGTGACTGAGCTGCGCTGGGACGAGGCGGCGGCGCGCTGGATCGTCTCCACCGACCGGGGCGACGCGATGCGCGCCCGCTTCGTGGTGATGGCCACCGGCCCGCTGAACCGGCCGAAGCTGCCGGCCATCCCCGGCATCACCGACTTCGAGGGCCACACCTTCCACACCAGCCGCTGGGATTACGACTACACGGGCGGCAGCCATGCGGGCGGCCTCAGCAAGCTGTCCGACAAGCGCGTGGCGATCATCGGCACCGGCGCGACGGCGATCCAGTCGGTCCCGCACGTCGGCGCGTCGGCGCAGCAGCTCTACGTCTTCCAGCGCACCCCCTCGAGCGTCGACCTGCGCGGCAACAAGCCGACAGATACGGCGTGGGCGCAGAGCCTGCAGCCCGGCTGGCAGCGCGCCCGGCGCGAGAACTTCAACAACATGGTCATCGGCATCCCGGTCGAGGAGGACCTGGTCAACGACGGCTGGACCGACATCTTCCGCATGCTGAGCCGCGCGGCCAAGGCGCGGCGCGGGACCACGATGAGCAAGCGCGACGCCGCGCTGATGACCGAGATCGCCGACTTCCAGAAGATGAACGGCATCCGCAAGCGCGTGGACGACACCGTGACGGACCCGGCGATCGCGGAAATGCTGAAGCCCTGGTACCGCCAGTTCTGCAAGCGGCCGACCTTCAACGACGACTACCTGCCCACCTTCAACCGCCCCAACGTGAAGCTGGTCGACACCTCCGACTCGAAGGGCGTCGAGCGGATCACCAGGAATGCGGTGGTGGCGAACGGCGTCGAATACGAGGTCGACTGCATCATCTTCGCGACCGGCTTCGAGGTGGGCACCGCCTGGACCCGGCGCGCCGGCTACGACCTCGTGGGTATCGGCGGCAAGACGCTCAGCGACTACTGGTCGGACGGGATGAAGACCTACCACGGCTTCTCCAGCCACGGCTTTCCGAACTGCTTCATCCTCGGCCAGTCGCAGAACGGCGGGTCGGTGAACCTGACGTCGGTGCTCGACGACCAGGCCCAGCACGTCAGCTACATCATCAAGCAGGTGATGGACCGCGGCGCGCGCTACTCGCAGCCCACGAAGAAGGCAGAGGCCGAGTGGGTGGCCGAGATCCAGCGTCTGTCGGTGGTCGCCGCCCGCTTCCTGGCTGCCTGCACCCCCGGCTACTACAACAACGAGGGTCACTTCGGCGAGCCGGGCTCCGGTGGCCTGGGCGCCGGCGCCTACGCGCCGGGGATCAACGCGTTCAACGCGCTGATGGCCAAGTGGCGCGAGCAGGGCGACCTGGAAGGCCTCGAGCTCGGCTGAAGCTGCGCGGGCGGTCGCGCGGTGGCCCGCCCAGCGTGCCCGCTACTGCTTTGTCGAGCCCGGCGCCGCCCCGCCGCCAGCTCCCGCGCCGCCGGCAGCGCCGCCCGGCGCGGCGGCGCCGGCGCTCCTGTGCAGGATGGCGGTGATCTGGGCTTGCGTGAGGTTGATCACCGCCGCGCCGCCGGTCTGGTTCAGTTTGCTGGTCTGCAGCTGGAACTGATCGGCGCCCATCTTGATCACGGCGGTCTGATTGCCACCGGCGTCGCTGCCCAGGCTGGCGATCGAGCCGATGGTGGCCCCGGTGTTGTCCTTGACCGGCATACCGACTGCGAAGCCGCCGGCCGTGGCGCTGGCGTCAGCGCCGGTTGCGGTTTTGGCGGACGGCGGGGCTGACTTGCCTGCGGACGCCGCCTGCGATGAGTCCGCGGGCGCGGCGAGCGCGGACCCGGCGATCAGGGCCGTGGCGGTGGCGATCAGCTGGAACACAGGGCGCATCGGCGTCTCCCGAGCTGCGGCGGCCCCTCCAGCCCTCCGAACCAGCCACCGGCGAAGATCGTTCCGCTCGCGGGTCGGCTACCTCGGCGCCAGCACCTGAACTTGCACCGGCGCCGCGCCTTCTGCGGCGGGGGCGATCAGCAGGTATCGGCGGGGCGCCGCATCGCCTTCCTCGGCCAGCTGGCGGATCGGGCCCACGGCGTTGACGATGGCGCTTCCCGCCGGGTTGCTGGTGAAGCTCGCCAACTGTGTCCGCGCGCCGCCGCCGTCGGGCCTGTCTGAGAGCGCCAGCACATAGGGTTGCTTTGGCGCCAGGCCACTCACCGCCGCCTGCAGCACCTGCGCCAGGCCCTGATCGAACAGCGTGACGCTGGTCGGCGACTTGCCCGCCGATGCGCCAGGTGGCGCCAGCTCGAAGTGCGCGGCCTGGCCGGCGACTCCGAGCGGCTGCAGGTTCTGCGTCCCGGCGTCGCCTTCGGGTACGGCCTCCGGCACGTAGGTCAGCGCCTGCGGACCCTGGCCGATCGGGCTCTCGCCGACGACAGTGTTGGTCCGCGTGTCGATCGCCGCGACGCGGTCGGCGTTCTCCAGGCCGACGTAGACGCGCGAGCCATCGCCCGAGGGCCAGAGGCCGTGCGGCAGCTTGCCGACCGCGATGGTCGCCACCTGGGCGAAGCTGTCCGTGCGGAACACCTTCACCTCGTTGAGGCCGCCGACCGTCACGTACGCGAACTGGCCGCCGGCGTTGCGGACGATGTTGACGTGGTTGGTGATGGGGCCGGTGTCGAGGGTGGCCAGCACGTTGAACGGCGGGCGGGCGTTGAACACCTGCGTTTGGCCGGTGTCCTTCAGGGTGAACCACACCTGCGCGCCGTCGGGGGTGGCGGCGATGTTGGGGCAGAACGGACTGGCCTGCGGCACCCGGCCGACGATCTGGTGATCGGCCACAGAGATCACGTCGGTCTCGGGCGTGAACGAGGAGCAGACGTAGCCATACTTGCCGTCGGGCGAGAAGATGGTCATGCCCGGTCCGTTCGGGACGATGATGCGGCCGGTCTCCTGGAACGTCTTGCCGTCGAGCACGGCGACGTAGTCCTCGCCGCGCACCGTCACCCACACCTCGCGACCGTCCGGCGTGAAGAACGCCTCGTGCGGGGCCCGGCCGACGTAGGTGATGTGGCGTACGGTGTTGGTCGCCGTGTCGATGAAGATCACCGCGTTCGTGGCGATCGCCACCACAGCGAGCGTCCGGTGGTCGGGCGAGAAGCCCATCCCGTGCACCAGCACCTGCCCCCGGTAGAGGGGGCTGAGGTTGCCGGGCTGCGGATCGCCGAGACGGATGACGCCCAGCAGGGTGTTGCTGGCCGGATCGGTCACCGAAACGGTGTTGGAGAACTGCTCGGCGGCGTAGACGCGGTCGCG